>URGA01000066.1 GCA_900547275.1 uncultured Oscillospiraceae bacterium | reverse complement strand
CCACGGGACCCAGTGGTGCAACAGGCCCAACAGGATCCACGGGCCCCAGCGGTGCAACTGGTCCAACAGGACCCACTGGTCCCAGCGGAGCAACTGGACCTACAGGCCCCACAGGTCCCAGCGGAGCAACTGGTCCAACAGGAGCCACAGGACCAAGCGGTGCGACAGGCCCAACAGGACCTACTGGCCCCAGAGGAGCGACAGGACCCACTGCTACAATTACCCCCGGTCAGGAGGTTGACCTTTTGTCAACTTCAGCTAATCTTTCTCAAGTAATTACAACTGTCAACGATCTGATAGGCTCGCTTAGAAAAGCAGGATTTCTTCAATCATAATTTTATCCCTCGGCTTGCTATGAGCCGGGGGATAATCATATGCGTTGCAAATTTGTTAAATTTTTTCCGCCATTTCACTTATAATTTGCGCAAGATATGTAAAAATTAAAAATCTTTCGATTTTTTTTGATTTTCTCTTTTCGTATGCGTCTGTTTTTGATATAATATCCCTATTGGAATTTTAATTAAGAGGTGTAATGTATGGGCGGTTTTTTCGGTGCAGTTTCTCAGGATGATTGCGTTTTCGATTTGTTTTTCGGCGTTGACTATCATTCCCATCTCGGCACAAGACGTGCAGGAATGGCGGTTTACAGCCCCGAAGACGGATTTGACAAGGCAATTCATAATATTGAAAATGCTCCTTTCAGAACTAAGTTTACCAAAGAGTCAAACACAATGCACGGTACTATGGGCATCGGATGTATCTCTGATTTTGAAGCTCAGCCGATTTTGGTGCGCTCCCATCACGGCACGTTTGCTATAACTACTGTCGGCAGAATTAATAATGCTGATGAGATCGCCGAAAAGATTATCAGCACAAACACTCATTTCTTTGAGATGCAAAACGGTGATATAAACCCAACCGAACTTGTCGCTTCAATTATTAACCAGAAGGACAATCTTATTGACGGTATACGCTACGCCCAGGAGATTATCGACGGCTCAATGAGCATGCTCATTCTTACTCCAAAGGGAATTTACTGTGCCCGCGACAAAATGGGCAGGACCCCCATTGTAATCGGCAAGAAGAGCGACGGTTACTGCGCAAGTTTTGAGAGTTTTGCTTATCTAAATCTGGGTTATAAGGATTATAAAGCGCTGGGACCGGGTGAAATTGTTGTAATGAATAATGATGGTGTAAAAACTCTTGTAAATCCCGGCAAAGATATGAAGATATGTACTTTCCTCTGGATTTATTACGGCTATCCGTCATCTTCATATGAAGGTATTAGCGTTGAAAAGATGCGCTATAACTGCGGAAAACTGCTTGCTCGCCGTGACTCCGTAAAACCCGACATCGTTGCCGGCGTTCCGGATTCAGGTATCGCCCATGCTATCGGTTACGCAAATGAATCCGGCGTTCCGTTTTCAAGACCTTTTGTAAAATATACGCCGACTTGGCCCCGTTCTTTTATGCCTACTCACCAGAGCAAGCGTAATCTGATTGCAAAAATGAAACTTATTCCTGTTCACGATCTGATTGAAGGAAAGAGCCTTCTTCTTATTGATGACTCTATCGTAAGAGGTACTCAGCTTCGTGAAACTACGGAATTTCTTTATGAGAGCGGAGCAAAAGAGGTGCATATCAGACCCGCATGTCCGCCTCTGCTTTACGGCTGTAAGTATCTTAACTTCTCTCGTTCAACTTCAGAAATGGAGCTGATCACCAGGAGAGTTATTAAAGAACTTGAGGGCTGTGATCCAGACGAAAAGATGCTTGAGGAATATTCTGATCCCGACAGCGAAAAGTACCAGAAGATGGTAGATACAATTTGTGAAAAACTTCATTTCACATCTCTTCGTTATCACCGTCTTGATGATATGATAGAATCCGTCGGTATCGACCCGTCTAAACTTTGTACTTACTGCTGGAACGGTAAAGAGTAATATTAAACGGCGCGTTTTACGCAGAAATGCGAAGCGCGCCTTTTTTTAGTTGATAAATTGGTGAGATTATGAACAGAAGAGATAGAGAAATTACTGATATTAAGGATATAAAGAGTGTGCTGGAGCGTGTGAAGTTTTGCACGCTGGGCGTAAATGACGGAGACGTGCCGTATGTTTTGCCGATTTCATATGGATACGAACTCAGCGATGACGGCTGTGTTCTCACTCTCTATTTTCATTGTGCACAAAAAGGAAAGAAGTCTGATCTTTGGTCAAAAAGCGGCAAAGCATCCTTTTCTATTGCGTCAATGGATGGTCTGATAGAAGGGGAGAGGGCCTGTGATTACAGCTGCCGTTATGCCAGTGTTATCGGCAGCGGGACAGTTGAGCAGGTTTCAACTGTTGAGGAAAAAGTTCATGCACTAGAAAAGATTATGGAAAATCAGACTGAAAGAAGTTGGACTATTGAAAATAAAGCCGCAAACGGTGTGGCTGTTTGGCGGCTTGTCTCATCAGATTTTACAGGAAAACAGCGAAAATAACTGTTTATATTCCAATTCTGTTTTAACAAATAGAAAATTCAAGATAAAAGAACAAAAGCCATCCTTATCAGGATGGCTTTGTCTGCTATTGAAAGTAATGCTGTGGTTACAATATTATATCAATAACATGATTACTCTGCTTTTAAGTTCGCGAAACACTCACTGCAGTAAACAGGGCGTTCTTCGCGAGGTTCAAAGGGAACCTTGCAAGCCGCACCGCAGTTGGCACATACAGCGTCATGCATTTCACGAGGAGCACGGGCAGCCGCTTTTCTTGCGTCACGGCAAGCTTTGCAGCGCTGTGGCTCCTTAACGAATCCTTTTTCAGCGTAGAACTCCTGTTCTCCCGCAGTGAAAACGAACTCGTTGCCGCATTCTTTGCAGACTAATGTCTTGTCTTCGTACATTGGATTTTACTACCTCTCATAATATTTTGCCTGGGGAAATTATTCAAAAAGAAGCAACAGCTTCTTGCGAATACGTTGCAGTGCATTATCAACTGCCTTTGATGTTTTGCCCAGCCGTTTTGCAATTTCGCTGTAACTGCAGCCCACAATATGCAAACGAAGCACTTCGTACTCAAAGCCTGAGAGAACTCGCTCAAGCTCTTCGGTCAAAAGTCTGACACTTTCTGAAGCAAGAAAATCGTCTTCTGCGCTGTCTGCGCTGCCTAGGGTCTTAAGATAATCCTCGTAGGAGACCATGCTGTCCTGAGGAACGTCTTTAATCCTGTTGAATTTTCTTAAAGCGGTCTGAATGGAGTTTTCAATGCAAATGCAGGCGAAGGTTTTAAATGAAGCGCCTTTGCCTGTTCTGTAGGAGCGTATGGCGGCTAGAAGTCCTATCATGCCCTCCTGGACAAGGTCGTCCTTTTCCAGCTGAGAGGAGATGTATTTCATTGCTATCATCTCAACGGTCGGGCGCATATTCTGAATAATTTTATTCACAGTTGACGAGGAGCCGCTCTGGGCCGAGGCAACTGCGTTTTCAAAATTAAAGTCAGATGATGCCGTCATATTATGTATCCTACCTTATCAATCATAATACATTATTTTTTGGTTATAGTCAACAATTTTTGCAAGAATAACAGAATTATATTATTCAAACTAAACAGTAATGAACACGCAATGACAATGTGTTCATAAAAATAAATCACGGGTGTTTATTCCCGTGATTTATGTATTATTATGCACATTTATACATTAAATCTGAATAAAACAATATCTCCGTCCTGCATTACGTAATCTTTACCTTCACTGCGGACAAGTCCTTTTTCTTTTGCGGCTGTCATGCTTCCGCAGGCCATCAGATCGTCGAAAGAAACGACTTCGGCGCGGATAAATCCTCTCTCAAAGTCAGTGTGAATTTTGCCTGCCGCCTGGGGAGCTTTTGTTCCTTTTTTGATTGTCCAGGCTCTTACTTCCGGCTTTCCTGCGGTGAGATAAGATATAAGTCCGAGCAAAGCGTAGCTCTTTTTGATAAGGCGGTCAAGTCCGCTTTTTTCAAGCCCCATGTCTGCAAGGAACATTGCTTTTTCTTCCTCGTCAAGCTGTGCTATCTCAGCTTCCATTTCTGCGCATATTGGGAGCGTTTCAGCGCCTTCTTCGGCGGCAATTTCGCAGACGGATTTGTAATATTTATTGCTCTCTATTCCGTTGGTAAAGTCGTCCTCGCCCATGTTGCAGGCATAAATTACAGGCTTTATTGTAAGAAGAGAAACGTCCTTGAGAAACGCTTTTTCATCTTCTGAAATGTCAACGCTTCTTGCCGTTTTTCCGTTTTCCATTTCACCGGCAAGGCGTTCAAGAAATTCAACTTCGTCTGCAAGGGTTTTGTCGCCCTTCATTGCTTTCTTGCGTGAGTCGATGCGGCGTGAGAGAATTTCAAGGTCGGACAAAACCAGCTCAAGATTTATCGTTTCAATGTCTCTTGCGGGGTCAACCGAGCCGTCAACGTGCGTAATGTCGTCGTTTTCAAAACAGCGGACAACGTGAATTATCGCGTCTACTTCTCTTATGTGGCTGAGAAATTTGTTTCCCAGTCCTTCGCCCTTTGACGCGCCCTTAACAAGGCCTGCAATGTCCACAAATTCAATGGTTGCGGGAGTGAATTTATCCGGCTGATACATTTCTGCCAACTTGTCCAGTCTCTCGTCGGGAACGCTTACCATTCCTATATTTGGCTCAATGGTACAGAAAGGGTAGTTGGCGCTCTGGGCGCCTGCGTTTGTGATTGCGTTAAAAAGAGTGCTCTTGCCAACGTTTGGCAGTCCTACTATTCCTAATTTCATGTCTAACTCCGATTTTTTTAATAGTTTTGTTTATTTGCACAAATAAGTATATACCAACATCAATCTTTTTACAAGCATAAATTTTCCTTGACATACAGATGTAAATAAACTAAAATATATATTAAATTTTACGTGATAGGAGAGGATTAGAATGGAATTAAACGGCTCGCAGATTGTTCTTGAAGTACTTAAAGAACAGGGAGTAGATACCGTCTTCGGTTATCCCGGCGGTACCATTCTTAATATTTTTGACGAACTGTATAAGTACGGCGATACTTTCAAACATATTTTAACCGCTCACGAGCAGGGCGCTTCCCATGCGGCAGACGGCTATGCCCGTGCTACAGGCAAAGTAGGCGTTTGCTTTGCAACCAGCGGCCCCGGCTCAACAAACCTGGTAACAGGTATCGCAACAGCGTATATGGATTCAATTCCGATGGTAGCGATTACCTGCAACGTCGGCACTTCTATGATCGGCAGAGACTCTTTCCAGGAAGTTGATATTACCGGTATCACAATGCCGATAACAAAGCATAACTTTATTGTTAAAGACGTTAAGGATCTTGCAGATACAATGAGAAGAGCTTTCCGCATCGCTATCAGCGGAAGAAAAGGTCCTGTTCTCGTTGATATTCCTAAGGATGTTACAGCCGCAATGTGCGAATATACTCATCAGTCTGCCCAGCAGCCTGAAGAGCCTGTTCATCCTAAGAAATCCTGTGTTGAGCGCGCTGTTGAGCTTCTCAGCAAGGCAGAAAAACCGCTTATCTATGTAGGCGGAGGCGCAATTTCTTCAAATGTGGGCGAAGACCTTGTAACGTTTGCAGAAAAGATTGACGCGCCTGTTGTTTCATCGCTTATGGGTCTCGGCGCATTCCCCAACGGTCACGAACTTCATCTCGGACTTATCGGAATGCACGGCCATTTTGAGTGTAACAAAGCGGCTCACGAGTGCGACGTACTTATTACATGCGGCGCAAGATTTTCCGACCGTGTTGCGGGCAACCGTGCAAAATTTGCTCCTAATGCGGAGATTTTGCATATTGATATCGACGCCGCTGAAATGGACAAAAATATAAATTCTAACTATCACCTCAGAGGCGACCTTAAGGAAGTTATTCCGATGCTTACTTGCGCTGTTGAACAGCAGGATCATTCTGAGTGGAAGGCACTTGTTAACAGCTGGAAACGTCCCTTTATCCAGCAGGAGATCGGCGATTTTGTTAATCCCCAGAAGGTTATCGAAGCAGTTGACAGAAAGACGCCGGACGATACTATTATCGTAACAGACGTTGGCCAGCATCAGCTTTGGGCAGCTCAGTTCTATAAATATAAGCTTCCACGTACTCTGCTTACCAGCGGCGGTTTGGGCACAATGGGTTATTCAATGGGCGCTTCAATCGGCGCGGCTGTTGGCAAACCCGGTAAGAGAGTTGTCCTTTTCGCAGGCGACGGCGGCTTCCATATGAACCTTACTGAACTTGCAACAATGGCTTCTTACAATGTGCCGGTTATCATGTTCATCATGAACAATACAGTTCTGGGAATGGTACGCCAGTGGCAGAAGATCTTTTACGGCAACCGTTTTGCTGATACCGATCCTCACCGCGCAACTGATTTTGTTAAAGTTGCTGAGGCTTTCGGTGTTAAAGGCATGAGAATAAGCACCAACGACGAAATCGACAGTGTTATTGATACCGCTCTTACTATTGACGGTCCTGTACTTATTGACTGCAGAATTTCTCCGGATTCAAACGTACTGCCTATGATTCCGCCCGGCGGCGCACATTCAGATATTATTGAGAAAATGTAAGGAGGAGGCTTTATCATGACTGAAAAACTTGTATTATCAGTGCTTGTGGAGAACACAAGCGGTGTTCTTCAGCGTGTAGCCAGCCTGTTCAGCCGCAGAGGCTACAATATCAACTCGCTGACAGTTTCGGCAACGGAAGACCCGGCATTTTCAAGAATGACTATTTCAACGACTGCCGAGCCTGAAATGTTCAGACAGATTGAGCGTCAGCTTCTCAAACTTGAAATAGTAAAAAAAGTTGCCGCTTTGACAGAAGAAAATTCTGTTGCTTCGGAAATGCTTCTTGTAAAAGTTCCCGCAAAGGGCGTTGATGTAAAGAATGCTGTTCTTGTATTCAACATGAAATACGGCGCTCGCGTGCTGGATGTTTCCACAGAGTCAATGACTCTCGAATTTACGGGAATTAGTCCGCTTATTGATGAGTTTATCAGCCAGATCGACCGTGACTACGGTATTATTGAAATGGCTAGAACAGGACTTACCGCTCTTGAAAGAGGCGCTGAATCTTTCTCTAACGACGTTTAATGAAAACAGGTGATATATTATGGGCATGACTATGACTCAAAAAATACTTGCCGCCCACGCAGGTCTTGAAAGCGTAACGGCAGGTCAGTTGATTGAAGCCAAGCTTGATATGGTGCTGGGTAACGACGTTACGTCTCCGGTTGCTATAAATGAAATGAATAAGTTTGGCAAAAATGAAGTGTTCGACAAAACAAGAATTTCTCTTGTAATGGACCACTTTACTCCAAATAAGGATATTCAGTCTGCGCAGAACTGCAAGCAGGTTCGTGAATTTGCCCGTTCCCACGGCATTCTTCATTATTATGACGTAGGCAAGATGGGCATCGAGCACGCATTGCTCCCCGAACAGGGTATCGTGGCATGCGGCGACTGCATTATCGGTGCGGACTCTCATACTTGTACATACGGCGCGCTGGGTGCTTTCTCAACAGGCGTCGGTTCAACAGATATGGCGGCAGGAATGGTTACCGGCAAAGCTTGGTTCAAAGTTCCTTCAGCTATCAAAGTTGTTATTACAGGCAAGAAGGCACCTTATATCAGCGGTAAAGACGTTATCCTTCACCTTATCGGCGAGATCGGCGTTGACGGCGCTCTTTATAAGTCCCTTGAATTTACAGGCGACGGAATAAGCGAGCTTTCTATGGATGACCGTCTCTGCATAAGCAATATGGCTATTGAGTGCGGCGCTAAAAACGGAATTTTCCCTGTTGACGATATTACGCTTCAGTATGTCAACGGCAGAGCTGAGCGCGAATACACAATCTATGAGGCTGATGATGACGCTGAATATGACAGCGAAATTGTTATTGACCTCAGCACATTAAGACCGACAGTTGCTTTCCCACATCTGCCTGAAAATACTCATACTATCGACGAGATTGATAAGATAGAAATCGATCAGGTCGTTATCGGTTCATGCACCAACGGCCGTATGGAAGATATGCGCACGGCTGCTGAGATTATGAAAGGTCATAAGGTTGCAGACGGCGTAAGAGTAATCGTTATTCCTGCGACCCAGAACATTTATCTTCAGTGCATCAAAGAGGGACTGACGGAGATATTCATTGAAGCGGGAGCAATCGTTTCAACGCCTACCTGCGGACCCTGCCTCGGCGGTCATATGGGTATCCTTGCAGCGGGCGAGCGCGCTGTTTCAACTTCCAACCGTAACTTTGTGGGTAGAATGGGTCATACAGAGTCTGAAATTTATCTTGCTTCTCCCGCTGTTGCGGCTGCTTCTGCTGTTAAAGGATATATTGCAGATCCGGCGGAGGTTTGATTTAGTTTTATTTCATCAGCCGTCGGTTGTGTGACGGCTTCAGGAGGTACTTTTATGATAGCAAAAGGAAGAGTACATAAATTCGGAGATAACGTTGATACAGACGTTATTATTCCCGCCAGATATCTTAACAAGAGCGACGAAAAGTGGCTTGCTTCTCATTGCATGGAAGATATTGACAAGGATTTTGTTAATAAGGTAAAACCCGGCGACATTATGGTGGCAGAGGCTAACTTCGGCTGCGGCTCATCACGTGAGCATGCCCCCATTGCTATTAAAGCAAGCGGAATAAGCTGTGTTATTGCTTCAACGTTTGCGCGTATTTTTTACCGCAATGCTATAAATATCGGCCTTGCCATTCTTGAGTGCGACGAGGCGGCTAAGGATATTAAAGACGGAGACGAAGTACAGGTGGATTTTGACAGCGGTGTCATCACTAACTGCACAACAGGCAAAACCTACCAGGCTCAGCCCTTCCCGGAATTTATTCAGAATATTATTAAAAACGGCGGTTTGATGAAATCAATCGGCTGATAGAAAGTCTTTGTTTTTTTAAAGGATATCAGGTACTCACTATGCAACTTGTTCTTAATGAAGAGAATTTACGAAAGGGTTGGGGCAGTGCTTCTGAATATTGGTTTTCCCGCAAGGATTACCGTATCTGCAACGTTTCCGACCTGAATTATGAGGAACATTCCGGCGATGTAAGCCAAACTGAATTTTTCCTTTCACAGGGATTAATTCCTTATTTTAACGTTACTAACCGAGAGGTTATGCACGCTTTTATTACATCCACCGGAAACAAGAAAATCATTGAGGTTTTTGAAAAGGTCGATGAGGATAATTTCGTTGAAACGTTTTGGAAATACTTTAACGCGTACAAGGAATTTTCTGAAAAATACGACGCTTTTGAAACCGAATATGTAAGAAAAAAAGCGGCAGACTGGTGTTATGAAAACAGCGTGAATTTTACTTTTGACGAAGAATAATTCGCTGATATTCAATCCGGTACACAAAAAGCAGGGCGTTTTGCCCTGCTTTTTGTGTTTTGTTTATAAGGTTTTTATGTGAATGAATGTTCCATTGTTGCCACGATGAAAATCGAGTCGTCTTTTTCTTTTACTATTTTTCTTATATCGGCCAATATTTCGCTTCTGTGTTTCTTGTGATTTTTCGGCACAACAATGTCAAAAATCAGATTGGTATGAGTTGGACCGTTAACTACTCTGAAATCATGGAAAGTAATTTTCGGGTCATAATCATGGAGTATATCAGCAATGAACTTTCTGTATTTGTCAACCTTTTCATCGTTTACAACTATCGGGTCCATGTGAATACAGATTACAATGTTGAGTTCTTTGCTTATTCGTTTCTCAACATTGTCAATAATGTCGTGAATTTCCATAATATTGACGTCTGCCGGTACTTCCGCATGGGCAGAAGCGATAACGCGCCCCGGACCGTAGTCGTGAACTATGAGGTCGTGAACCCCGACAATCATTTCTTCACTTAGCATAATATTCTCTATCTTCTTTACAAGTTCTTCGTCAGGAGCCTGACCCAGCAGAGGATTTACAATGTCTTTAAGTATTCCGACGCCGGCTATAATTATGATGACTGCTACAACAAGACCGATTATTCCATCCGCATGCTTAAACGGTGTAAAGCTTGAAATGAGAAGAGCTGCTATTGTTGCTCCGGTTGCAATGCAGTCGTTGAGACTGTCCTGCTTAACCGCTTTCATGTTCATGTTGTTGCTCTTTTTGAACAGTTTGTCGTTAAAAAACGCCATCCAAAGTTTTACACAGATCGCGCAGATTAGAATTATCAGCGAAACCCAGCTGAATTTTATATCCTCAGGATGAATGATTTTTTCAACGCTTGTCTTTCCGAGTTCAAAGCCCATTAAAAAGATAAAAAATGAAACGATAAGGGCGCTGATGTATTCCATTCTGCCGTGACCGAAGGGGTGATCCTCGTCAACAGGTTTTCCCGCGATTTTTGCGCCGATGATTGTTACTATATTTGACGACGCGTCGGAAAGGTTGTTTGCCGCGTCAGCCGTTATTGAGACAGAATTTGTAACCGTACCTATAACGAATTTGAGTATTGATAAAAGTACGTTACAAAAAATGCCAACGGTGCCGCTGAGCGTGCCGAATTTTTTCCTCGTTTCCGGCAGGTTAGGGTCGGCGTTGCCTATGAATTTTTTTATCAAGAATGACGCCATAATTCTCACTCCGAAATAAAAAATAACTAGATTTTATATTCTAACACAAAAAAGTCTTTCAAACAAGAAAAGATTATGATAAAATACATATGAAATAATTTTCGGGTGATGAAATGAAGAATTTACTTATAATCGGCGGTTCGCCGCGGCCGGACGGCGTCAGCGAAGAACTTATAAAACAGGTTAAGCCGTATTTTGTTGACTGCAAAATAACGGAATATAACACATATAAGCTAGCACCGGCTCCTTGTACGGACTGCCGTTACTGCGAACAGCACGACGGCTGTTCAAATAAAGATTTGGACATTTTTTTTGAGGATTTTGAGGACGCTGATTATATTGCTATTTTTACTCCGGTTTACAACAATTTCTTTCCTGCGCCCCTTAAGGCTGTTATCGACAGGTTCCAAAGATATTACAGCGCGAGATTTAAACGCGGAGCAAAACCTCCTATTGCCAAACCGAAAACGGTGGGCCTTGTTATCGTAAGTGGGTCAAACGCCCGTCAGGCTGCTGACTATATGACAAATACGTTAAAACAGGCGTTTACTGTTCTTAACGGAGAGGTAAAGGCACGCTATTATATTCCGGGAACAGATTCCGGTAAATATACTTTCAACATTATTGAACTTCAGAAATTTATACACCAAATGCGTAATATATGAAGTCTGACCGCAGGCGTTTTAGCGCCTGCGGTTTTTTAACATAATATAAAT
>URGA01000065.1 GCA_900547275.1 uncultured Oscillospiraceae bacterium | reverse complement strand
AATGACCGTAAATGTCTTTGCTTATTTTTGCTATTTTCTGGTTTGGATTTATTAAATATTTTTCCATATACAGGTGTGCTCCTTGCTTTTCGTTATGAACACATTACCATAAGAAAAAAATCATGTCAATACAAATAATCAGTAAATAAAATATTTTTAATAGATGCATAAATATCGTTTTTCATATCAAAAAAATTAAGATTGACAATCGCAGTTAATGTGGTATTATATTTCATAGGAGGTTTGTATGAATTTACAGAAAACCATAAGCCTTTTAGAGGCATCGGAAGCAGACGGCCTGCTGCTTTGTAACGAGGCCAATATGCACTATATATGCGGATTTTCGCCCAGCGAAGGAATGATACTCATAACCCCGAACGGCGGATATCATTTTGTTGATTCGAGATATACCGAAACAGCAAAAATCCACGCTGAGAAAAGCGGACTGATTGTTGAAGAAATCAGCGGCAGTTTTACAGACGCATTGAAAACCAAAATTGAAAAGCACAACATAAAGAAACTGCTTTTTGAAAACGAGACAATATCATATAAACTGTATAAACGTATCAGCGAAGAACTTGACGTTCAGCTTATTGAACTTGGCGACGGAGTCTCAAAACTTCGCAACGTAAAAGAATTATGGGAAATTGAGAAAATAAAAAAGGCAAACGCCATTGCAGAAAAATCTTTTATGCAGCTTCTGGAAAATATCAAACCCGGAAGAACAGAAAAGGACATTGCCGCGGAATTTGATTACCTCATGGCGAAAAACGGCTCCGACGGCGTAAGCTTTGATACTATCGTCCTTACTGGTGCTCACACCTCAATGCCCCACGGAGTGCCGGACAACCGCAAAGTAAAAAACGGCGATTTTCTCTTGTTTGACTTCGGCGCAACGTTTGAAGGCTACCATTCAGACATGACGCGCACCGTTGCAGTAGGAAACGCTACCCAGGAAATGAGAGACTGCTACAAATTCGTTCTTGACGCTCAGCTTGCGGGAATTAAAGCGCTGGACGCCGGCAAAAAATGCAGTGAAGTTTACAAGGCGGCCTATGATGTTCTTGAAGAGAAAAACATGGGCAAATATTTCCGCCATTCCCTGGGTCACGGCGTAGGACTTGAAATTCACGAAGGCTACAACGCTTCCCCCAGAAGCAATGATACCTTTGAGACCGGCAACGTTACTTCTATTGAACCGGGTATATACATTCCCGATAAATTCGGAATAAGAATTGAAGACCTGCTTTATCTCGCTCCGAGAGGCAGAGAGAACCTTTCAAACATTACCAAGGAGCTGATTATACTTTGAACCAAAAATTCAATATCACGGGCATGAGCTGCGCCGCCTGCAGCGCCCGTGTTGAAAAAGCGGTGGCACCGCTTGCAAAAGAAGTTAGCGTAAACTTACTTTCAGGCACCATGACCGCTGATTACGACTGCGATACAAACGATATTATAAACGCGGTAAAAAAAGCCGGCTACGGCTGCGAGTTGTTTACGATAAAAAAAGAAGACAACTCAAAAGAAATAAAGGAAATGCAAAAACGTCTTATCGGCTCATTCATTTGTCTGGCGGGACTTATGTATTTTTCTATGTCGCATATGCTGGGTTACTCCCTTCCTGAGTTCCTGTCCGGTCACTATGTAAACGCCGCCTGTCAGATAATATTTCTTATTCCGATAATTATTTTGAACCGCAGATTTTTTACAAGCGGATTTAAAGCGCTGTTTAAAGGAAATCCAAATATGGACAGTCTTGTTGCCATTGGCTCTGCGGCTTCTGCAATATACAGTCTTGCGGCGGTATTCATCTACTCGTCCCACGATCTTTATTTTGAGTCGGCAGGAATGATACTGACCTTAATTACTCTCGGCAAATATCTTGAGACGAAGAGCAAGGGCAAGACAAAAGACGCTGTAAACAAACTTATAGACCTGACGCCGGAAAACGCCATTATCCTTAAAGACGGAGAAGAGAGCGTTGTTCCTTCAGCAATAATCGCCCCCTACGATACGGTTGTAATTAAACCGGGAATGAGCATACCAGTTGACGGAGTTATAATCAGCGGCAGTGGGTCGGTTGACCAAAGCGCGATAACGGGAGAAAGCGTTCCTGTTGACCTTGGCGAAGGCGACAAAGTTATCAGCGGAACAGTCAACACCAACGGTAATTTCACATTCCGCGCCACGCAGACAGGAGCAGACACTACTTTAGCGAGAATAATTGCACTCGTTGAGGAAGCTTCGTCTACCAAGGCTCCCGCCCAGAGACTTGCAGATAAAATTGCGGCTGTATTTGTGCCTGTAGTAATTGCAATTGCGATAATAACATTCGCAGTCTGGATGATACTGGGAAAAGAATTCGAATTCGCGTTTTCTAACGCTATTGCAGTTCTTGTTATTTCTTGCCCCTGCGCTCTTGGTCTGGCAACGCCTGTTGCAATAATGGTGGGAACGGGAAAAGGAGCCGAAAACGGAATACTTTTCAAAAACGCAACGGCGCTGGAAAATCTCGGCAAAATAAACACGTTTGTATTTGATAAGACGGGAACGATAACCCACGGCAAACCTGTTGTAACAGATATCAGTTCAGACGATTTTCTTGATATTGCTTATACTGTTGAAAACATTTCCGACCATCCCCTGTCCCAGGCGGTGTGCAATTACTGCAAAGAAAAGGGAGCAAAACTGCTCACAGTAGAAAGCAGTCAGTATATCATAGGCAGAGGAATTGTTGCGGTAATCGACGGCGACGAATATAAAGCAGGCAACGAAGCTCACACGGGATTTGCAGATAACGAATTTGCTTTTCAGGGCAAAACGCCTATCATATTTACAAAAAACGGTAAATATCTGGGAACAATTGCTGTGGCTGACACGATAAAAGAAGACGCTAAAGAGGCTCTGAAGAAACTGCCGGGAGACACAATAATGATTACCGGCGACAATGAAATCACAGCTTACGCCATAACCCAGCAGGCCGGAATTAAAAAGTTTATTGCCAATGCAATGCCAGACGAGAAAGAAAGTAAGATTAAAGAACTGATTGAAAGCGGCAAAACAGTGGCAATGATAGGCGACGGAATAAACGACGCGCCTGCGCTGACAAGGGCGGACGTTGGAATTGCTATCGGAGCCGGAGCTGATATTGCGATAGAAAGCGCAGACGTTGTGCTAACATCTGACAATCTCAGCGATGTTGCAACCGCAGTTAAACTGAGTAAAAAGACGCTTACAAACATTCGCGAAAATCTTTTCTGGGCTTTCTTTTATAACTGTCTGGGAATACCCCTTGCCGCAGGTTGTTTTTACGGGCTTCTAGGCTGGACGCTAAACCCGATGATAGCCGCCGCCTGCATGAGTTTAAGTTCTGTAACAGTTGTGCTCAATGCACTTAGATTAAGACATTTTAAAGGAGAATAAAAATGAAGATTAAGCTTAATATTGAGGGAATGATGTGTGAACACTGCGCCAATGCCGCAAAACAGGCTTTAAGCGAAGTAGCAGGTGTTGAAAGCGTAAAAGTTGACCTTAAGAAAAAAAGTGCAAAAGTAAAATGCGACGATTCGGTTGACACCGCACTGCTTATTAAAGCCGTTGCTGACGCCGGCTACAAAGCAGAACTTTCATAAAAAAGCAAACAAAAAGAGCAGGGACAATTCCCTGCTCTTTTTTCTTGAATTTTTATCAAAGTGACATAACAAGCTGATAAGCGCTCTCTGTGGCGTTTACAATTCTTCCTATTTTGTTGCTGTCGCCGATATTGTAAACTCTGCTGAATTCGTCTTTTATTGAGTTATAAAGCGCATTATCCGGGCGAACTCCCATTGAAAGGACTACCAAATCACATTCAACAGAAACTTTGCTGGAATCACTGCACTTTTCAAGTTCAATTCCATTATCACTGATTGCAGAAAGTTTATGACCTACAAGGAATTCGGTTCCCGCCTTCTGCAGTTTCGGAAGAGCGTCGTCAAGCTGCTGGAAATAAGCGCCGGGAGCAATTCTGTCTGCCATTTCAACAATGACAACATGATTTCCCTGGCTTACAAGAAGTTCGCTTGTTTCAAGTCCTGTCATACCAGAACCGATAACAGCAACTTTCTTATTCTCAACCTTGACGCTTCCGTTTAGTATTTCAGTAACAGTACATACATTGTCACCGCTGAAAGCCTTGGGATGAACTGCGTTGCCGCCGGTGGCGCAGATTATAGCATAAGGCGAATACTTTTCAAGAAGTTCAGGTGTTGCTTCAACTCCTGTAAGAATTTCAGCACCCGCATCAGCGGCATTCTTAGCAAGATCCTCTGCGCACCAGATAAGTCGTTCTTTATGAGGAGGTTTGTTTGCAAGCTGAAGCTGACCGCCAATCTTGTCGCTCTTTTCAAGAACTGTAATGTCAAAGTCACGGCGTGCAAGCAATTCAGCCGCAGTAAGTCCCGCAGGACCCGCTCCGACGATAACGACTTTACGGCGGTTTCCGTCAACAGGAAGAACCGTTCTTTCTCTGCCGACAAACGGGTTAACCGAGCAGTGACCGTGGTCGCCGACATATGCTCCGTTGAGCATACTTTCAAAGCAATAAAGGCAGTTTATACAATGCTTGATTGTGTCTGCCTTACCTCTTTCCGCCTTATCAGCCCAGTAAGGGTCTGCAATAAGCGGACGTCCGAGAGAAATGAAGTCCTGAATTCCCTCTTCAAGCTGCTGTTCCGCCTGTTCGGGAGTACGGATAAGATTTGCGGCAATAACAGGAATATTAACAACTTTTTTAACTTCCTCCGCAAGGTACTTACGCCAACCGCATGGGAAAGTCACGGGTTCAAGCCAATAGTTGAAAGTATCGTAGCAGGCAGAAGAAACATCAATAGCGTCAATCCCCTTGTCGGAAAGAATTTTTGCCATTTTCAGACCTTCTTCAAGCCCATAGCCCTTGCCGGGCTCGCCGATACGGTCATACATCTCGTCTACCGAAAGACGAACAACTATCGGGAAATCACGGCCGCAGGTAATGCGTATGCCGTCGATAATTTCAGTAAGAAAACGCATTCTGTTTTCAAGAGAGCCGCCGTATTCATCAGTTCTTCTGTTGGTATTAGGAGACAAAAACTGCTGAATAAGATAGCCGTGGGCGGCATGGAGTTCAACTCCGTCACAGCCTGCTTTTTTAACACGCAGAGCCGCATCAACAAACTGTCTTATAAGATGTTTAACAGCATGGTGGGAAAGTCCTTTGTTTACACTTTCGCTCATCTTGCTCTTTTCGCATCTGCTGGGAGCAACAGTCTTTGGAACTATATCTTTTGACTGAAGCATTTTTCCCGGTGGGATAATTGCGTTATAAAGCAATTTTGAATAGGCTGAACCGAGAAGCTTATCGCCTGCAACGCAAATTGGAACCGTACCAATCATAAGGCCGAGATTTTGACGGCCGGGATGGTGGAGTTCAACCATAATCTTAGTACCGTGGTGGTGAATACGCTCAACCATTGTCTTAAGCGACGGTATCTGGTAATCGTGGCTAAGACCAAGCTGACCGAAAGAAGATGCGCCTGTAAGGTCGTTTACCCTTGTAATTTCGGTGATAATAAGGCCCACTCCGCCCTTGGCGCGTTCCTCATAATAATCCATCATTTTTTCTGTGGCGCATCCGTCAAAACGGCCGAAGCCCATGCACATCGGCGCCATAACAATTCGGTTTTTCAACTCCACATTTCCGATTTTGCTCGGAGAAAACAACAGGTCGTAATTCATTGCTTCACCTTCAGTCGCATGATTCAAATATTATGAATGAGCAAGCGCGGGCTTGCTCATTAAAATTCTTGACTAATTAATTCTTCTTTTTGTTAGTTTTAGTATCGCCGTAAAGAAGCTTTTTCTGCTCATCTTCTCTGCGGCACCATGATTTATACCAAAGATAGATACCGATTGCAACGAGTACAACAACCATAACGGCAATAACAACTTTAAATACCGTTTTGATTGTATTCAGTTTTTCCAGAGCCATTTTTACAAAGCCGAAAGAAACCACCGATTTGTTGCCCTCAGCGTCGGTAAACACTCCGCCTGGGAGATCAACTTCTTTGTCGCCGTTTTTGAAATAAAAGATAAATTGCTCTTCTTCAGGTGTTTTACCGCCGTCATATTTCGGGTTTTCCTTTACGAAGAACTCAACGCCGTCCTCAGATGTTATTGACTCCGGCATAAGCTGCAGCATAACGCTGTTATATAGTTTATAACTGCTGTTACCTGTAAATATAATAAAAATCGCCGATACAATTATTATCACAGCGGCAACAACAGATACACCGATAACAATTTTTGATTTTTTAGTTAAACTTTTTTTCTTTTCAGACATATTCATCACTCCGTGGATATTATACCAAAAAGGAATGTTGAGGTCAAGGAAAACAAAACAGAATATAGCAAATCATTTGAGCACCAATACATGGATAAAAATCAAAATTAAGGCGCAAAAAAGCCGAAGCAAAAAACTGCTTCGGCTTAATATATTATTTCTTATTGGCTTTCTTAGCCGCCTTCTCGGCAAGTTTCTTTTTAGCGGCCTCAACTTTAAGTTTCTGCTCTTCTTCAGCCTTCTTAGCCGCCTCAACGCGCTCGATTTCTTTCTTTTCATCTTCGATGCGCTGTTTTTCTTCTTTTGCGGCCTTACGGGCAAGACGCTCGTCTTCAAGCTGTTCGTCGGACTTAGCGGGAGCTTTGATAACCGCAATGTTTATTCCCGTAGCAACGAGAAGAAGAACGAGTGCAACAAAGTAACCCCATCCGATTGAACCTGTCGGTGAATATGCGGCAAATTCTCCGAAGCTGAACGCTCCCATTTCAGCGCCCTTGCTTCCTGCCACAACGAAAAGGATAACCGCCGCAACAGAAGCCGCAATTGAAAGAATATCAAATACAACTGTCGACTTAGTCTTGGGCTGCTTACATTTAATTAATACCATAAAGAACGCCAGTACAATAAACAAAGCGCTTAAAACGAAAAGGATGTAGCCGATAAACGCAAATGTTACCGGACCGGAATAAGACTCAATTCCCATTCCCTCAAAATAGAGACCGGCGTCGCCGAATACTCCGGTAAAGAAATCGATAAGTGATTTACTGCCGTCAAATGAAATAATGCTGAGTACAAAGCTGTTGCCGGCAGATTTTATGTTCGCCCACGGAAGAATAAATCCGAGAGCCGGAAGGAATGTAAGAACAAGTCGAACTATGCGAAGTTTTGTGCCCCAAATTGAATAAGCTATTCTGTTCAGCGAACGGTAGAAAGTACCAAATGCTTTTTCAGCATGGATATTGTCTTCTTCAAGACGCTCCTCCCAATTATAATTAGGTATACTAACACCGCACTGAGAACACTCAGCTTTTATATTCCAAATATGTAGTTTTTTTCCGCAATTAGGGCATTTGCTTGCCATATTTTGCACCCTTTCCGTAAACATATTACCAAAGTATTTTATAATTTTTGATGATTATTGTCAATAGTATTAGGACCGATTTTGAAAAGTAAAACGTAATAGTACATATCGAAAAAATCGTACTTTATTTTGGCACATTTACACATAAAAAAGTGTTGATTTAGCGATTTTATTATGATAATATAATAACGTTATATTTTTGTGAGAGAGAATACTCTTTCGGAAATGAGGGAATACATTGGCAGAAGACGTTTACGCAGAGAAGCTGACCGAGGAAGAAGTAGAAGAGCTTGAAAAACTCGAATATACGAAAAAGCGTTATCTTGCTCCTAAAGAAATCGCCGCTTTCGTACTTGTAAACTTCGGACAGAAGAACTTATCACAGTTTTTTGACGCTTTCAAAGAATTTTTCATGATTCAGTTCTTGAAACTGAACACAACCGCTTATGCAAACATTAACCTGTTTGCCTCAATTTACGACGCCGTGGACGATACGATCAGCGGTCTCGTAATTGACCGTACCCGTACCCGCTGGGGCAGAGTAAGACCTTACTTTATTTTGCCTCTTCCTTTGTGGCTGATAGGCGGCGGAATGATGTTCTCCGCTCCTGACCTTAACTCAACCCAGAAAGTTATCTGGGCGGCAGTCGCTATTGTTATTTACGGTCTCGGCATGAGCTACTTCGGCGCTTGGTGGCTGATGGTATACAACATCACCCCTAACAACGACGAACGTAACAACCTTATTACAACAACAAAGTTCTTTGAACTGTTCGGCACATGGCTACCGTCACTTGTTCCTATTCTTGTTGAGCTTCTGCCAAAAGTCAACCACAACATCACAATGCAGAACGTTTACACAGGATTCGCTTACTTCATGCTGATTCTTGCAGCAGCTTTCGCGGTATTCGGCTTCTTCAACGTTCGTGAGCGTGTTCCGCTTATGAGCCGACAGGAAATGAACGAGACTTCTGTTTTACAGTCTATTAAGGAAATCTTTTCAAACAGACCTCTGTTCGCTATCATCCTTTCCGACTTCTTCAACTCATTCAAAACAGTCGGCGGTTCATCAGAGTCTTATTTCTGGCTCAACAATACCGGTTCTCTTATTAACCAGACAGTATGCGGTCTGTTTACCGGTATTCCAAACTACTTCATGGTACCGATTGCAGCGAAACTTGTTAAAAAGTTCGGAGCAAGATTAACTGCTATTGCCGCCGGATTATTCGGATTTGCAGCTTACATGCTCCTGTATTTTATCGGTTATCACCCCTTTGGACAGACATTTTCAGACCACAGCATACTTAATCTTATTTGGGTAATATTCGCACTTACAATTTGTGGTCTTCCAAATAAAATCATTCTTGTCTGCAACCCGATCCTTACTGCTGAGGCTCTTGATTATATGGAGTGGAAACACGGACTTCGTAACGAAGCGCTCGTTACAACAGTACAGGGCTACTTCACAAAGCTCGCTACTTCTGTAACCGGCTGGCTCTCAGGTATGGTACTTACATGGATCAACTATGTTCCCCTTACAGACTCAATGGGCAACGCAATTCCTCAGACTGATCCCGGCATACTTAACGGTATTTGGACAATCTTCTGCGTACTGCCCGCTCTCGCAAGAGGTCTTTACGGTGTATCATTCATCTTCTACAACATCCACGGCACACTTCAGCAGCAGATGATTGTTGAACTTGCTGAAAAGAGAGCAGAAAGACTTGCTGAGCAGAACAACAAAAAGAACGCATAAACTAACTAATACATATTTTAAAAAGCTTGCCGTTTGGCAAGCTTTTTTTATACCTTTTTTAATATCTTCGTACATTACTAAGCATAATATATAGAAAATTAAAATAAAGTGTTCATTTATTGACACGTTCCCGTTTTATATGGTAAAATTAACATAAACCAAAAAAATGACTTGCAGGAGTTGATTCTATGGATTATCTCATCTATTTGGCACCCATCGCAGGACTGATTGCGCTGTTGTTTGCATTTTACACTGCGCACTACATCAGCAAAAAAGATCCGGGCACAGACAAAATGAAGGGAATTGCCCAGGCAATAGCAACAGGCGCAAAAGCCTTCCTCTTCTCCGAATACAAAATTCTTATCGTATTCTCAGTTGTTCTTTTTGTTGTAATTGCACTGGTTATCAACCTTCCAACCGCGCTTTGCTTTATTATAGGCGCACTGTTCTCAACTCTTGCCGGCTATTTCGGCATGACCGTTGCTACTAAAGCAAACGTACGCACGGCCAACGCCGCTAAGGAAAGAGGAATGAACAAAGCCCTTAAAATCGCTTTCAGCGGCGGAGCCGTTATGGGACTTTCTGTTGTAGGTCTCGGCGTTATCGGTATCGGTCTCATTTTCCTGGTTATTTCAAAACGCTATAATTTGACAGAAGACGGAACTGCTCTCAATATTCTTACTGGATTTAGCCTCGGTGCATCCTCTATCGCACTGTTTGCCCGTGTTGGCGGCGGTATTTACACCAAAGCCGCAGACGTTGGCGCAGACCTTGTCGGTAAAGTAGAAGCAGGCATTCCTGAGGACGACCCCAGAAACCCTGCAACAATCGCAGATAACGTTGGCGATAACGTTGGCGACGTTGCCGGCATGGGTGCAGACCTCTTCGAAAGCTATGTAGGTTCAATTATTTCTGCTATTACCCTGGCATTTGCTTCTTCCGTTGTTCAGGATAAAATGCTTGCCGCAATTTTCCCTCTCGCTCTCTGCGGCGTAGGAATTCTCGGCTCTGTAATTGCAACATTCTTTGTAAGAGGCAAAGACGGAGTAAATCCGCAGAAGGCACTCAACAGAGGCGAATACACTGCAACAATACTCGTTATAATCGCATCTGCTGTTCTCAGCCACTTTATGCTTGGCACATTTAACGGATTTTGGTGCGTTCTTGCCGGTCTCGTTGTGGGCACGGCTATCGGAAAACTTACTGAAATCTATACTTCCGACCAATATAAATCAGTTAAAGAAATTGCCGAAAGTTCAAAAACAGGCGCCGCAACAAACATCATCAGCGGCATGAGCGTCGGAATGAAATCAACTGCTATTCCGGTTCTCTTTATTGCTGTAGGCATTCTCGTTTCTTACAAATTTCTCGGACTTTATGGTATCGCTTTGGCGGCAGTAGGTATGCTTTCAACAACCGGTATTACCGTTGCAGTTGACGCTTACGGACCTATCGCAGACAACGCCGGCGGTATTGCAGAAATGAGCGAACTTGACAGCTCTGTTCGTGAAATCACAGATAAACTTGACAGCGTAGGCAACACAACAGCCGCAGTAGGTAAAGGCTTTGCTATCGGTTCTGCCGCACTGACTGCTCTTGCACTGTTTGCATCATTCTCCGAAACTACAAACATTTCAAACGGCGGAATGAGCATTCTTGATGCAAAAGTTGTTGTAGGTCTGTTTATCGGCGGAATGCTCCCGTTCCTGTTCTCAGCGTTTACAATGAGTTCTGTGGGCAAGGCGGCTAACAAAATGATAGAAGAAGTCAGACGTCAGTTCCGCGAGAAACCCGGCATTCTTAAAGGCACCGATAAGCCTGATTATACAAAATGCGTTTCTATTTCTACAAACGCGGCTCTTAAAGAAATGATACTTCCCGGTGTTATGGCAGTTGTCGCTCCCCTGCTCGTTGGACTTTTGCTCGGCGTTGAAAGCCTCGGCGGACTGCTTGCAGGCGCGCTGGTAAGCGGCGTAATGATGGCTATATTCATGGCAAACAGCGGCGGCGCTTGGGACAACGCAAAGAAGTATATCGAAGGTCTGGCAGACGGCGGCAAAGGCTCTGAAGCCCACAAAGCGGCAGTTGTCGGCGACACAGTCGGCGACCCGTTCAAGGATACTTCAGGTCCCTCAATTAACATTCTCATTAAACTTATGACAATCGTTTCCCTTGTTTTCTCCA
>URGA01000064.1 GCA_900547275.1 uncultured Oscillospiraceae bacterium | reverse complement strand
TCTACCATAGGAGGTGCTTTTTTTCTATTGTCCGTTTTTCACGGTCTTGTTCAAATACGCCTTGCTTTTTTGTAATTACGCCGCGTTTCTGCCGCCTTTGCAGGCGCCTGTGCCTGCGTTAGTGCAGTTTGAATTTGCGTTTCCTTTACCGTTTGCGCCGTTTCCCTGACCGTCTTGGCCACCTTTATAGCCGCTGCCGTCTCTGGCTGGTACTCCGTCATTGGGACAATCCGGATTTGTGCATTCTCCATTTAATCTGTTCGGGCAATTTCCGTTGCGGTTGCCGTTCTGAACGGTGGTCTGCTTCTCGGAAACGGTAGTTTCTTCATCGTTGTTCTGAGCAGTGGTTGTCTCTACGTTATTGTTGTCCGCTGAAGTTGTTGTTTCCCCGCGGCCGCCCTTGTAACCGCTGCCGTCTCTCGCCGGCACACCGTCATTGGGGCAGGCAGGATTTGTGCAGTTGCCGTCAGCGTAATTCGGACAAGTGGTTTTCTGACTTACAGCAGAAGTCTGTACGCACGAAGTCAGAACTTTTTCTTCACTTTGTCCTCTTCTTGCGTTTGTGCCTGCGTATGCCGTAATTGAAAACGCCGCAACAAGCACCACTAACAAAATGATTGCGAATAATTTTTTCATAGTTATTACCTCCGTTTCGTAAGGATTTTTCATCCTTCTATACCCAATACGAATGAAAGAGGCAAATCCGTTCATTTTTTCAAAATTATTTTCAAAAAATTAAGCGGCCGAAGATTTCTTCAGCCGCTGTTCTTAATTATTTATCTTTTTTCTTAATTTTATTCAGCGCTGCATTCACCTCGAGAATTTGTTCTTTGGTGAATTTGCCGCCAAGCATCATAAACGCTCTCTTGATAGTAAATCCTTTGGCAATTTCCATCATAGACTTGTCAAACTTAAAGCCTGCCATGCTCATTCCGCCGGAGCCTGAACCGCCCAGCGTCTTCTTTATCATCTTGAGCATCTTAAGCGCAAAAAGTTTACCCTTGAAAGTAGAGATAACATCGCCGATTGTATCGTTTACGGAATAATATCCCGGCGGAGTGCTGATTTCAAACCAGTTGATAACAGCGCCCTCTTCTTTCATTACATAATCCTGATTAAATTCATCTACCTTGCGAATAACGCTTTCGTCTGTGCAATCCCCTGCCTTGGCAACAAGCTTTGTTTCCCCTGAATTTTTAACCTCAAAATAGAAAAACGGATACTTCCCTTTTTCCTGAACTCCTACGCTTTCACCGTTTGCAAACAGTTCAACGGAAGGCTGATTAGTGTAAACGGTAACCTTTGTAACGTCTTCAACTCTGTCAACATAACGCTTTGAGCAAATATGGACAAACGGCTCTTCAGACAGCCAAGCCTTATACGCATAAAACGAATCTTTCTTATATTTTCTGTCAAAGGTAACCAGACCTTTGTGATTCATTCCGTTTTCTCCGCCTTCGCTTCGTGCGTCAGCAGCAAAATCAAACATATTCCACACATGGGTAGCCCAGATATACGGGCGGTCCATTATCTGTTTTATCAGTTCTTCATGATAATAAGCCTGGTATTCTTCAGTATAGTCACCCTGTTCGGGATTTGAGGTGTGCCAATTAAGCGCCTCGCATCCGTATTCGCTGAGACCTACACAGCGGTTCGGGAACTTTTTGTGGAAATCATCAAACCACGGACCGTTCATTGCGGTATTACCGCCGTACCAGCCGAAATAATGGTTATACGAAAGAACATCGGGTATCTTTGTGTACTCCTCGTCCGGAGAGCACATTGAAAGCACGGCGATAGTTGTTTTTCTTGTTTTATCCAGCTGATGAACGAGGTCGTTCAGTTTGCGGTGATTTTCAAGCAGGCTTGCATCCGCAGCGCCGTTCATTGTTATCTCGTTTGACAGACCCCAGACAACAATACTGGGATGATTGTAGTTCTGACAGATAAGTTCCGTCATCTGAGAAACGGTATTGTCATAGCCGTTTGGCATGTGGCGTGAAATATACGGAATTTCTGCCCAGACAACCATTCCGCGGCTGTCGCAAAGATCGTAAAACTCCTGGGCGTGCTGATAATGGGCAAGACGGATGGTGTTTGCCCCCATTTCGCAGATAAGATCCATATCTTCCCTATGATGTTCGAGAGTAAGAGCGTTACCTATTTTAGGTCTGTCCTGGTGGCGGGAAACGCCTCTCAGCGGATACGGCTTTCCGTTAAGGAAAAATCCCTTATCGGGGTCAATGCTGAAACTGCGGCAGCCGAATGTTGAAGATATCTCGTCAACAGCCTTGCCGTCTGTGTAAAGCGTAGCCTTGATTTTATAGAGATACGGGTCCTTGATTCCGTTCCAAAGATGAACGTTTTCAATTTTCATCTGCGCCTTTGCATATTTAGAATCTGTTGCAGACTGAGCAATTATTTCGTCGTCAGCGGTGATAACAAACGTAATATCGCAGTTTGTATCTGCGGTGACGAAAGCCTGAACATCAATATCAGCGTCAGCGCCTTTAACGGTAGGGGTAACCATGATACCCGGAGCACCGTAATAGTCCAGGTCAAAGTGGTTTTTCTCAACAGAAATAATATTTACATTGCGGTAAATTCCGCCGTAAAACGTAAAGTCGGCAACCTGGGGATATACTGTCTCGTTGGGACTGTTGTCCGCAGTAACAACAAGAAGATTTTCTTCCTTCACAGCGGGAAGTTTTACGCGGAAAGTGGAATAACCTCCGTTGTGCTCACAGAGTTTTTCACCGTTCCAAAATACTTCTGCCGTTGAATTTACACCGCAGAATTCAAGATAGTGAACTTCTCCTTCGCTGAAAAGCGATGAACTGAGCGATTTTGCGTAAAAGCACTTTCCTCTGTAATAGTCGTTGCCGCCGTCCTGGCCGTCCTCTCCGTTCCATGTATGGGGCAAATCTACATTCTGCCAGTCGCCGGGAAGCGATGACGGCAGGTGCTTCGCTTCCTTAGAAAAAAGCCAATTTTCATTGATATTCGTTATTTTTCTCAATTTGATTCCTCCTGAGGTTTATCTTCAAGCGTATACAGGAAGTGCATGCTTACAAGGCAGATTATTGAGCCGATAAACGGCAGCAATCCTGTTACAAAATATATCTTTTCAGGCACGCCAGCGGACTGGCTGAGAGCGTCAGCGTACTGATTATAACCTGTCATCTTAATTGCAAGAGATACCAGCGACGCACCTACTCCCTGAGCAATCTTGCGGAAAAGAGAATATGTTGCGTAAATCGAGCCTTCCTCTCGTCTGCCTGTCTGGCGTTCCTGGAAGTCAATACAATCTGCAACAAGCGCCCACATAAGAACCATGTAAAAGCTGGCGCCGAACATAGCAATAGAAATAAGCGCAATCCAAATATACGGATTTTCAAAGCGCACAAACGTTGCGATACCCGAAGCAACAGCGGAAATTGCAAATGGATATGTGCAAAGCTGTTTCTTTGAGAACTTTTTAGACGCCGGTTTAACAAGAACGATACCCAATACAACCGGAAGACCTGCAAGTATCGTTGCCAGTGAAATAAGCTTTGTGTTTTTGAAGTAGCACATAAACACATACTGGAGCGAACTGGTAACGGTCATCATGAGAGCAAGGTAAGATACCGTTGAAATAGTTACACCCAGCATATGGCGGTTTTTGAAAAATGAAACAAGCGTTGAAATGTAATTGAACTTCTGTGAATTTCCCGCTGCAGGCTCAACGCGCTCAACAGTCAATTTGCGCACCAGTATAAAGGAAATAAATCCGATAACGCCCATTACAGCAACAAACAGAATGAAAAGTTCGCCTCTCGGGTTATCATTCTTATCGTAAACCAGCATGGGAAGAACGATCATAATAGGCATCTGGGCCAACAGAGCGCCGATACTTCTCCAAGTAGAAAGAGCCGCACGCTCCGACGGATTAGTTGTAATAACCGACTGCATTGAACCGTAAGGAACGTTAACACTGGTATAAGAAATACTCCAGATACAATAAAGGCCGAGACACATTGCAACCTTAACGCCGTAAGGAGCGTTGGGAGCATAAATAAACATCACGATGCTTGAAATAAGCAGGGGAAAACTAGCCCACTTTATCCACGGTTTGAACTTTCCGTCTTTACCGGGTTTTGTAGCGTCGCAGAGACCGCCGATAATCGGGTCGTTTATAGCGTCAAAAATTTTTGCCAAGAGAATTATAATTGCAAAATGGCCGGCGTCTATCTTCATACAAGTTACATAGAACACCATAAGATAGCTGTTGATGAACGCAAAACTCATGTTGCACCCAAAGTCACCGAAAGCGTAACCTATCTTGTCACGCATTCCAAACGGGCGCACTGCTTTTGAATTGTCCAAAAGATCTCCTCCTGAATACAATTTGATTTTCGCAAATACAATATTATTATGTGAACTTATCAAACTTATACAACAATCAGGCGTCTGTTTTAACTGTCGAAAGCCGCGTCGTCAAACAATATTATTTTCGCTCCGTTTTTTATTAATGACATTATACATTATACACAAACGTTTTGCAATTAAGCAGAATGTTTTTGTATCAATCTTTCAAAGAAGTTAGGTATTTGCAGGATATTTATCTATTTATGAACACTTGTCAATCAAAGAAAATATCAATACTCCAAATATATTTTTATTAAAAACAACTGCTTAATTAAATGAAAAAGAAAAAACTCTGAAACCAAACGATTTCAGAGTTTTTTGCATTTTCATAGGATTATTTCATTAATTTCTTAAATACGCCTTTGGGGTCTTTAATCAAAAGTATTATCAGCCACACCGTAAGGCCAAGGGCTACAGCAGAAAGCCCCAGCATTGCCTCGTGGAGCAGTTCCTCACTGCTTTGAAGAAAAAACACTGCGCCTTCTTCGGCATAACCGAACACTGCGTCAACCAGCCACATCAGCGAAGCGCCCCAGAACATACAGCAAAGAACGCCTGTTTTATACGTTTCTCCCGAAGCGTGGGAATACCAAAACACTGTTGAAATTATTGCGGCAAACACCGTAATTAACAAGCACATATTATTAACCTCTGCTGTCTTTCACTGTTTCTGCGTTAATTCTGTTGAATTTCGCCTGGATAACGGAAACGATAACGCCCCATACAGCAGTTACAACTCCTGCCATCGCTACGCCCACCGTGGCCATTTCCCGAAGCATCGCCGACCTGTCCTCAGGACTGCTCATCGCGCTTAAAAACGGCGGCCATGGCACTATTTCGCCGTGCCAGAGATGCTCAAAAGCAAGAAGCAGAATACCGCCCCAAAGCAGATCTGCAAGCCAGAAGAGTTTGCGAGAAAGTTTCAGTTTCTTATCCTCCGGAGCCTTGACCTCGCAGTCAATTTCAGTGCGAGGCATTTTTAATTCAGATTTTTCTTCGCGTTTTTTAATCGTATAAGCCGCGGCGGTTACGATTATCGCTTCTGCGGCGGGGGGCACAAAAAAAACCCCCAAAATACTCCATTATCGGGAAGCCATAAATATCCTCCCGAACATTTTAAATATTTTCTACATTCATTTTTATCACGCCTAAAAATCAAAAACAAGCCTCCCAGGGGGATATTAACGGCAGAAAACAAAAAACGAGCGCCCTTTACTGTAAATTCAACCGGGTTCAAAGCACACATTTCTTTCTTTTTTCATATAACGGTTAAATTTATTATCAGCATCGGAACGCTCTGCCTCGTTATCAAAGGCTCTATATATTTACTTCCCGATAATTAGGTTTTGTGACATAAAATTTTCAAAAAAGTAAAATTATTTTATTTTCTCACAAATTCATGCAAAAAACGAAGGTCGTTTTCGGTTGACGTATGTAATATAATAGATTAAAATTAGGTGTGAAAATTATAATAATTTAAATAAATAATGATTTTTTTGTCACATTTTTCTTTTTTAAGGAAGTTAACATATGATAGCATTTTTTGACCTGATTGACGAACCAGAAGATAAAACGCGGTTTGCTCAGTTATACAACTCTTACAGTTCTCTGCTTTACAGCATAGCGTATCAAAAAGTTAAAAACGCCGAAACGGCGGAGGACTGCGTTCAGGAAACATATCTTTATGTCGCAAAGAATTTTGACCGAATTGAAGAAATAAACTGCGACCGCACCAGAAATTATCTTGCAACAATCGTTCGCTGTATAGCGATAAAAAAATTCAACCAGCAGTCTAAAATCCTTGCTTTTGAAAGCGGAGAAATTCCTGAAAACGTTCCGTCCGGCAATAATATTGAAGAAGATTATATAAATAAATTCCGTGTTGAACAGGTCAGAAACGCTATTAACAGCTTAGACGAGTCTTTAAAAATGCCGTTTTATCTTAAAACACTTTACAATATGAAAAGCAGTGACATCGGAAAACTTATGGGAATTACAGACGACGCCGTGCGCCGGAGAATATATTTAGCGAGAAAAAAGATAAAAGAAATAATCGAAAGAGAGGAGCAGAAAAATGAATAACGTGCTTTACGACGCCTGCCTCCTGTCTCAGGAAGATTGGCTTATATCTTTGCAGGTTGATAAAGACGAAGACCATGCCTTTTCAAAACGCCACCAAAAGAAAATGAGCGCACTGAGCGATAAAATGCGAAGCGACAAGTATCACCGCCTGACACGCACCGCTGTTAAGATAATAATCGTTGCGGCAGTCATTCTTTCTATTGCAACAACGGTAATTGCTCTTCCGGGGCCAAAGAAATTTTTAACGAGCTTTTACAGCGACCATATGGTAATCAGTCTTGAAGACGCAGACACAGTTGCAAACAACAGCAAGATTACGGTTAAACTGCCAGAGGGATACACCGTTGCCGAAGAAGATTACAGCGAATATTATTCTACCGTAACTTATAAAAATGCAGACAATGAAATACGAATATGCCGTATGTCGGAAAACACCGAAACAGCAATTGATACCTCCCATACAAATATTAAAACAATTACTGAAAACGGCATTGAATATACCGTAGCGACCAACAAAGACAAAACCAAAAAGAACAAGAGCGTTTATTGGAATTATAACTCCCACATATACTGCGTTATCAGCAATCTTGAAGAAAGCGAGATTATTGAAATCTGCAAAACAGTAAAATAAGTACTTATTTTAGAAAGTCCGAATATTTCGGGCTTTCTTTTTTGTCACATTTTGTAAAAAAAAGGAAGTTAATAAGTGAAAGGAGGATAAAAAGATGACAAAGACAGGTTTTAAGTCAAAAGTTGTTTGCGCATTTTTGGCGTTGCTTTTTATGTGCTCAGCTGTAACAATGGCGCCTGCTACCGCAAAAGCAGAGGAACTTCCTGAAATAATGCCCTGTTATACAACAATAGACACCTATTCAAGGTCAATTGTAATCAGCGGTATTACGGCTCACTGCTCTGCAATGCTCACTGCAGAGACTTCCACATCTTTGAAAATTGTAATGCAGCTTCAGAAAAAATCAGGAAGTACATATTCAACTGTAAAGACGTGGACAAAAACAGGAACAGGCACCTCTATTTCAGATTCCCAGTCAAAAACAATAAATCTTCTTTATGATTACAGACTGAGAGTTGCGTTTACAGCAGGCAAAGAAACAGTTGTCGTTTTCTCTTATGCGTAACAACAAAGCAAAAAGCACACGGTAATGGCAATTACGCCTGCACCGCGTGCTTTTTTTGATTTAATCATTTTACTGAAAGGGTTTCGACCTGCCACAGGCAGTAAAAACTCATCTTTCATTTTTAAACACAAGATATTTTATCGGCTCGTAAAGCACAACTCCGATTAATGCCGAAAATATGCAAAAAGCAAAATAGGCTATTACGGCTTTGCCGAGATAAGCGTTCAGCACAGGAACAAAAAGCGCTATTACCGAGACTGCCAATCCCGCAAGTCCTACATATTTATATAAATCATATAAATAATACAAAAATCTTGTTGTAAGCGGTCTTTCGGACACACGGACAAGCCAAGTTATCTCCCTTTCATAAGGGATTTTTTTCTCTTTTACATCGTTATAATGCTTTTCTACTTTTCTCATTGACTGGCCTGCTGAATCATAGCTAAGATTTCTTATCCAGCGCACCGCTCCCCTGCTGAGAAGCGTCATTACCCCAAAACCGATAATATAAGATAACGCATTAATATTCATAACCTGCTCCTAAAACTCCTCAAGATAACCGATTGTATTAAGATTAAACTTCAGCCATGTGGCATTGATCGGTTCGCAGTAGGCGTAAATTACTATATTTTGAGCGTAAATTGAAACAGCATAACCCTCTGACGTTTCAAGAGTATAAAGCCGAAAATCTTTATCGCTGTCTTTCTGCTCTGTTTCGCCGTCAGCGCCTTTTTTATATTTTTCTTTTATATCCGACTGCAGTTCTTTCTGCAGCTTTTCGGCACTGTCAGCGGAATCAAGGACAAGATATTCAAAATGCATTGCGTCATCCCCAAAGGAATAGCATTCGCTGAAACTATATTCGGGATAATCTGCCGACGCCTGTTTTGAATAATCTTCCAGTTCATAACCCGTATCAGAAATAAGACTTTTTATTTCGTCATATGTAACCGCGCTTTTGTCCTTATGGAGCATATAATAGTCATCGTCTAAGTTGTCACTGCCGTATGAAGCGTTGCTCTGGGTCTGCTGTTCGTCGCTTTTGTAAAGTTTGCTCAAATCAAGTCTTATATTATATTTATTGAATATATACGGTGAAAACGCCATAAGCAGTATAATTACAACAACTATCAGCCTTATAAAATATCTGATAATCCGCGACTTTTTGACCATCGCTCTCTGCTCGTCGGTCATACTGCTCTCTTGCGGCTCATCTTCGTAATACTCACTTTCCGAATAAACGTCTGTATCGATGTTTTCCCCTTCATAAGGAGTATATTCGGGAGATGAAAAGTAATCGCCGAAATCCGCTTCTATCCTCTTTCCGTATGAAAAGCCGATGGCCCATGTGACTGCACTGAGAGCGGCTATTGCCGCCGCGGCGATTTTTGCCATCTCAAGATTATTGGTGCGCCATACAAAAAATACAATACTGAAAGATACAAGGCAAAAAAGTACAACTACATTGCAAATAGTAAACATTTTTGCAAACTCTTTGGGATGCTTTGCGTTTTTGATAAGCCAAGCGCTCATCCGTCTTTGAGTTCGGTGGGGATGTTCACTGTTAAATCGCCTTACGTCGCTTTTTTTAACTCCGGCGCTTATCCAGAGGTATTTTGAAAGCAGTGCATATACTATAAAATTCGCAACACCGAAAACACCGATTATAAACATTAAAATAAGCATGGTTGTATTCATTGTCAACACCTTCTTTTCAAGAAAAGTATACAACAATATTACTTATTTTTCAATAAACATAAAAATACGGCCGTGATTTGAAAATCATCACAGCCGTTTTTTATTATAAGAATAATTCGTTTTCTTTCCTGGATGAGCAGGCATCTTTAAGCCTTTCTGTAAGCGCCGCCAGAAGGTCATCGTCAACTTTTCTTGCCTTCTGAGGACAAACAAAAATGCACCTCATACAAGAAATACATTTTTCCTCATCGGTAGATTTAGGGTCATCAGCGCTGATGGCTCCCACGGGACAAAGCGCACTGCACTCGCCGCATAAAACGCATTCATCTGTGGCAAACGGTTTTAATCCGCCTTTTCCCGCCTGCTTGTATGGGCGATTGCCCGGAACTTCAACGCTTGTTTTGCTTTTGTCTGCAACTGCGTCTTTTATCTTCGCCGAAAATTCTTCAAGTTCTGCAATATCGGACGCATCCGGTCTGCCTGTTCCGTAGCAGTGCATTATTGAATGCTCCGCAACAGCCGCAACAACCGCCTTGCACTTAAAACCAAGGTCTAACAGAACATCCTGAAGTTCAATCAGCGTGTCGTCATAATCACGGTTGCCGTAAACTACAACTGAAACTGCCGAAGCTCCGTTGGAATTTATCTTCTTGAGCGCTTCAACCGCAAAAGCAGGCGCTCTGCCGCTGAAACTGGGAACTGCAACAACTGCGGTATCATCGGCGGTCATGTAAACTTCACCGAGCTCTCTCAGCGACAAATCAACTTCTTTGATATCGCCGTCAAACCCACGGCAAAGATAGTCTGCAACTTTTTTAGTTCCGCCTGTAGGGCTGAAGAAAACTTTGTAAACGCTCATAATGTCATCTCCTGCTAAAAATCATCTTAATAAATAATACCACTTTTAGCAGAGCAATTCAATTATAAGGAGGATATTAATTAAATCAATCTCAATTACTGATTTTCTCTTCAAAATATTCTTCTGCTCTGTCCGCCGCGCACCAAACGCCTGAAATAAGCGCATAAATCGCAACCGCAGGAACGGCAAGTATTCCAATTGTAAGAAGCCCTATACATACCACCGCCCGTGACATGGCTCTGTAAAACAGGCTTCTGCCTGCTCCGCCTCTTACTGACGCTTTACAAACTGAAAATCTGTTTTCTTTCGGTTCAATTTTCATATTCACCGCCTCAGTTCGCAATGTAATCGGAATGCAGTTCAACACACCCCTGGAAATTGTCATAATCTATCATAATATAATTGCCGCCGCTTGAGAGATTAAGTTCCGTTTCAAAATGAAGTTCTCTGTCAACTTCACATTCTTTTACTTCGTCCGTCTGACGTATCCTTATCTTTGCAGTCCCGGACTGAGTATAAACAGTTCCGTAAACTCTCAAATTTCTTTCTTTTATGGACGCGCCGCCGAAAACAACGTCTCTGCCGCTTTCAGCGTCACATCTGGCAGTATAATAACCGGTATAGTCGTCCTTGCAGTGTCTTTCGCCTATAAGATTATCATCCTCCGTGATTTGAGAACGACCAATATTTCCTGCAATAGAATCAATTCTATTGAGCGTTTTCTGCTGCTCAGAGCAATGAAGGCCGCAGGCGGAAAATGCAAGAGCGGTTACAGCAACAAGCAAAGCTACGACTATCACTTTTAACCGTCGGGGAAACCTAATTTTGAACTCTCTCATTCAAAATCCTCCTAATGGCTGACGATTTTGTAATATGTTTTTGCAGTAAGAGCATAAACAATTACATACAAAACCGCAAACACAAGAAAGCATCCGCCGGTGCAAGCAACATAAAGACCCGTATTAGTCATATTGAGGCCTTCCAGTATTTTTGAAATAAGCGGAAACGCCGCTGCAACATGGACGCCTGCAACTATTAACGGCAGGAAGTACACCATTAAAACCTGAGAACTAATAGACGACTTAACCTCTTTATGGCTCATTCCGACTTTCTGCATAATCTGGTACCGGTTGCGGTCCTCAAATCCTTCGGAAATCTGCTTATAATAGATAATCAATACCGTTGCCATCAAAAACAGCCCGCCAAGGAAAATGCCAAGGAAGAGGAAGCTTCCGTAGAACGTATGGAAATCTTCTTCATACATACCCCGAAGTTCTATATCACA
>URGA01000063.1 GCA_900547275.1 uncultured Oscillospiraceae bacterium | reverse complement strand
TCCAGGGAGTAAAAAAAAAATCCCCACTACGGGGGGGGACCCCCCCGCCGTTTTTTTATGCTTGCCTAAATCCGCGTTTTCTGCTTTAATAAAAATGATAGTAATCCAGATTAAATAATTTTATTTTTTGAAAGGATTTATTCGCTTTAATCGTATTAGTATTAGAAAATGAAAACACTTTAGATATTACAGAGGAAGCTATGCGAACTGAACAGGAAGCAAACAGAGCCGTTGAGCTCTATTCTGACACTGTAAAGAAAATATGTATGCTCCACTTAAAAAACTACGACGACACGGAAGATATTTTTCAGACTGTATTTATGAAATACGTTCTTTACGACGGCGTTTTTGAAAGTGAAGAGCACGAAAAAGCCTGGATAATACGGGTTACGATAAACGCCTGCAAGGACTATCTCAAAAGTTTCTTCCGCAGCCGTACTGTTCCCATTGACGAAATAAGGGAATTAACAGCGGATATTGAAGAAGACCACAGCGATGTGCTTCAGGCTGTTCTTGCTCTGCCTAAGAAGTACAAGGACGTTGTTTATCTTTACTTTTACGAACAATACACAGCGGTGGAAATAGGTAAAATCCTTGGCAAAAATGTTAACACCGTTTACACTCTATTATCCAGAGCAAAGAAGATATTAAAGGAAAAGCTGGGAGGTGACTACTTTGAGTAGCAGAATTTACGACGCATTTGACGCTGTTCACGCTGAAAATCAGTTAAAGGACAGCACAAAAGAATACCTTTTTGAAAACGTTTATTCAAAGAAAAGAAGTCGCTCTCAGCGTCCGATACGTTACGCCGCCGCAGTCTGCTGTGCGCTTCTGATTTTTATCTTCGGTTCGGCAGGCGTCTACAACGTTCCCGTTGCCACAATCAGCGTTGACGTTAACCTCTCTGTTGAAATGAAAATAAATCTTTTGGACAGAGTAATAGACGTTGTTTGCTTAAACAGCGACGCCGAAGAAGTCACTTCTGATTTATCTCTCGCGAATATGAAATACGAAAAAGCCGTTACCACTCTTCTTGACAGCGAAAAAGAGGCAGGCTATCTTGAAAGCGACGCTACGGTGGATATAGCCGTTGCAGGCAACAGTGAAAGCCGATGCAACAAGATCAGCCAAAATATAAGCACCTGCACAGCGCAGGGATACGGCAATGTAAACTGTTCTCAAGCAACAGAAGAAGAAGTAAAAGCCGCTGACGAAGCAGGACTGTCTGTGGGCAAATACCGCGCCTATCTTGAACTGAAAAAACTTGACCCAAACGTTACAGTTGAAGACGTAAAAAACATGAGTATGCGCCAGATACGAGATAAAATTGAAGCTCTTAGCGAAAGTTCCGAAGAAACAACGGTCAAGAACTCCAACGGATACGGAAAAGGAAAACAAAACGGCGCTGGTGTTTCTGAAAATTCATCAGGTAACCAGAAGAGATACGGTTCAGGTAACGGAAAGCACTCGTCAAACAACCAATAAAGCCATAACAGAACAACAAAAAAAGCCGCTGGTAAACCAGCGGCTTATTTATTACTATTATTTATGTTTCGGCATTGCTTTTAAGTCGTGATTTTTTCGCGCGAAATAAGCCCGTGTTTCCTTCCCTACTGCCCCGCTTAACGCAAACAGCGCAACCAGGTTCGGGAACGCCATAAGTCCGTTGAAAATATCGGCAATGTTCCATACCGCCGCAACAGTCAGATAAGGTCCGATAGCAATTGCAATAATGTAAATATAGCGGTAAGCTTTCGTTGCCTTCTGGCTTCCTAAAAGATACTCAAGACAGCGCTCTGAATAATAGTTCCAGCCCAAAATCGTTGTAAAGGCGAAGAACGCCAGACATATCATAAGTACAAAAGCAGAAAAGCGGCTGCTCCAGGGCAAGCCTGTTTCCCAGGCAAGCGTTGTAATTTTAACGCCCTCAAAGGATGACGGAACATAAGCGTTCTGAGCTCCTGTAACAACGATTGAAAGACCGGTAAGAGTACAGATAAGTATTGTATCAATAAAAGTACCTGTCATTGTAACAAGGCCCTGACGGACTGTATCATTTGTCTTAGCGGCAGCTGCGGCAATGGGAGCGGAACCAAGCCCTGCCTCATTTGAGAAGATACCGCGTCCGATACCTTTTTGCATTGCAAGTTTCAGAGTTATACCGGCACCTGCACCGAGAGCGGCTTCGGGGTTAAACGCGCTTGTAAAGATAAGCTTTACAGCGCCGGGGATCTGCTCAATGTGGGTAAACACAATGATAAGGGCAAAAAGAACATAAGTAATCGCCATAAAAGGAACAATAATTTCTGAAACCTTGGCAATACGCTTAATACCGCCGATTATTACAAGAGCGGCGCAAATCGTTACAACAATACCGCCGATAACGGTTGCCCATGTATAATCGTAATTTCCGATTGAAAAGGCGATATTTGAAGAATCCGGATCAAAGAAATTCTGAACGGCAGTTGTTATACCGTTGATCTGGGTAAATGTTCCGATACCGAAAAGTCCTACTGTTACGCCGAAAAATGCAAATATCTTTGCCAGCCATTTCCACTTCGGGCCAAGACCTTTTTCAATATAGTAGAACGGGCCGCCGAGGAAATGGTTGTCGCCCTTATTTTCTCTGTATTTTATTGCAAGAAAACCTTCTGAATATTTTGTCGCCATGCCAAAGAAAGCCGCGATAAGCATCCAAAGCAGAGCGCCGGGGCCGCCGAGACAGATTGCCGTTGCAACGCCGACGATGTTACCTGTACCGATAGTAGCGGAAAGAGCCGTGCAAAGCGCACCGAAGGATGAAACCTCGCCTTCTCCGCTTTCCTCGTTTTTCACCATAAATTTGAGGGCTTTTCCAAGATGTAGAACCTGGACAAATCCGGTTCGTATTGTAAGCCAAAGACCTGCTGCAAGGATGAGGATGATAAGCGGCCAGCCCCAGACAGCATCTTGAATTTTGGCAATAACGTCGTCAAACGACATAGCCATCGTTATTGATTGGAACATACTAGTAAATCCTTTCAGAAACAGAATAAAATAAAAAAAGCGTAACGGCAAAGGTGCGTTACGGCTTGGTAAGGACTTTACAATTATGAATTGTCTCTGTCCTTTTGCCTGAGAGATTGGCGAAAAAAAATCTCGCCTTACACCTTCGGCGTTTTGACCTCTGCGGTCAAAAACTCTCCAGAGAAATTTTCCTTTCAGAAAAATAACGGAAATATTCTATCACATACGATATACACATGCAAGCATTTTTTAGCGCAAATCCTCGAAAAAGATAAAAACAGGCTCTGTAAAAATACAGAGCCTTTATAAACGTCCTAATTATTCAACTGAATTCTGGATTTTTGCGGCGGTAAGAGTATTTTGCATAAGCATGGAAATAGTCATCGGACCCACGCCGCCGGGTACGGGAGTGATATAGGAGCACTTCTTGCTTACCTCGTCAAAATCAACGTCTCCGCACAATTTCCCTTCTGCGTTTCTGTTCATTCCGACGTCAATAACAACAGCGCCTTCTTTTACCATATCTGCGGTTACAAAGCCTGCTTTTCCGATTGCCGCAACAAGAATATCAGCAGTACGGGTAATATCCGCAAGATTTTTCGTCTTAGAATGGGTTATTTCAACGGTTGCGTTCTCATGGAGAAGAAGCATCGCCATAGGCTTGCCGACAATATTGCTTCTTCCGATAACAACCGCTTTCTTACCTGTTATCTCAACGCCTGTTGAATGGATAAGTTCCATTACTCCGGCGGGAGTACAGGGAAGGAAATGGTAGTCGCCTATCATTATCGCTCCTACATTTTCAGGATGAAAAGCGTCAACATCCTTTTTGGGGGCAATTCTGTTGATAACCGCTTTATCATCAAGATGCTTAGGAAGCGGAAGCTGACAAAGAATTCCGCTGATTTCCTTTCTGGCATTGAGTTTGTCAACGAGAGCATTAAGCTCCTCCTGAGTAGTATTTTCGGGGAGAGTGTACTTTTCGCTGTAAAAGCCCACTTCTTCGCAGGCTCTTTCCTTGTTGCGGACATATACCTGAGACGCAGGATCATCTCCGACGAGTATTACAGCAAGGCCCGGGGTTATGCCCTTATTTTTAAGTTCTTCCGTCTCAGCGGCAACACGCTGGCGCACTGCCTTTGAAACGGCTTTTCCGTCAATTATCTGTGCCATTATTATCCTCCGTTATCTTTTCATCATTTACAGAAACAGTCTTAACATTTTCGCTTTCGTCTGTGCCTTTTTGAGATTTTTTCTTTCTCTTTTCAGGCATAGGCAGATCCTCAACGGGAACTATCTTGAGACGCTCCGGGAGCTTACCCTTTTTGTACTTCGTCATAATGACAATAAAGTAAACAAGAGCCACAACAACAATTATTGCGGAAAGAAGCTGGCTGACGCGGATATTGGTTGCACCTATATAAAGGCTGTCAGTACGCATTCCCTCAACCACCATGCGCTCAAGACCGTACCAAATTCCGTAAAGCACGAAAATCTCGCCCTTGAACTTTCTGTGTTTGTGAACAATGTAGTTGAGAATGAAGAAGCCCAAAATGCACCAAACACTCTCATAAAGGAACGTTGGATGAACGGGCATTTCCGGGTCAACCGTTACTCCCTTGTCTGCCAGCGTTGCGGCAGAAGCTTCAAGAGTATCTCTTATCTTAACGCTCCACATACGGAAAAGCGCTGTATCTGTATTTGTACCGAACGCCTCCTGGTTAAAGAAGTTGCCCCAGCGGCCGATACCCTGGCCGATGAGAAGACCAAGCGCGCCTAAGTCAAGCAGATTTCTAAAATCAATTTTGCCTATTTTACAGCCTATCGCCGCTCCTATAAGCGCGCCGATTATACCGCCGTAAATTGCAATGCCACCGTTCCAAATCTGGGGTATTTCTGAAAGGTGGGTGCTGTAATAATCCCATTCGAAAACGACGTAATACAAACGGGCGCAGATGATACCGAGGATGGTGCCCCAGATCAAAACGTCTGTCATTCCGTCAAGGCTCATTCGCCATTTATACGCCATGCGGCCGCCGTAAATAACAGCAAGCAAAAAGCCGACGGCAATTATTATTCCGTAAAAATGGACTTCATAGCCGCCGATTGTAAAAGCAACCGAGGGCAGATCAAAATCTATGCCCAGCCCCTCAAAATAAACTCTGGTGTAATTGCTCATTTTACTTCTCCTCTTCGGACTTTACCACAGACAAAGCGCAGTATTTTTCATCCATAACCTGCGCAAGTCGTGACTGAATGTCCTCTTTCGTCACCTTTTTATATTCTTCCAGCGCGTCAAAAATGCCGTAAGAACTGAAATCAGCCTCAATCAAAGCATTGGCAACGCTGTCAATATCATTGTAAGACATGATCTCTCTGCCGTAGGATTTGCGGCGCACCGCCTCGAAAAGTTCCGGGTCAATACCTTCACGGCGAAGACGGGCTACTTCATTTTTAATTTCATCGGCAACCGCTTGAGGCTGTCGGCTTTCGCCGTCAAAAATTATCGCTTCATAACCATGGCCGATAAAATACTCTTTAGAGAATGAAGAATTTATAAGTCCGCGGTCAAACAGCCGCTTGTAAAGCGGTGATGAATCACCCGCAATGATATCCAAAAGAATATTAGTTTCAATAATAGTTTTAAGGCTCTGGGTGGGTTTATCGCACGCCTCTTTATAGCCGAACGAGAACACTGGAATTGAAGTGCTGAGATGATACTCGTCGTATGTCTTTACTATCTCTCTCGGCTCCGGCTCAAATGAACGCTCAATTGAAAGTTCGGGAGCGTCAATCAGCTGTTCGTCGCAAACGGAAAGCACCTGCTGCAGCGTTACGTTGCCGACAACGGCGAGAGCCATATTGTGGAGATTATAAAAAGTATTATAGCAATCGTAAAGCAGCTTGTCCGTAATTTTTGAAATTGACTGAACTGTTCCCGCAATATCAATTCTTACGGGGTGGTTCTTATACAGACAGCGAAGCAGATTAAATGTGCTCATCCAGCCCGCCTCGTCATAATACATTGTAATTTCCTGGCCGATTATACCCTGCTCTTTCTGAACTGTCTGGGGAGTAAAATACGGATGCTGAACGAAATCGAGCAATATGCGAAGCGAATCGTCGAAGTGGTCGCTGCACATAAAGAGATAACAGGTTTTGTCAAACGATGTGTAAGCGTTTGCAGAAGCGCCTGTAACCGCAAAGCGCTGAAAAGCGTCCAGTTCTTCAGATTCAAACAACTTATGCTCAAGAAAATGGGCGATGCCTTCCGGCACCTCGGTAAAATCATCCTGGTCTGAGCGCTTAAAGCGGTTATCAATAGAGCCGTACTTCGTGCCGAAAATTGCATAAGCGGAGGAATAATTCTCCTTAGGCATTACATAAATCTTCAGTCCAGATTTATGCTCAACGACATAATATTTTTCGCCGAGGATTTCTGACTTTATTTCTTTCATCTTTCATCCTCCTTATCAGATACAAGCCTGTAAACAGTATCAAGGCTCAAGAGTTTTGCGCAGGCGACAACGTCGTCCAGCGTTACACTGTTGTTCAGTTCTGCGCTCTGATCGGGAGAGATAAATTTATCGTCCGCAATCTGGGATGAATACCAGGCTTCAATACCGGTGGGCATATCGGACACCGAACAAAGCAGGTCGCCCACAGCAATTTTGGAACTGTCAAGTTCTGATGTGCAGTTGCCTTTTTTCATCTCTTCAAGCTGATTGATTATTTCGTCTACGGCCTTTTGCATATTTTCTTCTTCACAGCCGCACTGAATATAAATATAACTCTTCTGGCGCACATATCTTGCGGAGCAGTAATAGCAGAGGCTCATTTTTTCACGCACGTTGGCAAACAGTTTTGAATAAGGGCCTCCGCCGAAAGCGTCGCAGAAAGAGCGCATAGCGGCGGCGCGCTCATCGTCGGGCTTCATGTCAACCCTGAAACCAAGTACAAGTTTGCCCTGCTGGATATTTTCTTTCTGGCAGACTTCGTTTACCTTATCCGCAACGGGAACGAAAACTGTTTTGGGAACAGGCTCATAGTTTCTTTCAATAGAACTGAAACGCTCTTTGATAAGTTTTTCCGCGGCAGGCATATCGATATTACCTACAACTGTAACAAGTATCTTACCTTTTGTAAGCATCGCTTTCCAAGCGTCCGTTACTGACTTGGAAGTTGCCGCCTTTATCATCTCGGCACAACCGAAACGATTAATGCCGTAAGGCTCATCGGCAAACATTATCTCTTCTAATCGGCGAACAGCGTAAATTCGCTTATCGTTTTCCTCCGCCGCGATTTTTTCAAGCAAAACGCGCTTTTCAGCGTTTAAATCTTCTTCTCTGAACATTGAATTTTCATCAAACAGCGGCTCAAAGAGAAGCGACAGCAGAAGTTCAAGACACGATACCGAAATACGCTCCCCGTCAAAAGAGAAACGGTCGTCAAGGCTTGTTACGCCGAGTTTCATTACCTGAAGTTCGCCGACTTTCTGAATATTTGCGGTAAGCGACGCTCCGTAAAGTTTATCCTTTTTAACATTAAGGGCGGTCATATCGGGATACGCTCTGCCCTTGCGGCTTACAGCTGATATTGCCAGAGCAAAATCAGAAGCCGTTTCTTTTTTCAGCGGCATGGCTATATTAACTGAAATTTCGTTTGTTTTGAACCTTGAAGCAGGAACACAAAGCAAATCAACAGCCTCGCTGATTTTCTTATTTATAAAATCAGGCAAAATTAGACTTCCTTTCAATAAAATAAAACATATACATAATATAACATATTATTACCATGTTTTCCATATTTTATTTCAAAACAGCAGATAAAGCAAGGCAAGTATAAGCGCATTGTCTGCCCCTTCGTGGGAAAGAAGCAAAATGAGCATAAGAATAATAAACGACTGGTCGTCACTTTCCCCCTGTGAATTAGTTTCATCATCAAGACATTCGCTGTTTGGGCGGTTATGTATTTCTTCCTGCTCACCGCGCCGATTTCTTTCTTCGCCGCGATGCCTTTCGCCATCCTCACGGGCATGAGTGCGATTATTTTCCTCTTCCTTTTCCTGAAAATCAATGTAGGACGAAGCGCGCTCTTTCATTCTGCGAACACGCTCTTTTGCCTCATTGATCTCCGACTCGCTGAACGCCGCCATCAGAACAGTTCTTTCAGCATCGGCAGGACTTCAAAAAGCCTTAGGATTTTCATTGCCTGGTCCGCCTTGTCCCTTGTCTGAGGACTCAAATGGGGCTTGAGCGCCTGAATCAAGTCCACATTTTTATTATGGGTGCTGTTCATTTTATCAAATATTGTTTTTGCTTTCATCATCATTTCAAAATCCGCCTTGCCGAAATTCAGCCCCTCAAGTCCGTTAATGAGATTGCCCATGTTTTGGGCTTGCTGAATAGTGTTTGAAACGTCCCGCACCTGCTGCTGAACAGGAGGAGGCTGGTTAAATTGCTGTTGCCCTGAAGTTTGGGAATTATTTTGCCCGCTGCTTCCCGTTCCTCCCAGTATTGAAGAAGCAACGCCCTTTAGCATCTCTATATCGCCGGGGGTAAGACCGGCGATAATGTCATTGATATTGTCCATATTATTTTCCTTCTCCGAATTTTTTCAGCAGTGCCTGCGCCGCCGGCGACTGCATAATTTTTTCAATCTGGTTTTTGTCTTTTAAAATACTCTGTAATTTGCCCGCTGTTTCCGGGTCAAGGTTTGAGTTTATATACTCATTGGTCTTTCCGCTCTGGGCGGCCTTGCGAAAAGCCTCAGGATCAAAGCCGTTGTTTGCTTTTGGATTTTTCATTGAAAAGCACTCCTCTTTGCGTTATACTTAATACATAATTATGCAAAGAAAGGCTGAATATGAATGAGAATCGTTGTAACGTCTGACTCTCACCGTGCAAGCGGCAATCTTTTCGATATTGTGGAAATGCACATGAAAGACGCTGACCTTTTTATTAATCTCGGCGACGGAGAAGATGAAGTTGACGACCTTGCTTTGGCTTATCCAAATCTGAAGATTGAAAGAGTCAGCGGAAACTGCGACTGGCGAGCCGAATTTCCGCTTTACAAAACAATAACCGCCGGGGGAAAAAGAATATTCTTCTCCCACGGTCATCCTTTTCGTGTTAAATTCGGATACGAAGAAATAATACGTGCCGCAAGAGAAGAAAAGGCAGACGTTTGTCTTTTCGGTCATACCCACAACCAGTTTGCAGATTATATTGACGGGCTTTACGTTATGAACCCGGGAGCCGCCGCAAACGGAAAATACGGAATGGTAGATATAACGCCGTCAGGTATAATGCTAATACCCGCAAAACTTTAATACAATGAAAAAAGCGAGGCAGTCAAACTGTCTCGCTTTTTATTTGCTAAATTTATCCGTAAACTTCCAGCGCCGCTACAGTGCGTCCTTTTTTTGTCTGCCTGAGCGCTCCTGAAAATACAAATCTGCCGTAACCTCTTACCGAAATTTTGCTTCCCTCTTTCGGAATGTAAGAACGGCGTGTAATCAATCTGCCGTTTTCAAAAACTTTTTGCTGTAAAAACAGTTTATCCGTTTCGTTTCTCGAAAGAGAATATACTTCTCCCACAAGAACGTCAAGCCTAAGGGAAGAGACAACGGCTTCGACGTGCTTCGGAACAGGCATTGCCTCCCGGTCGATAATGTTTGTAATTCCGCACCGAACGTCGGTACGCGCAACACGGCTAACACTGTCGCACACGAACTGCGCCATTGAACTGATACAGAAAACCTAAGCCGTTTTCGAGCTGATAAGAATATCGCCGATAACGCTTCGCTTTATTCCTAAACCCATAAGCGTTCCGAGGTAATCTCGGTGGGTCAGGTTCTGGGCGAACTTCTCGCTTTTAGGAACAATTTTTACACAGCTTATAGGAAAATCTTCATTATTTACTTCTCTGTCGCCGAACGCCGCCACAACACGCTCCGCCGAGTCAAACCCGCCGAAAAGCGTTACTTCGTTAGGATAAGCACATTGCGAAAGCAGATCCTGCTCTTCCAAGCCCAAAAAATCGGTAAACGTTGTATATCCGCCGAATACGGCACGGTTTTTCAATTCATTAAAGCGTTTTTTTATTAATTCTTCTTCCTGCATATCGATTATAAATTATAGTAGAAATCCTGAGCGAAAACCCCGGCAGAAACTATTGCAACCCAGGCAATAATGGCTATTGCTGCAAGAGCCGCCAGTACAGACGATACGATGATCGCCCATTTCGCTATTGTAATTGTAGTTTTTGCCGACGGAGTTCTCAAATAAGCGTATACCTCTTTGGCATTGGAAAGCCCGATACCGCCTAATATCCAGCCCAAAATAGGAGTAAGAATAATTCCGAGAACAAGGCCCAGGATTGCGAGAATTCTCGCTGTTTCTCCTTTTTCCTCCATTTGGCGGTACTGCATATCGTGGTAATGCCAGTTATCGTTTGTATAGGTCTGCTGGTAATTGTTTTGCTGAGGAGGCGCATAATACTGAGCGCCGTTGTTCGGGGCGCCTTCGCTCTGGTTAACATATTGTTCGTAACCGCCGCCGTAGTTGTACTGATTTCTCTTTTCATCAATCATAGCGTGGCAGACGGGGCATTCAAAAACTCCGTCAGGGAAATTCGCTCCGCAATTTTTGCAATACATAATAATACCTCTCTTTCACCACAGGAACATCCTGCAACTAGAATATATCATATTTTATGCATTCAAACAAGGCGGCAAAATAATATTAACAAAAAATCCCGCCGAAAATTTTGGCGGGAAAATTATTTTGTTGTATTATACGGGGCGCTCAACATTAGGATAATAATGCTCCATCGTTACCGAGCCGCAGTCAGCATTGCCGTATTTTTCCTGGTAGTAATTTTCACTCTTGCAGTCAAAAAAACCATCAGGGCGAATATCAATCATAGTACAACCGCGCTGGAAACCGTATTTTTTTATTCCTACATATGCCAGATAATCAACAGTAAGGCCATAGGTAAGACGTATGCCTTTATAATCCATTGAAAAATTATTAAGATGGTCGTGGCCGCAGAACGTTCCTTTTGTTGAACCTAAGCGGCATATGGTTTCAAACACCTTGTCAGGATGCAGGCTTGGGAAAACTCCGCCCTTTTCGCCTACTTCTCCGTAAAAACGTTTTACTTCCTCTGTATCTGAAAATCCATTTTCACGGTACTGGTTCCATGCCTCTTTGTATTGGGCGATGGGTATATGGAAAAACATAAGCGATTTAGGCATTCCCGCGCCAAGTTTTGAGTTGCATTTTTCAAAATCCTTCAACTGCTTTTCATACCAGTCGATCTGATTTTGATGCATTCCGTCGTAACGCCAGAAAATACCGAAAAAGTCATTGTCAACATAAGAACCCGTATCCATAAAGAAAAGGCACTGGGTTATAACACCTAAAGTATTTTTTACCTGCACAACGTAATTTCCAACACCGTGAAGGCTCTTATCTCCCGATTTAAATAGGCAGTATTTATCAGAATGATTTTTTGAATAACGGTGCTCTTCATAATATCTGCCGATATATGCTCTGTTAAAGCAGGCGTAAGCCTCCGTATCATGATTTCCCAGCACGGGCGCCCAGTAGACGCCGAGTTTTTCCATAAGCCTGCCGAAAATTTTAGCAGGAATACGGTTATTGAACGTACCTGCCTGGAAAGGTACAGGATAAGCGATATCTCCTGTAACCGCCACAAGATCGGGC
>URGA01000062.1 GCA_900547275.1 uncultured Oscillospiraceae bacterium | reverse complement strand
AAAAAAATATAAAATCCCTGCCGCAATAGGAATATTAGTATTTATTGTATATATTATTATGATTTCTTTATTTTAAAATATCTTATTCCAAAAATTCAAATATGCTGGATATATGAATGGTGAAGAAAATATAGTAAATAAAATATTAGTTATTATAATTTCCCAATCAGTTGAAAAAAAGCCCGTTTTCAATGGTTCCTCGACGGAAACAAATTTATATAATATATACACTACCAAATAAGTAATGGATATAGTTTGTAAATACTCTATTGCATATAGCAAAATAACGGCAAAATTAGAAAAAACATCATTATATAATTCTTTGAAATATTCAGCTTGTCGAATATCTGTTATAAACTTACTTTCTTCTAAACCCACGATACCATAAATTTCTGACCAGGAATTTTCATATGTGTGTAAAATAATGCTCATTATTATTAGAAAGAACAAAGAAAGACCTAGCAGGCAATTAACGGTTTCATCATGATAGAATTCATTATGTTTTTTCTATATACTATATAACCAATTATGCATATAACACCAAATATACAAATTGCTATTATGCATCTGCAAAAATCAGTATATAAAGTGGAGTAATATATCATTGGTTTAACTAAGGAAATACTTAATGTAATAAGTATTGTTGCGATAGTTTTAATTTTATTATTTTTAATAAATTCAACAATGTCCAACACATTTTTTAAAATAGATGTTAATTCAGAAAACATAATATACTCCTAACAAATAAAGGTGTAATACAATGTAGTAAATAATAATTGGTACTTTTTAGAAAATAAAATATTCACAGTAATTGTATTGAAGTGATAAAAAATGTGTATAAAGTGAAATAAACAGTTTATACATAATTCGTATTATTATAGATCAGTTCACCATATTTATAAAGGCAGTTCAATATGATAGGAAACATTTTAAAACAAATCCGAATTGAGCGAGGATTATCGCAATCAGAATTAGCGAGACGTGTAGGAACCGCAGTTTCTAATATTCATAACATCGAAAGCGGAGCTAGTAAAAATCCCGGTTGGTATACGGTGCTAAAAATTGCGAAAGAACTTAATGCAGACATAAATCAGCTTATCGAATAAATAAATTTTTGAGAGCAATCGACTAATTGTTGATTGCTCTTTTTTGCGCTTTCCAGCCATGCGGCTGTTGATATATAAAAAATAAAAAGCGCACCGGGTGCGCAGAAAGGAATGGTTATGAAAAAGAAATTTTCAAAACTGCTTGCTGTTTTTCTTTCAATCCTTGTGTTGTGTTCTTCATTTTCAGCTTTTGCACTCACAGAAGGAAATTCGTACAGCTATAGTCAAAAGTACCTGGATATGTACTATGATACAGGGTCTTGGGAAACAGCAAACGGACACGTCCATGATAATTATGGACAGATTGCGCTGCGTAATCTCAAATCCACAGGAGAACCGCTTTATTGCATTCAGATTTATGAGGCTTGCGATGGTTCCGCTGCTACTGCTGAAAAAATTCAAGATACTACACTTTGGGACAGAGAGCTTACCAGTGTAGCAAGAAGCGTAATGACTCGTGTATCTATTTATGGTTCCCCTAATTACAAATACGGCTATTCTGCTACGGAAGCTCAGCTTGCAACGCAGATTCTGTTGTGGGAGGCTGAAATAGGAGCCAGAACAAATTACAATGCGAGTTTAACGAGCTTTGCAAAAAACATCAGCAGCACTTCAGACAGCGCTAAGAAAACACTTGATAATGCTCTTGACTGTTATCTTGAGATCCTTGAAGCGTGTCAAAACCACAGCAATCGACCTGACTTCGGCGAGACAACTGTTGAGCTGAAGGGTGCCGGTGAAAGTAACGCCGTAACCGTCAAAGATCAAAACGGTGCTTTAAGCAATTTCAAAGTATCGTCCAGTAACAGTAAAGTTAAAGTGAGTCAGAGCGGCAATAACCTGAAAATCTGGAGTACAGATACAGGTGATATAACCGCAACGCTTACGCTGACTAAGAAAAACACAGATATCAATTCAGCGTTTGCTCTAACAGGTGCAAACCAAATACTGTTTTACGGTACGATTGCCGATCCGGTAACTACACGGCTTACAGTTAAAATGAGCCTTGGCCAGCTTAAAATAGTTAAGGTTTCAGAGGATAAACAAGTAAGCAATGTTGAGTTTAAGATAACCGGCCCGGATGACTACAGCAGTACTGTTAAGACCGGAAGCAACGGTACAGTTACAATACCTGATCTTAATGCAGGTACATATAAAGTAACGGAAGTTGCTGATGAGAAGTATATTCAGCCGGAAGCACTGTCCGTAAAAGTAACTGCCGGAGAAACAGCTGCAGTTTCTTTTTCTAACAAACTCAAGAAATTCCGTGTTACGGTTACTAAGTCAGATATTGAAACGACTACACCCCAAGGAAATGCAATGCTTTCAGGAGCAGTGTATGGAATTTACAACAACGGCGAGCTCGTTGACAAGTACACAACGGATAAGAACGGTCAGTTTACCACTGATTATTATGTGTGCGGTTCTAACTGGACAATTAAAGAGATCTCGTCCAGCGAGGGATATTTGCTCGATACCACTGTTTACAAAGTAGGCAGTGAAGCTAAGTTGTACACTGTAGAAAAAAACACTACTAAAAACAGTGTTAAAGAGCAGGTTATCAAGGGAAATATTTCAATTATAAAACATACCGATGACGGCTCAACTCAGATCGAAACCCCCGAAAAGGGCGCTGAGTTCCAGATTTATCTCAAGTCAGCCGGTTCTTTTGCCAATGCAAAGGACAGCGAAAAAGATACGATCGTCTGCGACGAAGACGGCTTTGCTTCTTCAAAACTTTTGCCATACGGTGTGTACACCGTTCATCAAACTAAGGGCTGGGACGGACGTGAAAAAATCAAAGACTTTGATGTGTTCATTCAGTCTGATCATCAGACCTATAAATTTCTGATCAACAACGCAAATTTCAGTTCATATCTGAAGGTAGTAAAGTCTGATAAAGAAACAGGCAAAACAATTGCATACGAAGGCGCCGGGTTTGAAATATATGATTCAGACGGTCACCGTGTATCCATGCAGTTTACATATCCGGAAGTTACTGAGGTTCACACCTTTTACACCAACAGCGAAGGTTATTTAATTACTCCTGAGAAACTTCCATATGGCGACTATACACTGGTGGAAGTTCAGGCTCCATTCGGATACATTCTTGACAGCACTCCTATTCCGTTTACCATTAACCAGGAAAACAGTTCAACAGATACAGGCGTTACAGTTGTTATGGTAAAAGCTGTAGATGTTCCACAGAAAGGAACAATAGAGATATCGAAAACAGGTGATGTTTTTGTTTCTGTATCAGAAAATGAGGATAACGGCATATATACTCCGGTATATAAGCCGCAGGATCTTGCTAATACAGTATTTCAGATTTACGCTGCTGCAGATATAATAACCCTGGACGGAACAGTTCGTGCTCATAAAGGTGAACTCGTTGACGAGATTATCACAGATGAGAACGGCAAAGCGATTTCAAAAGAACTGTACCTCGGCAAGTACACTGTGATTGAAAAGACTGCTTCAGACGGTTTCTATAACCCCAATGAACAGTACGATGTGGAACTTGCCTATGCAGGACAGGATATCAGCATTACTTCAACAGAGTTATCTCTCTATAACGAAAGACAGAAAGTGACCGTGTCGCTTTCAAAGGTTCTTGAACAAAACGAAGATTACGGCATAGGCATGAACGGTGAAATCAAAAACGTACAGTTCGGTATCTATGCAGATGAGGATATAACTGCTGCTGACGGAGCTGTTATTCCTAAAGACGCACTCATCACTTACGCAAACTGCGATGAGGACGGAAAAATCACATTTGACTGTGATCTGCCTATAGGTTATAAATGGTATGCTAAGGAAATAGCTACAGACGAGCATTATATTCTCTCAGATACAAAGTATGAATTTACCACCGAATATCAGGGACAGGAAGTCCAGACTATTGATATCGTTCTCAATGACGGCAAGCCAATTGAAAACGTTCTCAAGAAAGGCGTTGTTAAAGGTCTGAAAGTTGATGAAAACGGTAAGCCGTTATCCGGTGCCGTTATCGGAATATTTGCCCCGGATACAACAGAATTCAGTAAAGAAAATGCTCTAATGACTGCCACTTCCGCAGAGGACGGCAGTTTTTCTTTTTCTAACGTTCCGTGTGGCGAATGGATAATTAGAGAAATCGAAGCTTTGGAAGGATATATTCTGTGTGATAAAGAGTTCAAAATCAAAATCTCAGACAACAACGAAATTGTTGAAGTTACAATAGAAAATAAAAAGGTTGAAACTCCTGCTCCGGTAATTCCTGAAACCAAGTCTCCAAAGACCGGCGCTGAGGAGTATATTCTTCCTGTTGCGGTGACTTTAACTGCTGCAGGTTTAGGACTCCTTCTTCAGCAAAATTTAAAAAAGAAAAGAATAAAAAATGTTAGCCGCTGCCGTTAAGACAGCGGCTTTTTTTGGGGAAGAACAATGATTTTTGATAAAAAATATTATACTGTTCGTTCTTTTGTTTCTGATGAATATAAAACAAAGGAACTTAATAAAAAAGACATTAAGCCTGTCAGATATTTGTCTGCCCGCGAGTTCAAAAATTATTCTCGGAATAATGGTGGGATCGTGATCGGCGACATTAAACTCAATCAAAAGCACTATGAAGACGTAGTTACTTCTGATTACCCGGAAAAAGTTGTTACGAAAAAAAGTAAAAAACGAATCACCGGAGTTGTCCAGTTTGAACTGAAAGATCTTTATGATAATTCTGTTGAGCTGACTGCATTTAAGAAATTCGATCTCTATGAACGCTTGTGCTTCCGCCGAACAGTAGGCTATGCCTATGTGGGCGGACAGAAATTTGTTCGCTTATGTACTTTCTCACTCATACCATTGATAATTTTTATGATCTTGCTGCTTGGTTTGTTGACAGAATTGCTTTGTCCGGTACCAAATGAAGTTGAAACGACTACTCCGCCAATGGCTGATCAGGCGCCGTACTCGGAAAGTGTTCAGGCGCAACATGATCCAAGTCAGAATTTCGCAATAATGCTGAAAAGCACCTATTATGTATCCAAAGACTACCCGACTATCGAACTTAAGAATTACATGAAGAACGTCAAATGTATTTCTTATGATGTTTACACATCGGACGGTGTGTTTATCGGTTCTACAGGGCTGATCTATCCGGGAAACAGTGCCAAGGTCAATGTGTATTCTGTGTTGAATACACCGGGTGAATATGAGTTAACCATGAACGTTAAAAACTACAATGACGACGGAAGCGTTAATCCCGTTGACGGAGATATAATCGTTGACGTTGTTGTGAAATAACAAAGGAGAGATTAATATGAAAAAAGTAATCAAAACTATCGCTTGTTCAGTATTGTCAGTTGTACTGATGTTTTCATCGGCTGTTCCGGTAATGGCAGCTCCAAACTCAGAAGGTTCACAGGCTTCTGATTATTCTAAAGAATCAAACATGACGGCGCATTCAGATTTTATCGAAGAGAGCAAATCATACTCAGTTGATGTCTGTGCTTCACAGGCCAGCGGCTCAGACTATTATGATGAAAACGGCGACCTCGTTGAGGGTGATATCATAGTTTGGCTGCCCACAACCGCAACTTTGGAAAAGAATCTTGACAGTGATTCAGGAGAATATGGCTGCAGCGTTCCTGTAAGCGTTCAGGGTAACATTGCCGGAAATGAATACATTTCTGTTGTACCTGATAAAACAGTCATTATGAAGCAGGATGGTAAGCCGGATGTGACGGCAACAATTACGCAGGAAAAGACGGAATTTACTTACCAGGATTTGAAAGACGGCAACAAAGCTACCACCACAACAAAAATTTCAACTAACAGGCTGACCGCCGGAGATTGGGTAGGAGTGTACTCCTATCAGGTTTCCCTGAAAACAAGATGATTTTTCTTTTCAAAACATAAGGAGAAAAAATATGAAAAAAGTACTTAAAATCATTGCCTGCTCAATATTGTCCATTGTAATGATTTGTTCATCAGCTGTTCCGGCATTTGCGGCAGACCAGGAAGTTACGCCGGGCGATAAAGCTTCAACCACCGTTACTGCAACAGTTGAAGGCGAAGCTATAGTCTGGTTGCCCTCAAGCATTACCGTATCAGGTACTCCTAATGAAAACAACGAATATGTCGGTGAAGGGCTTGTATATGTTGAAGGCGATATGGCTGGTGACAGGATTATTTCTGTTGTGCCTGATGATACTATAGCTTTGCGTCAGGAAGGCAAAGAAGATATAAATGCTGTAGTTGAACAAAACAAGACAGAATTTACTTATCAAGACTTAAATGGCAATGAATCAGCCATAACAAAAATAACAGCAACCACATTGTCAGCTGGTGAATGGACAAGTGCTGTAAAATATAATATAGCAATGTCAGAGAATCGAGAAGTTATTGCAAAAAGCGCAAGTGAAACTTTTATTCCTGATATAGGTGCTCGTTATGCTGAAAGCCCTACAAACACGCTAAGCACCAGTGATATATATAAATCAAAGCAGTATAAGTATTGCTGGAATACAGCCGAGTATAATGTTATTCCGCTGAGCGAATTAGGGCTTCAACCGGGGGATGAAATAACCATTAAAAACAGCAGCGATGATCATACATACTATGTTTTAACCGGCGATTCAAGTTGGAAGGAACTAAGTCGTACCAGTGTAGCAGCTGGCAAAGAGACTACATACGAAATACCTGAAACAGCGTTTGCAATGTCTTTTGCTATCGCAGATTGGTCAAAAGCAATGTCTCAGGATGATTTCGACCTTCAAAATCTATTTATATCAAAAGACGGCCAGGATATAAAATATCTTGATGTTCTTGCAAAATATGCAAAAGAAAATCAAAAATATTTGCCTGACTCAAATCCCCGAATGACTCTGGGTCACAACGTTGATTCTTTTGAGGATACAAAAATATTCATTGAAGAATACGGGATGAGATATTTAGATATCGATATCACTTTTAGTAAAGATAATATCCCACTTATAACACATGACGGCCCTGACGTTTCAGGAACTATTAATCCCACAGAACATACATACGAAGAATTAAAGGAAATGGGTCATGAATATGACAATTTGCTTGATTGTTTAGACTATTATGCAGGTTGTAACGACTTATATTTAACGTATGACATGAAACAGAATTGCGCAGAGCAGTTTATTGAAGTAGTCATGCCTGAACTTGAATCACGCAATATGCTTAACAGAACTACAATTACATCATCATTTTTTAATGAGTTGAAAAAAATACATGACTATGACGACAGTATTGGATTAAGATTGTTTTCAGGTCAGGCGAATGGTTACACAGATGAAATGATCGAGGAGTTTTTGTATCTTAAATCTGATACAAACACACTCGATATCGTTACATCGTATAAGACCTATAAGCCCGAATACGCTGAGCAATTTGATTATGTTACAATCGGAAATTATATTCAAGGCATGTCTAATATTTCTGATCTTGTTAATCTGTATAACACCACTCCTGACAATGTTCGTGCTCATTTTACTTTAAGAACCCCTACTAATTTAAAGTTAGTTTACGACAGATACAAGGTGTATTTTTGATTCATTACTGAATAAAACTATAGATTAAAAGGTGCGCACTCGGTGCGCACCTTTCTTTATTTGGAGTTAAAACAATGGGCAGAACTGTAGAAAGAATTCTTGCAAACATAGATTTGCTTGAATATATGAAAGACTGCGGTTACACTCCGTACCCTATAGGAAATGGAAGTTACTACGGATTAAGAGAACACGGCAGTGTAAGAATATATCCCGATACAAATACTTATTTTCATCCGGGGACTGGAGATAACCGCAGATTAAATGTAATCAACTTTGCACAGTGGCATTACGGAATCAGTAACAGTGAAGCTATTAAAATGCTGGCAAGAGAGCTTAACGGCGTGACTAACTATAAAATAAGTCATGTTAAAAGAGAATACAAACCTCCTGAAAAAAAGCCGTTTGAATTACCAGCCAAAAGTCCGAACAGTTATAAACGCGTTTATGCCTACCTTAACCAGACACGCTGCTTAAGTCGAAAAGTAATCACCGATATGATCAAACGCAATTACTTATATGAAGACGTAAGAGGCAACCCAACATTTGTCGGTTATCACGACGGAAAGGAATGCTTTTGTTTTCAGCGTGGCTACAGCGATAAAATTACCGAAGGTTATGATAGAGCATATACTCATATAGTTCCAGGAAGCAACTTTGAATATGCCTGGTCTGTATGCAACAATTCAAATAAACTGTTTGTTACTGAAGCCGTTATTGACAGTATGTCTGTAATGACGATGTTAGAAAAACATAATTTTAATCCCAATGATTATGATTATGTCGCAACTTGCGGCCCTTCGATGAAGCCAATAGTTAATTATGTTTCCCAGCATAAAAACATAAAGACCGTTTATATCGGCTTCGACAATGACGTAGCCGGAAATAAATACAGAAAAAGAGCAATTGAAGCGTTGCAAAAGGAAGGATATACCGGAAAGATTATCGACAAGCCTCCTCATACTAAGGACTTTAATGAAGACTTAAAAATTCTTTCTCAGCAAAACGGTACGATTTCACAATCAGCTTCCATTACTCAAACGATAGAAAGGACGATATCAAGATGAGATTTTTATTCAGCAATGTTGCTCCGGTTTTGCTTGATGTTCAGTCAGGCTTGACCGCTGCAAAAAACGAAATTATGGATACTGTTAAATTTGTGGTAAACAATGTCGCAATTCCTATCATATGCGCCATTCTTGCAGGTGTCCTCATTTTTGCAATTGCAAGTGCGATAAAGCTGCACCGGAGCGGCGAGGATTACAGTAATAAAATCACTACCATTGTAGTTGTTGTTATTGTAATTGCTGTGATTGCTTCTTCACCAGCATGGATCTGGACGGTAGTCGGGGTATAAAAAATGGTTGAGAGTATCGTGTTTCAGTTTTTAACCAGTCTTTTAGACTGGTTAAATTCTAGAATAATCGGATTAGCGGCCTTTGCCATAAATTTTGTAAATACTTATGTGCTTTCGTTTTTTGAAATAAAAGCAATTAACCTGTTTCTCAACTTTTCAATGTGGCTGAACATTCTTGTTTTCGGCGTGTGCTTTATTGTTGTTGCAGTAGATATCGCCGAAGAGAGAGTTTCCGGAAAACCAGTGTACTATTCAGTGGCATTTTCAAATATAGCAAAATCATTTGTTTTTGCTCTGTGCGCTCGTTGGATAGGTGTTTGGAGTATGGAACTGGCCTATAAAATTACAACCTATTTTGGCATTTCACTTTCTACTGATGAGTTATCCCAGTCTGCAAGTGAAATAATTGAAACAATAGTCTCAGATGATTTAGAAGCTGCAGATATGTTAAATCTTGTGTTCATGATCATCATATTGTTTGCCGTGGTAGTTTTTGCGGTCAACGCTATTAAGAGATCCGGCGAAATGTTTGTACATATTCTTACATCGGTATTATATGTCGGAGATATTATGCGTGGCGATACAACAAAAATGGGAGATTGGATCAGGCAGATGTTATCTATTACGTTAACTTATTTGTTTGTATATGTTCTGTTCTTCCTCGGCTGCGGTTTCTTCAATGCAGACAATGTTATATTTTGCTTAACATGCTGGCTTACAATGCCGGCTGTTCCAAAATTGCTTAATAAGTATGGTTGGAGCAGCGGAAGCCAGGGTAACTTCGGAGCAATGGCAATACAGACCGGTGCAATGATGATTAGATAGAAAGGAATTAACTTATGAAAAAATATCTTATACCTCCCAGATTGAACAAGAAATATACAATGTGGGGGTTAACACTTGCGGAACTTCTGGTTATTGTTTTTTCATTCTTAATAGCCATTGTTTCAGCAAAATTTTATTTGGTGGTAATTCCTGCAGCTGTTTTTGCTACGTGCGTTAGATTTATTGACGGTGAGGAAAACATCTGGCAATACGGCAAAAAAGTATATAATTACTTTTTCAAACCACAGGATTACAGCCTTATCGGCGGAGGTGACGAATAGTGGCCAAGAAAGACAAAATGGAAAATTTAATTTCATTTAAGATTCGTGACGACCACGTTGCAGTCGGCGACAGTAAATTCTTCTTTTTTAGATTTTATCCGCCTAACACAGCGATATTGACAGAACAGGAAATGGACAATGAAATATCTTCATTATGCCAGTTTTACGAATCGACAAACCGGGCAGTGGATACGTTTGCCATGGACAAAGTTGAAGATCTTTCTCATAATAAAGAATTCTTTTCTAATATGAGTGGCGACTATAAAGAATACACTGAGCAGATAGTCGATCTGATTTCTTCATATGACGCCAACAAGAAGAAAACGTCTTCAATTCAGCGTGCTTATTACTTCATAATCTGCGCAAAAAACGATGAGGAAAAGCAGTCGTTTGAGGAGGCGCTTCAGAGTCAGAATATGAGGTATTCAAAAGTAAAAAAGAAAGAACTCATAACAGTTTTCAGAAACTATTATTTAAGAGAGTTCTCAACATTTGATATCTATTTTTTCGGAGAGGAGCTGAAACAAAAGTATGATAACTCAGTCAAACGAACCAAGTAAAAAAGAGTTGAAGCATATGTCATATGCTGACTATGAAGATATAATGCTTGCTCGGCGTCTTACTCCCCACAGGATAAACTTTCTGCCCAGGCATACATGGCAGAATGATTTTATGCGCAGAACAATTATGATCAAAAACTTTCCGTCCAGCATAAGCGCAAGCTGTGTTTTAAGTGCTGTTTCAAGAATTAAGTCAACAACATTTTCTATGCGTACGCAGCCGTTGATCGAGGGCAAAGCGCAAACGCTTATCAATAATCAGATCAACAACAAAACAGCTAAGCGCCGTAATTCATCAAAGATAACCGAACAGCTTGACGCTGAAGCCGATGAGGATAATATCATCGAATTCTATAAGGAACTGCAAAAGGGCAGAAACAAGATATTCATGACAAATATCTTTATCGAATTCTACGGAAGAACAGAGGAAGAGCTGGACAGTAAAGAGCGCGAAATCAAAAATATTCTGCTGGGTTATAAAATCACATATGATATTTTAAGGTTCGAGCAAAAAGAAGGTTTTACGGCTGTTAATCCGCTGGGAAAAGACCTCTTTTTGAAAACGGCAAACAATATCCCTTCAAGCACCCTTGCAAATTTGTATCCTTTTTCTTTTTCCAACAGAAACGACGCCCATGGTCTTTGGCTTGGTGAGACGATTGACGGCGGAAATGTATTCCTTGACTTTGACGCCAGAAACGAAGAAATTACTAACGGTAACTTTTCAATTGTAGGTCAGTCAGGACAAGGCAAGACCTGGCTGATGAAGAAAATTGCCTCACAAATGATTTTTTCAAGTCACTCAATATTTCTTCTCGACCCTGACAAAGACTATGTTGAGATGATTCCAAAACTCAAAGGAACTGTAATTAACTGTGCTTCCGGAAGGGTTAAAATAAATCCCTTTGAAGTAAGACGGATAATGACAGATGAAATGATTGAGCATGCGGTACAGGCTGAGGATCCGGAAGATTATGAAAATCGGGCAGACGCTTTTAAGCATAAAAACATATTCTTTCAGCACTTGTCGTGGCTAAAGGAATTCTTTACTGTTCTATATCCTGAAATAATGCTCATGTACGGTAAGGAAGCAAGCAACCGAAAACAAGAGATAGACCGCCAG
>URGA01000061.1 GCA_900547275.1 uncultured Oscillospiraceae bacterium | reverse complement strand
TGCTCTATCCACCTGAGCTACAAGCGCAAATACGCTGGAGCGGGTGATGGGAATCGAACCCACACGACCAGCTTGGAAGGCTGGGATTCTACCATTGAACTACACCCGCGTATGCAACGGTCATTATTATATCCAAATAAGTGGGATGTGTCAAGTATTTTTGGAAATATTTTTTAAAGTTTTCGCAGAAGCCCGCAAAAAGCGGGCTTCATTTTCTGATTCTTCTTACGGATTAATTACAACATTTACACCGTCGTCACCGGCAGTAAGCGAAAACGCTTTAATATCAACATCCTGGTTAAACACAATTGCGCTTGCCAGTTTGTCCTCAACCTCGCGGCGTACAGCGTCTCTGAGGCCGCGGGCGTTTTTCTTTGAGCCGTAGGCTTTCTTCGCAAGGAAAACGGGAACACTGTCGTCATAAGACAAGTCAATTCCCTTGTCTTTAAGGCTGGGAACAAGTTCGTCTAGCATAAGTCTTGCTATCTTTTCAAAATTCTCAAATGTGAGTTTATTAAAGATAACAATCTCGTCTACACGGCCGAGAAATTCAGGTCTCAGGAAGCGCTCAAGGGCTTTCATGGTAACATCCTTGTTTATATCGCCCTCTGACTTTCCGAAGCCGACAGTAGCAGCGTCAGTTGAGCCTGCATTTGAGGTCATAACGATAACCGTATTTTCAAAGTTGACTGTTCTTCCCTGAGAATCGGTAATTCTTCCCTCGTCAAGGATTTGGAGCAAAATATTAAGAACATCTTTATGCGCTTTTTCTATTTCATCAAACAGGATAACACTGTAAGGCTTTCTTCTTACTTTTTCTGTAAGCTGACCTGCGTCATCATAACCTACATATCCCGGAGGCGAACCAATTATTCTCGACACGGAGAATTTTTCCATATACTCGCTCATATCAAGGCGAATAAGCGTATCCGGAGTATCGAAAAGAAGATTTGCAAGCTGCTTTACCAATTCTGTCTTGCCAACGCCTGTAGGACCTACAAATATAAAAGACTGGGGTCTCTTCTGAGGGCTTATCTGTATTCTTCCTCTGCGAATAGCGGCAGATACCTTTTCTATCGCTTCATCCTGACCGATAATATGCGCCTTAAGCTGGTTTTCGAGCTGGGCAAGTTTCTTAATATCGCCCTGCTCTACCTTAGATGCAGGAATACCGGTCCACATGGATATAGCGCTGGCAATATCAGCCTCAAGGACCTGGTTATCTTTCGCTTTTTCCTGCAATTCTGGCAACTGCTGGTCGATAGCCATAACTTCGCTTTTAAGCTTGCTGATGAGCTCATAATCGATAGTCTGGTTTTCCTCAGTAGGTTCGGAAAGATTTTCGATATTTTCGAGAAGGTTATTCTTTTTATCCTCAAGCATCTGAGCTTTGCTTATTGCGGGGTTACGCAGGTTTGCACAGGTGCAGCTCTCATCCAGCAAGTCGATAGCTTTATCCGGCAGATAGCGGTCTGTTACATATCTTTCTGACATAAGCACCGCTTTGTAAACCAGGGAGTCGGAAATCTTTACCTTGTGGTAATTTTCGTAATATTCTTTAATTCCCAGCAGCATTTTGTAAGCATCGTCAATAGACGGCTCCTCAATTTTTACCGGCTGGAAACGACGCTCGAGAGCGGCGTCTTTTTCTATGAATTTTCTGTATTCCGTAAAGGTTGTTGCGCCGATAACCTGAATTTCCCCTCTTGAAAGAGCGGGTTTCAAAATATTGGCGGCATTCATTGTGCCTTCGCTGTCTCCTGTTCCAACAAGGTTGTGAACCTCATCAATAAACAGTATTATATTTCCCTGTTCTTTAACTTCGTCAACAAGGCCTTTAATTCTGCCCTCAAACTGGCCTCTGAACTGAGTTCCTGCAACAAGAGCGGTCAGGTCAAGAAGATAAATTTCCTTATCAGCAAGCCTTGCAGGAACTTCGCCTTTTGCTATTCTTATTGCAAGACCTTCGGCTATTGCTGTTTTACCAACACCCGGCTCACCAATAAGGCAGGGATTGTTCTTAGTTCTTCTGCAAAGGATTTGAACTGTTCTTGATATCTCCTGTTCTCTGCCGATTATATTATCAAGCTTGCCGTCTCTTGCGCGGGCGGTAAGGTTATTGCAATAGGTATTTAAATATTTAAGGCCGTCGTCCTTGCCTTTTTTATTAGAACGTTTGCCCTTCTTTTTGCTTTTTGTATCCTTAGCATCGCCGTCAGTAGGCGCAAGTTCGCCGTTGCCACCGAAAAGATTTGCAAAGGGCATTGTCTGGGCGCCGTCCATATTTTCCTGATTAAACATTTCGCTCATATCACCGAAATTAAAATCGCCCATATTGTCCATAAACTGGGCCATCTGCTCAGACGCCATTTCAAGTTCTTCGTCTGAAATACCCAGTTTATCAATCATCTGATTGATTGAGCCTATATTCAGTTCTCTGGCGCATTTAATGCAAAGGCCTTCAGGCTTTACCTCATCGCCTTCCATCTTCTGAATATAAATCACGGCAGGGCGTTCGCCGCAGCGTGAACACATTTCATGTTTCATATACTGAGTCTCCTGAAAATCATTTTTGTTTTGCTTTGTTCTCCTTTAACTGTCTGATAAATCCGGGGGCATAGCCCAGGAGTGAAATCAGAGCTGAAAGAGCGGAAAGGATTACCAAAATCCAGGTAACAACGTCCGGAAGAGTAAATCCGGTAACGTCGCAGAGCGCTCCGTTTTTGCCGAACGCAAGAACGAAAATCATTGCAATGTAGAACACATTTGTCGCTACCTTGCCCCAGATTTCAGCGGCTGTGGGGCGCATACCCTTTGAAAGGAGAAGCGCGCCGCCTAAAATCATTACTACCTCTTTCACAATAAAGAAGAAGAAAAGATATTTAATCGGATTGTCCCAATAAGAATACAGCAAAACTATAACAATAGCCATTTGTGACAGTTTGTCTGCTATGGGGTCCAGTAATTTTCCAAGATTGCTGACCTGGTTAAATTTGCGCGCAATTTTTCCGTCAAACAAATCGGTAAGGGCGGCGATAATCATTATTATTACCGCTACAAGCTGGTGACCCTGAACGAAAAGCACGGCAAAAACAGGTATTAACGCTATACGGATAAAGGACAGCCAGTTTGGTATCGTGTTCCAGCCTTTAAACAAGTCCTTCATGTTTTCCTTTAGTGTTGACATTTTTATATCCTCCTATATCTTTTCTTAAATCTTAAATTCAAACGGAAGCAGATTTCCCACAAAATCAATTATCACACTGGTGTCCATTGCTTTGACTATTTTATCGTCAGCAGGCACCATACCGTTTACAGATAAATACTGCCATGCGGCGCTTATAAGTGAAATAAGCAAAAGGCTTTTTATTAAGCCGAGAACTCCGCCGAAAGCGCTGTTTGCCTTTGTCAAGACAGTATGTTTATCCTTCTTAGCTTTAAGAGTAGCCGAAATTAAAGAACAAATCAAGGCTATAATTATGAACGTAATGATAAATAATACAAATTTTATTAATACATACGCTGCGGGCTGAACAAAATCCTGCATTATCAGCTCTGCAACAGCTTTTGAATCGGCAGCATTTTGCAGAGCAGAAATATCAATTCCCTCGCGGAAAAACTCGGGAAGTTTGTCAAGAGACGTTTCTACTGATGATACGAAAGTATCAAGATTTAACGCTCCGTCAATTCGCTCGTTTACTTTTTCAAGGGCTTTATCATAAACAAACTGCTGGTATACGCTTTTATAATAATGCTCGCTGACATAGAGCGCAGCAGGCACACCAACCGCGTATTTTAAAATACCGAATATTGATGAGAGCAATCCTCTGCGCCAGCCCCAAAGAACGAACAGCACAATAAGCGCTATAAGAATAATATCTACAATATTCAAGGCTATGCATCTTCCTTATCAAGTAATGATTGGCTTTGAACAAACAGACTTGAGGACATTCTTGTTATAGAACGCACAAGGTCCGTACATTCGATTTTTGAGACCTGCTCGGCGCTTGACAGCTTATATGTAACAATACTGTCGCTGAAAAGCACACTAACCTCGCTGGATGAGCAGGATATGTCTTTTATAGTTCCGTCAACAGAAATTGTAGATTTAACACTGCCTGAGGAACTAACTCTTACAATACTGTTTGAAGTGGAATTATTATATGTGTTATAAGCCAGAACAAGCTCGCCGCCGGGCATATAGTCAAAGCACACGGTGTTCATGCTTCCCTGCTTGATAACGCTTTTCATATCGTCGCCGGAAACGACGCTGAGAAAATCATTTCCGATAACAAAAAGTTTATTTGAAGCAAATTCAATATCTAAAATTGTGCTTCCTGAAATATCAAATTCTGCATACGGCTCGCTGTCGCCTGCATTCATCAGGTACAGTTTTGACATAAGTTTTGCATCCTGGCTGTTCATTGCCAAGAACGCTACTTTCTTGCCGTTATCGCTTATTGCGATGTTAGTAACAAAGCCGTAGGAAACACTGTATTTCAGCTTTTCATCCTGGGTTTTTGAAAGAATATATACGTCGCTTCTCTTTTCTTCAGAAGTTGTGGCGTAAGCAACATTTCCGTTATCCGCAACGTCTGCGCAAAGGACGGAAGTTTTGCTGTTGATTTCGTAAAGATTTTCGCCTGAATAATCAAGCCTTAACTTTTTACCTCCCTGGTCAAAAGTAACGAGATATGAATCGGAAACCTTCATAATCGGATTTGCGTAACCATGGACAGCCGTAAACTCAACATTAGCGTCTCCCGGATCAAGCACGGAAACGGAAGATGATGTAAGAACAGCAAGTCTGCTTCCCTGCTTTTGAACGCTGACTTTGTCAGACGAATCAAGAGTATAGGGAAAATCGCCGTCCAGTTTATCAGAAAAAGCCTGAGTGCCTCCGGACAAAACATACTTCATCTGGTTATAATCTATCTCGCAAAGTTTCATTACAATTATAATTACAACAAGCACCGCAAGCACAATCCATACTATGCGGCGTGTTTTTCTGTCTTTTTCACGTTTACGCTCTCTGCGCTCTTCAGCGCGCTGTTCGGATGCCACTGCGACACCGCCTTTCATCAGTAATTAACTCTGTTCAAATAAAGTCCCTGGGGTGGAGCTGTCTTTCCTGCACGGCTTCTGTCTTTGCTCTCAATAACGTCTTTCAGTTCGCCGGGCTTTATCTTGCCCTCGTTGACAAAAAGAAGCGTACCCACCATAATTCTGACCATATTGTAAAGGAAACCGTCTGCTTCAACAGTAAATAAGACCATGTCCCCTTCTCGCTTTACGTTTACGTTTTTAACGCATCTTACCGTATCTTCAATATCGCTTCTTGCACTGCAAAATCCGGAAAAGTCATGTTTCCCCAGAAAAGCCTGAGCTTCTCTGTCCATAAGTTCTGCATCAAGAGCATATCGGTAATGAAAAGCATATTTCTGTAAAAACGGATTACGGATACTTCCGTTATAAATTTTATACACATACTCTTTTGATTTGCAGGAATAGCGGGGATGAAAATCGGAAGGCACCTCACGGCAATCAATAACCGCTATATCCTGCGGAAGCGCCGTATTCATCGCTCTTAGAACGCCGAGACAGTCAATATTCATATCTGTCTTCAGCGATACGCAGTACATATTGGCATGGACGCCGCTGTCAGTACGGCTGCATCCCTTTATGTCAAGACGAGATCTGAATACTTTTTCCACAGCGTTTTGAAAAACTTCCTGAACAGTAAGAGCGTTGCTCTGGACCTGCCAGCCATGATAAGCTGAGCCGTCATATTGAATTGTCATAAGCAAATTTCTCATAGGAAGCCACGCTCTTCAGTTTTGGTCAGATTGAAATTACGGCAGGCATAACGTAATTGAGACCTATAATGCCGCCAAAATAAACAATTACAACAACAAGTGCAATATAGTCAATTCCCGCCATCTTCATCTGTTTCATTTTTGTTCTGCCCTCGCCGCCTCTGTAACAGCGACATTCCATCGCCTCAGCAAGTTCGTTTGCACGGCGGAAAGATGAAATAAACAGAGGGATAATAATCGGAACAAGCCCTTTCGCTCTCTTGAAAAGATTGCCCGACTCCATATCGGCGCCTCTTGACTTTTGAGCCGCCATTATCTTGTCTATCTCTTCAACAAGGGTCGGAATAAATCTAAGTGCTATCGTCATCGTCATAGCAATAACGTGAATATCAATTTTAAAAATTTTCAGAGGTTTGAGCAGTCTTTCAAGGGCGTCTGTTAACTCTGTGGGCGAAGTGGTATACGTTAGAAGACTGCCGACAATTACAAGATCGATTATTCTGAAAGCCATAAGGATTGCAGTCATAATGCCGTCCATTGTAATTTTAAGCCGCCAAATTGTTACAAGCGGCTCTCCTTCGCCGTAAAACAGGTTGATTACGCCTGTAATGATAATAATCACTATTAGTGGCTTAATGCTCTTCAAAATCGTCTTGAAAGGGATTTTTGAAACAGCAATAAGCAATATCATCGACACGAACGCAAGTCCGAGAGAAAGGAAATTACGGCAGAGAAAAACGGCGACGATAATAAGAAATGTCAGCACGATTTTCACCCTCGCATCCATGCGGTGAACGAAAGAATTGCCCGGAAAATACTGGCCTATTGTCATATCCGAAATCATGACAACACCCCGCTTTCACGCAGACGTTTAAACTCCCTAATGCCCGCTTCAACAGTATATATATCAGTTCTGCAGCGAACGCCTTTTGTACGAAGTTTAAGAAAAATGTCTGTAACTTCGGGAACATTAAGTCCCATTTTTTTCAGTTCCTCGCCTCTGGAGTAGACCGAATCTATAGAGCCGAACATTGCCACCTCGCCGTGGTTCATTACGAGAACTCGGCTGCAAATTCTGGCAACGTCCTCCATTGAATGGGAAACAAGCAAAACCGTTGATCCTGTTCTGTTTCTGTAATCACGGATAAGATCAAGAATAACGTCGCGGCCTTTCGGGTCAAGACCTGCGCAGGGTTCGTCAAGAATAAGCACTCTCGGTTTCATTGCAATTATTGAAGCAATGGCAACTCGTCTCTTCTGACCGCCGCTCAAATCAAACGGCGACTTTTCAAGAAAAGATTTATCAAGGCCTACATACTCCATTGATTCGAGCACACGTCTTTTTATCTCGTCGCTGTCAAGTCCCATCTGTTTCGGGCCGAAAGCAATCTCTTTAAAAACGGTTTCTTCAAATATCTGGTATTCAGGATACTGGAAGCAAAGACCAACCTGAAATCGCACATTTCTGATGCTGCGCCTGTTTTCTTTGCTCCAAATATCTTTTCCGTCAACAAAAACCTTTCCTTTTTCAGGCTCAAGAAGACCGTTGAGATGCTGAATAAGAGTTGACTTTCCCGAACCTGTATGGCCGATTATGCCAACTATTTCGCCTTCATCAACATCAAATGAAACATCTTTTATAGCCGATGTCTGAAAAGGAGTGCCGACGCTGTAAAGATATGTTAAGTTTTCACAGGAAAGTACACTCACCTGCTAATCCTCCAATTTACTGTATAATAAATCAACGCAGTCATCTGCATTTAAAACGCCTGAGCAATCATAGCCAAGGCGATAAGCCAGCTCGGTTGACTGGGGTACATCAAGCCCAAGAGCCTTAACGTCTTCAACTCTGCTGAACACTTCTGACGGAACGCCGTCCATTTTGATTTCGCCGTCATCCATGACAACAACTCTGTCTGCCTGGACAGCCTCGTCCATATAGTGAGTTATAAGAACTATTGTAATTCCTTCCTCACGGTTAAGTTTTTTTATTGTATCAATAACTTCTTTTCGCCCGCTGGGATCAAGCATTGCCGTCGGTTCGTCAAGCACGATACACATCGGCCGCATTGCTATAATACCTGCCACAGCCACACGCTGTTTTTGACCGCCTGAAAGTTTTGCGGGAGATTTAAGCCTTTCCTCGTACATGCCCACGGTTTTAAGCGCCCAGTCGACTCTGCGGCGGCATTCTTCGGCAGGAACGCCCAGATTTTCAACGCCGAAAGCAACGTCTTCCTCAACAATCGAAGAAACTATCTGATTGTCAGGATTTTGAAACACCATGCCGACTTTTTTTCTTATATCGAACACTGTTTCGTCGTCTTTCGTTTCCTGGCCGTCGACAATTACCTTGCCGCTTTTCGGAAACAAAATTCCGTTGCAAAGTTTTGCCGCAGTTGATTTACCTGAACCGTTATGTCCGAGTATCGCTGTAAACGAACCTTTTTCAATTGCAAGATTAAGATTGTGGATTGCTTCAACTTCGTCTGACGTTTCGCCGTTATCCACAACGTAAGCGAAATTTACGTTTTTGAATTCTATAAGATTACTCATTATCTGCTTTCCAGATTGCGGTTGCACCGCATGGCAGCACACCGCCGGAGGCAGTTACCGTCAGACCTATTTCGTCTGCAGAAACGCTTCCGCCTTTTTCCTTAACTAAAATGTCGTCTAAAATATATTTCATAACGGAAGCCGAAAGTCCCGTTGTATATGAATTAAGAAGAACTGCCACAGGATTGTCTGAAAGAACCTGGGATACAAGTTTGATGAAGTCATAAAGACTATCTTCAAGGTGCCATATTTCGCCTTTTGGTCCCCTGCCGTAGCTGGGCGGGTCAAGAATAACTATGTCGTACTTATTGCCCCTGCGAATCTCCCGCTGCACAAACTTGATACAGTCATCGACTATCCAGCGAACGCTTGCATCGGCAACTCCAGAAGCCGCCGCATTTTCCTTCGCCCACTGAACCATTCCTTTAGACGCGTCAACATGGACAACAGAGGCGCCTTCTTTAAGGCAGGCAACGGTTGCACCCCCGGTATAAGCGAAAAGATTAAGAACCTTAACATCACTTTTGCCGCACTCTGAAATCATCTTTCGAGTAAGATCCCAGTTTACCGCCTGCTCAGGAAAAAGCCCGGTATGCTTAAAGCCCATAGTCTTTATGTTGAATTTAAGGTCTTTATAGGCTATCTGCCAAACAGACGGCATATGGCGATACACCTGCCACTGGCCGCCGCCGCTTTTTGAGCGAAAGTAACGGGCGGCAGGTTTATACCACAAAGCATGGTTCTTTTCACTTTTCCAGATGACCTGAGGGTCAGGCCTTACAAGAACTTCACTTCCCCAGCGCTCAAGCTTTTCACCGTCGCTGCAGTCAATCAGTTCGTAATCTTTCCAATCCTGAGCTACTCTCATTAACTTAACCTTTCACGCACTACATCGGCAATTTTGTTGCCCAGCGCGGTAATCTTTTCATAATCCTTGCCTTCCAGCATAACGCGCACAAGCGGTTCTGTTCCGCTTACTCTGACAAGCACTCGGCCGTCGCCCATAAGCTCCATTTCTGCCTGCTGAACGGCGGAAATAATATATTCGTCGTTATTGTACTTCTGCTTTCCTTCAGGCGTTACCTCAACGTTAATAAGCACCTGAGGATAAACGGTCATAATCGTAGCAAGTTCTGACAGTTTCTTTTTGCTCTTGACAACGGTTTTAAGAAGCTGAACACCTGTGAGTTCACCGTCGCCGGTTGTAGCGTAATCCAGGAAGATAACGTGACCGCTCTGTTCGCCGCCGATATTATATCCGTCAGCCAGCATTTTTTCAAGAACATAGCGGTCGCCTACGGCTGTTTTGGCACAGTTTATACCTTCGTCTTCACAGAATTTGAAAAATCCCATATTGCTCATTACGGTAACGACTGCGGTATCCTTTGCCAGAGTTCCTTCGCTCTTCATACGCTTTGCACAGATAGCAATGATTTTATCTCCGTCAATAAGTTCGCCGTTTTCGTCAACAGCCAGCATACGGTCAGCGTCGCCGTCAAAAGCAAGGCCTAAATCAAGATCGTTTCCTTTAACGAATTGCATCAGTTCCTCGGGATGCGTTGAACCGCAATTGAGATTTATGTTTTCACCGTCCGGCGTATCTGAAAGCATATAACAGCGTGCCCCGAGAGCAGTAAAAATATCTTTTGCGCATACGGAAGCGGAACCGTTGGCGCAGTCAAGAGCAATTTTCATTCCGTCAAAACGTACGTCGGTAGTTGAAACAACGTGATCAACATAATCCTTAACGGCAGTTTTGCAGTACAGTCTGTTGCCCACTTCACCGCCGATTTTCATCGGTATTTCCTCAGCGTTGTCAAGGACTATCGCTTCAATTTCCTCTTCTATTGCGTCGTCAAGCTTATAACCCGTTGACTGGAAAATCTTAATTCCGTTATATTCACATGGATTGTGGGAAGCCGAAATCATAATTCCGGCGTCACAGCCGTATCTTTCAACAAGATAAGCCACGGCGGGAGTAGGAACGATACCTACTGCAAGAACATTTGCGCCTACAGAACAAAGACCCGCTGTCAGCGCCGCCTCAAGCATATCGCCTGATGCTCTGGTATCCTTGCCGATCATAACTGTTGGCTTTCTGCCCAACTCACCTGCCAAAACTTTTGCAGCGGCCTTACCGATAGAAAGCGCAAGTTCGTTTGTGAGTTCTTTATTGGCAACGCCTCTAACGCCGTCAGTACCGAATAATCTGCCCATAATGTCATTTCCTTTCAAAAAATTTTATTTGATTTTTTCACTTCATTACTATTATTTACAAAAGTGACTGCTGGCCGTCCTGTTCGAAACCAAGATGTCTGTATCCTGCCGGGGTAACGCATCTTCCTCTCGGAGTACGGCTCAGAAATCCTATTTGCATTAGATAAGGCTCATATACGTCCTCAATAGTTACCGCTTCCTCGCCTATTGCTGCGGCAATTGTTTCAAGACCTACAGGGCCTCCGTTATAATTTTTTATCATCGTTGTAAGAAGTCTGCGGTCTATACTGTCAAGACCGAGTTCGTCAATCTCCATCTTAGAAAGGGCGTCATTTGCCGCTTCCTCATCGATAACGCCGTCATATTTTACCTGGGCGAAATCGCGGCTTCGTTTAAGAAGTCTGTTTGCGATACGCGGTGTTCCGCGGGAGCGTGACGCAATCTGGATTGCGCCGCTGTCTTCAAGAGGAATACCCAGTATTCCGGCAGAGCGCTTAACAATAGTTGCCAGCTGCTCGTTAGTATAAAGGTCAAGTCTAAGTATTACTCCGAAGCGGTCGCGAAGAGGAGCCGAAAGTTGACCTGCTCTGGTAGTTGCTCCCACAAGAGTAAAACTGGGAAGATCAAGGCGTATTGAACGGGCTGAAGGTCCTTTGCCGATAATTATATCAAGTGCTCTGTCCTCCATTGCGGGATAAAGCACTTCCTCAACGCTTCTGTTAAGGCGGTGAATCTCATCAATAAACAATACGTCGCCGTCCTGAAGATTAGTCAAAAGCGCCGCCAAGTCGCCTTGTTTTTCAATAGCAGGGCCGCTGGTAACACGGATATTTACGCCCATTTCGTTAGCGATAATTCCTGCCAGGGTAGTTTTTCCAAGGCCGGGAGGGCCGTAAAGAAGAACATGGTCCAGTGATTCTCCGCGCTTTCTTGCCGCTTCAATATAAATCGAAAGATTTTCCTTAGCCTTATCCTGACCGATATAATCATCAAGGGTCTTTGGTCTGAGAGAAAGTTCCATTTCAGCCTCTGTTTCATTGAGACCGGTTGAGACTATTCTGTTTTCATAATCCATTTCGTCCATATCTCTGTACCTCTGTTAAAGGTTCTTAGCCAATTCTTTAAGTCCTATTCGTATCATTTCGTCAACTGACAGCGACGGATCAAGCCTTCCGATAACCACCGCGGCATCGCTCTGGGTATATCCGAGAGCCACAAGTGCCTGGACAGCCTCAGCGCTGTCTGTTCCTTCTGCAGAACCTGCCGCCGCTGCGGCTGGAACATCCGACGAGCC
>URGA01000060.1 GCA_900547275.1 uncultured Oscillospiraceae bacterium | reverse complement strand
TTCTACCATTTAGGTGCTTTTTTGTACTGTCTGCACAATTTGGGGCAGTTCATTTGCCTCTGCTTTTTTAGTATAACTTGTTTTATTACTTTCGGTTTGCGGATTATTTTGACCATTTAACAGCTTTGATTGAGAAACCGAGGTCAGTGTCAAGTTTGTTTTTCTGAACAACCGCATTAACTTTACTGATGTTTTTAACGCCGCTTACGGTTCCTACAACTTTATAGTAGTTGTTATTGCCGAGATTTTCAACGCGGGTGATTTTAACGGTCTGTTCCTTTTTCTCGCCGTCGGTAATTTTAAATATTCCGTCATCTGCACTGTAAGAAATCGGACTGCCTTCTTTTTTAGCCGCTTCATTGCAGTTGGATTTAAAGTTTACAACGGTCTGACCATAATATTTAAACAGGTCAAGAACTACTGTGCCTGACGGGAAAGAAGAACTGCTGAGGCCTTCGCGCTGAGCCATCCAAATTGCTACATGCACTGCCATTCCTGCGTCAATACCGTCGCTGTTTTCATAGCTGAAAGCGGTAATTCCGGGAACTTCAAGCATGCTTGCAATGTTCTGGAGATCTTTTTCGTTGAACTTAACTCGCTCTCCTGAATCACTGGTTTTCGGAACAACGTCATCCTTCGCCTCAATTGTTGTCAGCTCGTCTGAAGTCGTGCCTGCTGAGCCGTCAGTAACTGCAGTGTTTTCAGTCGGGCCGGTTGTTCCGGGACCCTTAGAATCTTCATCGTCACTGTCGTCTTTGCTGTCGTTATCTTTTTTTGTCGTTGTTTCGGCAATCTTTACCGTTACGTCTCTTCCTAATTTATCCTTTTGGCGTTCGCCGGTTTTGGAGTCGATAACGTAAGCGGTAACTTTACCGTCTTTGTCTTTTACGTATTCAACGTCTACGGGATTGCCTTCTTCGTCAAGTTCGGTACCGTATTCTGTGTCTGCGCTTTCAAGACCTTCTTTAACAGTCGTTTTTGCGCCGTCGTCGTTACCTGAAGAACAAGCTGCGAAACCGCATGAAACCAAAACCGCAAGCGCCAGCAAAATCGCAATACTCTTTTTCAAGGAAAACACCCCTTTTTATTTCGTATCTATGATTATATTCTTTTAATATAAAAAAGTAAATAGAAAAAGCAAGAATTGAATAAATTTTTACCTCTTATTCATACTCTTTACATATTTTATTAAAAGTGATATGCTTATTTTTGAATTAAGAATGTATTAAACAGAGGTGGTAAAATGAGTCCGGCGTCAAAAGCCGCAATGTGCGGAATGTGTACTGCGCTGTCTGTACTGCTGCTTTTTCTCGGCGGAGTATTGACCGTTTTTTCATATATCTGCCCCATGATTACGGGGATACTTATGATTGCTCTGGTAAGCACTTTCGGCTTTTCTTCTGCTTGGATAACTTATTTTGCAACGTCCGTACTAAGTTTCTTTCTTGTGCCAGATAAAGAATGTATGCTTATGTATGTGCTCTTTTTCGGCTACTATACTATTATCAGACTGTTTATCGAAAAAATCAGATTTTCAGCCCTGAGATGGGGAATAAAACTGATTATCTTTAACGCCGCTTTAGTCGGGGTAAATGTTTTGCTCTTTTACGCTTTCGGAATTCCGTTTCAGTCCGCCGGCGACGGAAAAGCATTTCTGATAATATTCTGGATAATTATGAATATCCTTTTCCAGCTTTATGAAAAACTTTTAGGTCTGCTGACTGTTTTGTATAAGAAAAAAATTGAAATACGATTAAGAAAAATAATGAAAAAATAAGCGATTGAGGGAAAACCCCAATCGCTTTAATTTTTTATTTGTAAACCCTTGGAACTCTAGGATTAACCATCAGCGGCGAAATATCACAGCTTGCGTTATCGCCGACTTTAACGTCGCTTCCTGTTACGTCAAGCGCAGTGTGTGACAAGCCTATTTCACCGATAACGTGAAACATACGTCCGCCAATTCTCATATACATTTGCTGTTTTTTTGCAAATTGTTTGAGAGAAGATAAAACGGAGTGAAAATCATGTATTTCTTTCTCTTTTGTCAGTCCAAATCCGTCGTAATGACCTATTGGAACAATGGCAATCTTCGTTTCTCTCTTTGTTTTATAAAGACCGTTGTACCCTACCGCATATCCTGCAGGAACGGTTTTTATATCAATAACTTCAGCTTCCAGTGAGCCAAGTCGGTGAAGCGGTGTTTTTTCTTTTGTAATAACACGTCCTGTAAATGCAGAGCCGATGCGCACCGCGTCAAGCGATACTCCGGGAACATTAAGCAGAGCAGGGGAGTTTGCGGCGTGAAGCATTCCCGTTTCAAATCCTGCGTCCCTAATCTGTTTTACAGTGTCTTTAAACATTGTAAGCTGTGTATTTGTAAGTTCAGCGTTGTGAAAAGCAGAACTAAAATGAGTATATGCGCCTGTGAATTCAAGGTTTGGAAGTTTGTAGCATTCGATTGCTTCTTCTACCTGAGACGGCATGAAACCGTAGCGACCCATTCCCGTGTCGATTTTCAGATGACAGCGCGTTTTTACGCCCAGTGAAGCGGAAACGCTGTTCATCACTTCGGCAGCTTTTGCGCTTCCGATTGTGGCGATACTGCCTGATGAGGCAATCAGTTTTGCTTCCTCTTCAATGCAGGTTGAGCGCATAACGAGAATATCATCTTCATCACTGAGGACGGAACGAAGTTCATCAATATCCGTAACTTCCGTTACGGCAAATGTCTTGACGGAGCACCCCTTGAGAGTGCGCGCCATTTCCTTAATGCCAAATCCGTAACCGTTTCCCTTTACAACTCCTATAACGGGAACACCGGCTTTTTCCTGTATCCAGCGGATGTTTTCAATAAGTTTTGTTCTGTCAATAACGTATCTGCTCATTATCTTACTTTTTCCAATACCTTTGTCGCTAAATTGTAAAGCTTATAAATCGGTTTGTTGATTACGTAGTCGAATTCACCGATAAATTCTTTCATGTAGCCGCCGAAACCGTGCTTAAAGCGCCACAGTCCGTAATGAGGGTTGTCCGGGTTTTGACAGTCACCGCTGATTCCGCCGAAGTCATAGACTTTGCATCCGCATTCCATGCCCCATTGCATCATAGCCCACTGAAGAGCGTAGTTGGGATAAACGTTGCGGTGAGCGTTTGATGAAGCGCCGTACTGATATTTCATTACGTTCTGGCCCCATTTGATAGCCAGTGTTCCGGCAATTGCCTTGCCTTCGTAATACGCCATGTATAGGCGGCAGTCGTCTCCCATGCAGTTCATTATTTTCTCAAAATATTCTTTCGGTCTTGTTGAGAAGTGGTCGCGCTCGCCGGTTTCCTGCATAATGCGAACAAAATCGTCAAGCGCTTCTGTGCCCATAACCTTTACTTCAACGCCTTTTTTAGGTGCCTTGCGAATTCTGTTGCGGTAATCGGCTTTGAAAGTCAGCATAAGTTCTTCTTCGTTCATGCCGTTGTAGTCGAAGCAGTAAACGAAACGAGGCTGAACGTTTTCAAAATCCATACAGCCGGGATTAAGTTCAATAAATCCCTTTTTCAGCAGGTAATCCTTATATGCTTTATTTTCAACCGTTATCTCTGGGTCGATTTTAATGCAGTAGCCTTTATATTCTTTAGCAATTTCAAGCAGTGCGTCAAAAAGTTTATCAAAGGTGTCAAAATCGTCTTCATCCGCAACAAATCCTCTGCAGCAGTAGAGAAGAGATGCTTTGATTACAGGTACTGTTCTTATAAGCACGTCGGCTGAGCCTTTGATTTCGCCGTTTTCATCTTTACACATTACAGCTTCCCATTTCCAGGCGGATTTTACTTTAGCCCATTTTGACGAATGCTGAAAAAGTCCTTTCGGATGTTTTTGAATAAATGCTTCGTATTCAGCAAGATTTTCTTTATTTACACGCTCTATCATAGATAACTCCTTCCGATTTCTGTAATTATTATATCAACTGAAAATAGCTTTGTCCATATATAATATAAATAATGTATTCATTTTATTGACTTTCAAGGCTTGTTCATTTATGATAAACATATAAATTATTTTGAGGTAAAATTATGAAAAAATATCGCTTTGAAGACCCTAAGATTATCAAGATAAACAAGGAGGACGGCCACGCGATAGCAATGCCGTATGACGATGTAAAAAGCGCTTTGTCAGGCGAGGCAAGTCCTTACAAACAGAGCCTTAACGGAATGTGGAAATTCTATTGGCAAAGAGGGCTGAAAAAGCAGATAGATGATTTTTTTAAGCCTGATTATGATGATGGTTCGTGGCGTGAGATAAAAGTGCCGTCAGTTTGGCAGACACAGGGATATTCTGTTCCGTATTACTATGCCAGCACTTTTCCAAGAGCGATAAGCAGAAGCCGCAGGAAAATTCCTAAGATAGACCATTCAATGCAGGAAATCGGATATTACAGACGTACTTTTACCCTGCCTGAGAACTGGAAAAATCATAAAGTATTTATCCATTTCGGAGCGGTAAAATCTGCTCTTGAATTGTATATTAACGGAGAGTTTGTCGGCTATTCACAGGGCTCAATGACGCCGCATGAATTTGATATTACGAAGTATGTTAAACAAGGCGAAAATATCGTTTGCGCCAAGGTTTACCGTTATTGCGACGGTACATATCTTGAGGATCAGGATATGTGGTGGCTCTGCGGAATTTACCGCGACGTCTATCTTTTTGCCGAAAAAAATATCTGCCTTAGGGATTTCTTTTTCCGTACTGATTTTGACGCGGAATTTAAAACAGGAATCGTTACTCTTGACGGCTTTGTTAATTCGTATGGAATAAAAGACAAGGAAGCGATATTCTGTGCCCGTCTTATAGGGCGTGATGAAACTGTTTATGACCTGGGTAACGTTTCGGCTGCTCTTAACGGCGGCGTTACCAAGATGACGATAAACGCCAGCGTGGAAAATCCGCTTCTCTGGTCAGCTGAACATCCTAATACTTACAAACTTGTTATGGAGCTTTACTGCGGCGGCGCGCTTCTTTCTGTAAAGACGTACACGGTAGGTTTTAAGAAAGTCGAAATTAAGGGAGAAAAAATTTATTTCAACGGTATGCCTCTTTTCATCAGAGGTGTTAACAGACATGACTTTGACCCAGATAACGGCTGGTATGTTCCTACAATCCGCTATGAGCAGGATTTAAGCATAATGAAGCAGGTTAATATAAACGCTATCCGTACTTCCCATTACCCGGATGATCCGAGATTTTACGAGATGTGCAACAAATACGGATTTTATATTATGGACGAATGTGAACTGGAAAGCCACGGCGTGCGCAGAAAAGGCGTTCCGGGAAGCAATCCGATGTGGACCGAAGCGTGTATTGACCGAATGGAAAGAATGGTTCTCAGAGACAGAAATAACCCCTGCGTCTTTATGTGGAGCCTTGGCAATGAAGCCGGAGATGGTGACAACTTTTCCAAGATGAAGCAGGCGGCGCTTGCTCTTGACGATACCAGACAGTTCCATTATGAAGGTGACTTTGATTTAACCAAGAGCGACGTTATCTCAAGAATGTATCCAACCGCTGACGTAATGGAAAAGCTGGGCAAAAAGGAACCTATAACAATTTCCCTTTACGACAATATTGCAAACCAGCTTGCCGCAGACAGCAAGCCGATTTCTGCCGAAATGTATGAGGGCAAGCCTGTCCTTCTTTGTGAGTATGCCCATTCAATGGAAAATTCTCTCGGAAATTTTCAGGAATATATGGATGATTTCGAGAAGTATGACAATATGTGCGGTGGATTTATCTGGGATTTTGTTGACCAGGCGCTTCGCCGTAAATCGCCCGAAGGCAAGGATATGTGGCTGTACGGAACAGATTTTGAAAAGCAGGAGCCAAAGCATTTTTATTCTATTCCGAATACGACCGCTCTCACCGGTTCTAACACATATTTTTGCGCAAACGGTATTATTGCCGCAGACAGAACGGTTCATCCCCAGATTTACGAAGTAAAGAAAGTTTACGCTGAAATAAAGACAACTGCTGTTAACCTTGAGAGCGGCTCTTTTAAGGTTAAAAATAAGATGCTTTTCACTGACGTGAACCAATATATTTGTAACTGGAAAATTGAGAAAAACGGCCAGCTTATTATGCACGGCAAACTTGAGCCTATCGACTGTGCTCCGCTGTCTGAAGTTTTTATCACAATTCCTTATACGATTGACGATTTGCCTGAAGACGGCGAGATAGTGCTTACGGTTTCTTTTTGCTCGTCAAAGAATATTCAGGGCAGAAAAGCAGGTTATGAGGTAGCCTGGGATCAGTTTGTTCTGAAAAGTGCTGAAAAACCACTTGAAATTGAAGATGACGGTGATTTGACTTACAGTTCAAGAGGCAAGAACGTTGAAGTTAACGGAAAGAACTTTACGCTCAAAATCCATGACGGCAAGGTGGTAAGCTGGATAGTAGACGGTGAAGAGCGCCTTTATGCTCCGCTAAGACCGTCATATTTCAGAGCGCTGACGGATAATGACATTGATTTTCTTAATTTCACTCCGCCGCTTATTCCTTTCCATCCGTTTTATAAATGGCGCAGAGCAACCGCTCATAATCATGCCGCAAGAACGGTGGTTAAAGCAGGTGATGATAACTGCGTTGAAATTCATATTGCCATGAAAACATCAGGCCTCAAACGTCCAGTGATTACATACAAGGTCTATCCCGACGGCAGGCTTTATGTTTACCACAGCGCCGTTCCAAAGGCGAATATGGTCAAATTCGGATTTGAGGTTACTTTTCCCGGCGCTGCTGAATATGTAAACTGGTACGGCAGAGGTCCGTTCCCCACATACTGCGACAGAAAAACGGGAGCGAAGATCGGAATTTATCAGTCAACCGTAACTGAACTTGAGCACCGTTATATGAGACCTCAGGAGAGTTCAAACAGAACCGACGTTCGCCAGCTCAGGATTTGTGACAAACACGGAAAAGGTTTTGAGGTAACGTCATACTATTCAGAACCGATAAACTTCAGCGCATACCATTACACCACAAACGACCTTGAAAAAGCGAAGCACGTTCATGAAATACCGTACAACAACGATATTACAACGCTGAATATTGACCATATGCAGTGCGGTGTTGGCGGCGATTTGCCGGGTCAGGCGTTTGTACGTGAACCGTATATTATGAAAAAAGGAGAAAAGCAGAGTTACTCGTTTGTTATCGAGCCTCTGAAGTAATTATGAGTTATGAAAAGAGTATTTGCACATATCGGCTTCACGGCGGCACTTACTCTTTTCATCCTTAATTTATTCAACGTTCAGTTTGCTTATATCCTTTTTGTTCTGCTTTTAGGCGCGTTTTTTATATCGCTGGCAGTAAAGAAAATAAGACAGGCTGTAAGCGTCTGCCTTTGTATCGGCAGTGCGGCTTTTGCCTGTCTTATATTCATTTTCGGAATTAACGGAAGTTATGCTCCACAGCTTCAACTGGACGGCGAAACCTATAACGCCAGTTTTTACGTCACCGATTGTTCAGAGAGCGATTACTCATATTTTTATGATGTTAAAACCCTGAGTATTGACGCGCCCGGAGTTCCGCAGAATATAAATCTATCTGTCAGAACAGAAAAGCCAATAGATTTTGAATACGGAGAAGTGCTTGAAGGTGCTCTTAACTTTGAAAAGGTCGCAGACAACGGCTACGACTCCTTTGGAAAATTTGCAGATAAAATATTTCTTCAGGCTGATGCGCTTTCGGTTGAAACAACAGGCGAAATTATAGGCGGGCTGATACCGCTTTCACTTCGCCTGAGCGATAATATTACTAATGTGCTTACGTCGGCGCTGAGAGGTGATAACGGAGGCCTTGCCCTGGCTCTTATTACCGGTGATAAACAGTATATATCCGAAAGGACTGTCAGCGATTTTTACGACTGCGGGGCAACGCATTTAATGGCTGTTTCCGGACTTCATCTTGCAGTAGTTGTGGGAAGTATTTATTTCCTGTTAAGGAAACTATATGTTCCCGTTCTTCCTAGAACAGTTATTGCCGTGGCTGTTATGCTGATATATGACGGCGTAGCGGGATTTTCTTCCTCAATGATGCGTTCGTCTATAATGATGCTGGTTTTGCTTTGCGGACGATTGTTTAAGCGAAAGTCTGATGGAATAAATTCTCTGGGACTTGCAGTATTTATTCTGTGTCTTAATCCTTTTGCAATAACTGACGTAAGTCTTCTTTTGTCGGCGGGTTCAGTTCTTGCGCTTCAGACTTTAGCACCGGTTATGTATTCTAAAATTGCCAGCCGTCTTCGTTTTGGGAAAAGAATAGCAAAGAGCCTCTGCTCTTCATTTTCCGTGCTGGTTTATACTCTTCCAATACTTTGGTTCACTTACGGTAAAGCAGTACTTTTATCTATCGTTTCAAATCTGTTTTTAATTCCGGTTGCGGAGTTTACAATACTTTCAACGATGCTTTTGCTGGTGTTTTCACGCCTCAGTTTTATCGGGTACTTTTTCGCCTGCCTCAGCGGCTTTGGAACGGAATTGCTAATGAAAATAACTTCTTTTCTGTCATCAAACGCCAGCGTTTCAATTTATCTTTCTCCTGTTTATTCAGGTATTGGTATAGCAATAGTGTTTCTTATATTCGGCGCTGTGTTTGTTTGCCGCTATACTAATGCGCTGAAAACGGCAGCGTTTATGGCTGTAGCCGCTTTTGCGGTAACTGTTACTCTCGGAGCTTATTCTGAAAAAGATATTACTTATGTCTGTGCCGGTGAAAACGCCGTTATGATTTACGATTCGGATAGGGCGGTGATTTCAGGCAACATGGGCAGCAGCGAGTACTATCACTTCAAGAAAGAAATAGAAAATCGCTCGCTTAAACTGGAACTTGTTGCATGCGAAGATACAGATTTTACCTATTACAATATTCTTATAACCAATTCGTGTCCCACAGAATATTTTATTGCTGATGATCTTGATGACAGCGACGCCGCTCAGGTAAATGCCGCCTCAATAATCGAAAAAGAACAATTTTCTGTTGATTTATCAGCGACAAATCATGTATCATATAGTAGAAACAAAAAATCATATGCACTGACTGTTGAAACTGACGGCATGACTATCTGTGTCGGCACAGGCGTTTCGCTGTCAGCGTGTGATCTGGCGGTAACATATAAACGAAGTTCTTCTTACAGTGCCTCTAAGGTTATTGTTTGCCCTGAAATGGAGGAGGGAGAACTTGTTACCGCATCGCTAAAACCGGGCTGTGAAATCAGCGTAAGGAGGGAAAACAAATGGCTTTCTTAGACGAACAGGGGCTTAAAACCAAAATTAAGCAGGAAGAATATGATAACGTCTATTTTATTTACGGCGAAGAAAGCTATCTAAAAACATATTATGTCCAGCAGTTAAAAAAGAAAATTGTTGACCCGACCTTTGCGGATTTTAACTGCCATGTTTATGAAAACAAAAATTCAACAATGTCAGATATTCTTCGTGATGCCGAAACGCTTCCCATGATGAGCCGCTATACATTTGTTCTTGTTTATGATTTTCCTTTTGATAAAAAGGATGATATTGAAGAACTGAAGAAATATCTTAAAGATGTTCCCGATACTTCGGTGCTTGTTTTTGTTTTTGAAAACATTGACCCTGACCCGAAGAAAAACAGCAAGTGGAAAAGCATTATCAACGCTGTTTCGAAATCAGGCAGTGTTGTCTGCCTCGAAAAGAGAAGCGAAAGCGAACTTGTAAAGATGCTTGTAAGCGGTGCAAAGAAAAGGAAAGCGGTTTTGCAGCCGGATGTTGCAAGATATCTTATTTCTGTATCAGGAAGTGATATAGAAACACTTCTGCATGAAACGGAAAAATTGTCAATGTACGTCAACGGCGGCGAGATAACAAAAGATCTGGTTGACAAAATGGCAACGAAGTGCCTGCAGGCGAGGGTATATGATCTGTCAAGGTGGATACTAAAGGGCGACTGCACAGGTGCGTCTGAAGTCCTTGGTACGCTTTTTGAACTTGGTGAGGATCCTATCGGTGTTCTGGCCGTAATAGCCAACTGCTATGTGGATATGTACAGGGTGAAGTGCGCTAAGATAGCAGGAGAGACCCATGAGAATGTAGGAAAGTACTATAACTATAAAGGACGTGAATTCTTGCTCAGAAACGCTCTGAGAGACTCGGCAAAGCTTTCTGTTTCAGATCTCAGGAAATCTCTTGATGTTCTTACAAGAACCGATAACCAGTTAAAAAGCACCGCTGTAGACAAGCGTATACTTATTGAGGAATGTGTTGTTAAACTGAGTTTGATTGCAGGTGCAGGAAGATGATAAAAATTAATGAAGCAGTTATTGTTGAGGGAAAATACGACAAAATAAAGCTGTCTAACTTTCTTGACGCTCTTATTATAGAAACAGACGGATTTGGAATATATAATGATAAAGATAGACTTCGCTTTATCCGCAGGCTTGCCAGAGAGAGGGGAATAATCCTTCTTACTGATTCAGACCACAGCGGTTTTCAAATTAGGAATTATATCGCCAAGGGATTGCCGCCTGAGTGCGTTAAGCATATCTATATTCCTGACGTCTTCGGAAAGGAAAAGAGAAAAAGCGCCCCTTCAAAAGAAGGTAAACTTGGCGTTGAGGGAATGAGCGACGAAGTTCTCATTAACCTCTTTAAAAAATGCAGTATTGAATGCCGGCGAGTTTCACAGAGAAAGGATCTTATTACAAATTATGACCTGTTTGAAACTGGTCTTTCCGGTAAACCAGGCTGTAAAGAAAAGAAAAAGAAATTCCTTAAGGCGCTGGACCTTCCGGAATTTCTTTCTACAAATTCTTTGCTGTCATATCTTAATACATATATGTCAAGACAACAGTTTTTTGACTATATAGACACTATCTGAAACCTTTGTTCGGAATTTCCGGGCAAAGGTTTTTTGTATCCCAAATTATATAAATCCGTACAGCGGCATTCAAGTTCAAAAAGTTTTTTGCAGTCGCTGTCCAGTTTTTTTATGTCGGCTGTTCTTGTGACAATAGGCAGTGCGGCTTTTTCCTTCATTTGGCAAAGCATCTGTTTTCCTTTGTCGTTAAAGCCGAGAATACGCAGATACGGCGGATTTTCGGGATACATGTCTTTTTCAATGCCCAAAAATGCTCTTAGAATAATTCTTCTTATTCTTGCGTGAGTATAACATTTTGCCTTTACTCCGTCATATAGTTCTTCAAGGCTTGTTGCCGTTTTGGATATTTGATACAGCCTGTTTTCAAGACCGTCGCCGACGTCTTCTATTTTTGAAAAATCATCCGCTGACATGCGGCGCAGAACGGCAAGAACGGCTTTTTCACAGTTGGCAAGGGAAACAATCGCGTCTTGGCTAAGCGCCTTTCTGACGGCTGACGCGCTGTATTTTTCATCATCGCTGTCGTGGCCGCCGCCAATTCTTTTTATGAACTTGCCTTTCAAAAATGTTGATGCTTCGATATACTCCAGGGCAAGAATATTGTTTGGACTGTCAAGAATACCGCTGTTTATTATTTTTCTGCGGGCAGCGGGGTAGGTAAGCCCGTCTTTCATTGCTTTAGCTATGTCGGATTGGTGCTTTTTGATTTGCGCCGCTGTGCTGTAAAGGAGATCTGCGTCTTCGCATTCCGCTCCGCAGGCAAAGTTGTCTGCTATGCCTGTTGCTTCAATGAGGTTTATTCCTGCCCGTGCGAAACCTTCTGCAGATTTTGTGGCATACACAGTAGGCAGTTCGATAACCAGGTCTGCTCCGCCTTCAAGTGCGAGCCTAGTTCTCTCTGCTTTGTTAAAAACTGCCATTTCTCCGCGCTGAACGAAATTTCCGCTCATAACGCATATAACCGCATCTCCGTCGCTTTTAACTTTGTCTATCAGGTACTTGTGTCCTGCGTGAAACGGGTTGAATTCACAAATTATGCCTGTATTCATAAAAAATAACCTTTTTACTCTTGACAATATTATTATATATATATTATTATAATGTTTGTAGATTTTTATTGCAAGATTTGGAGGGATATTGTTGTAAATATTAGTCATAAACTGCGGTAGT
>URGA01000059.1 GCA_900547275.1 uncultured Oscillospiraceae bacterium | reverse complement strand
ATATGATCAGTCCGGCGAGCATGATGGTGATCGGAATGGTGATCGGTGATGTAGATCTAAGGTGGGTGTTCCGGCAGAAGCGTCCGTATCTGATCTGTATGATTCGGCTGATCCTGTTCCCGTTAATTGCGGCAATTGCTTTTGCGGGACTGGAGCGGACCGGGTTGCATCCGGATGCGGAGTATATTCTGATGATCGTACTGATCGCAACTGCAGCCCCGGCAGCAGCAATGGTCACACAGCTTGCACAGATTTATGAAAAAGATTCCAGATACGCCAGTGTGATCAATGTAATGTCAGTAATATGCTGTATCATTACGATGCCTTTGATGGTCCTGATTTATGAGATATTGATTGGATAATAAAAAATAAAATAAGACAGAAAAAAAGCTTCGCAAGTATGTGCAATGCATATTCCTGCGAAGCTTTTTATATTGATAATCTGTTGATATTATAATCTTATAATCCTTCACTATACTGCGAGATCTTGTCCAGTACACGCTGCTTTGCGTCTCCGGTAAGCGGAAGAGGGCAGTAGTCGTTATAGCCGCTGGAAGAAGAGATAGAACAAGGGATAATGTTTAATTTACTGCTTTTCGTTAATTTTCCTTTTTTATTAAAAGTAAATGTCTGCTGCACGATCATGCTGTCCGTATCACTTGGTGTTGAATTGCCGCCAAAGCAGAAATTACCAAGACTATAGCAGATGTATTTTCCATTATATTCTTCAATACCTTCAAGTACATGTGGGTGGTGCCCGATCACAAGATCCGCACCTTCATCGACAGCAAGATGTGCGAGAGCCTTCTGGTTTTCATCCGGTGTATACTGCTTTTCGATTCCCCAGTGGAAATTCACGATGATGACCTGTGCACCGGCTTTTTTCAGGGCTTTGATATTTTGCTTCACCTGAGATGCACGTTTTTGATGGTCTGCAAGTTCATAGATTCCGGTGACACCGACTTTTATACCTTTTATCTTTAAAATCTTGATACGGTTATAACCGAAGGAAGCAATTCCGGCATCCTCCAGTGCGGAAATCGTGTCGGTATAACTCTTCTCGCCGTAATCATGACTGTGGTTGTTGGCGAGATTGGCTGCTTCAATAGAACTTCCGGAAAGGATGGAAGCATATTCGGCAGGAGCTTTAAAAGCAAAGGTTTTTGCCTCACGGGCTGTCTCGTCAGTGAGGGTTCCTTCCATATTGACAATGGACAGGTCGTCTTTTTTAAAAACGGATCTGACATGCTGGAAGAAATAATCAGCACCATGTGATTCATAGTACGCATTCAGGCTGGTAGAATAGTTGAAACTTTCGTCGGTTCCAAGCGTACAGTCTCCGGTTGAGCTGATGGTAAGAGAAACCTTGTCTGTATTGTTCTTTCCCTTTTTACTGAGTGTTACCGTTTTTAATTCTACGGTGTCTTTTTCAGAAGACTTTTTTTCAGAAGATTTCTTTTTTTTGCTGCTTTTTTTTGCAGTCGTTTTTTTGCTTTTTGGGGAACCGGAAGTTTTGTCTGCTGAGGTTGTGACAGTAGGACCGGTGAATTTATTTACAACAGCATGGACTGCGGCCCGGATCAGGAATAGGAATCCGATCAGGATCAGTATCATGGCAATGATCAGCAGGATACGCTGAATCTGTCTCTTGCGCCTTCTGCGTGCCCTTTTCTTTTTTGCATCTTTAATTCCGCTCATACGTTTTCTCTCCTGTACATGGCAGGATTGTCAGACCTGCCTTTTTGCTTTTTATATCTTATTGTGACATAAAACGACAGTCCATTTGTAAAATGGACTGTCGGATCATTCTGTCTCAATAAGAAAGATTAGTTCAGATATTTGCATCCTTCTGTATTTACGTCAGCAAGTTCCTCTTTGTTTGCACTGATGCTGACATAGAATTCAACTTCACATTCTTTGGAAACCTGTTTCAGGCGGTCAATAAATGCCGGAATATTATCCAGTGAGATATCAGCGTGTTTTAAGATACCATCGATAAATACATACTCGATATCGTGATTAGAACTGTACATACCATATAAAAATCCGATATATTCGTCAATGTTTGTGATTGCCGGGAAATCATCCATACAAATTGTGCGGATATCAAATGTTACACTTGCTGTATCGCGGTGTGTTTTTTTGATAAATACAACATTTCCATTGCATTTTTTCGCAGCCTCATTGGCCTGCTCGATCATCTGCTGTGTTTTTCCTGTTCCTTTCGGACCTGCTAATAAATAAACCATGGTAAACACTCTCCTTTATGTATCATATTTACTGATCTGTATCAGTAGTAATTACTTATCCTTATTATACACTAAGAAACTGGTGAGAACAACTAAAAAAATGAATTTTCTGACAATTTTTTTGGCTAAAATGTTAACTTTGCGACAGGAAAATAATTGAAAGCATGTGATGAAAAATATGAGGAATCTGCGAGGTATTTCTGTACTTTCTTGAAGACAGGTCTTGACTTATTTTAACATTCTTCATATAATAATGAAGAATATTGAAAAGACGCAGAAGAGGAGTATTAAGGGTCCGGTGTCTGATAAGAGAACTGTCGGTTGGTGCGAGACAGCAGACGAAGACTCCCAACTCACCTCAGAGTCCTTTTGCTGAACGGATTTACTGAAGATCACATAGGCAGAAGCGGGTGCTTCCCGTTATAGAAGAAAAATGAGTGCATCTGGCAGGTAATGTCGGGTGAAGAAGAGTGGTACCACGGTATGTTTATTATCGCCTCTTTGCCTTTTGGCAGAGAGGCGTTTTTTTATTATTTTATTATCGGTTTTGCGTAATGCAAATCAAAATTACAAAGAGGTGTTTTTATGAACAAGACAGTAGAAATCCGCTGGCACGGACGAGGCGGTCAGGGAGCCAAAACTGCTGCTCTGCTGCTTGCGGACGTTGCCTTCAAGACAGGCAAATTCGTTCAGGGCTTTCCGGAGTACGGACCGGAGCGTATGGGCGCTCCCATTACCGCGTACAACCGAATTAGCAGTGAGGAAATACGTGTTCATTCAAATATTTACGACCCCGATTATGTAGTCGTTGTTGACGAGGGTCTGCTTGAGAGCGTTGATGTTTGCAACGGCCTTAATCCCGAGGGAGCTGTTGTTGTCAATTCTTCAAGAACACCCGCTGAAGTTCGTGCTGAACTTAATAACTATACAGGCAGAGTATATACAATCGACGCCCGCAAAGTATCTGTAGAGTGTCTCGGTAAGTATTTTCCGAATACGCCGATGCTTGCCGCTATCGTAAAAGTAAGCGGCGTTATGGAGCACGACGCTTTCCTTGAAGAAATGGAAAAGGCGTTTCAGCACAAATTCTCTTCAAAGCCCGAAGTTATTGACGGTAATATGAAAGCGCTTCGCATGGCTTTTGAAGAAGTTAAAGGGGAGGACTGATTATGCAGACAGATATCAATAAACTGCATTTGGATTGCCGTTGGCAGGACCTTACAGAGGGTATGCAGATTTACGGTTCCAAAACAGCTGAAGAGTTTAATACAGGAGAATGGGCTTCCGTTAAGCCGGAGCTCCACGAGGAGCTGTGCGTTCACTGCCTTATGTGCGTGCCGGTTTGCCCCGACAGCGTAATTACGGTTGTAGACGGCAAAAGAGGTCCTTTCGATTATGACCACTGCAAAGGATGCGGCATCTGCGTAAAAGCGTGTCACACCGGAGCTATCACTATGAAAGGGGTAAAATAATATGGCTAGAAGAGATCGTCTCAGCGGCAACGAAGCTGTTGCCGAAGCACTGCGTCAGATTAATCCGGACGTGATGGCGGCTTTTCCCATCACCCCGTCAACTGAGATACCTCAGTATTTTTCAAAACTTGTTTCAAACGGTCAGGTAGACAGCGAATTTATTCCTGTTGAAAGCGAGCATTCTGCAATGTCTGCTGTTATCGGCTCTGAAGCGGCGGGCGCTCGCTCTGTTACCGCAACGTCGTCAGCAGGTATGGCTCTGATGTGGGAGGAACTTTATCCGCGTCAAACCGTCTGCCAATCGTAATGACGCTTGTTAACCGTGCGCTGTCTGGTCCTATCAACATTAACTGCGACCATTCGGATTCTATGGGTGCAAGAGATGCAGGTTGGATTCAGATTTACGCTGAGAACAACCAGGAAGTTTACGACAATCTTTGCATGGCTTATCGTATTGCCGAGCACAAGGATGTAAAACTGCCAGTTATGATTTGCCAGGATGGTTTTATTACTTCTCACGCCGTTGAAAATATCATGCTCAACGAGGACGAAGAAGTTAAGAATTTTGTAGGCGAATATGAGCCGGAGCATAGTCTTCTTGACCCGGAGTGCCCCATGGCAGTTGGTCCCTACAGCGTTACCAACTACTACTTTGAGGCTAAGCGCGCTCAGGCTGAGGCTCTGAAGAACGCAAAGAAGGTAACCCTTGAAGTTGCTGACGAGTATGCCAAGTTCAGCGGCAGAAAGTACGGCCTTTTTGAAGAATATAAGATGGACGACGCGGAATTTGCGCTTGTTCTTATCGGTTCAGCGGCAGGAACAGCAAAAGACGCCGTTGACAAACTCAGAGAAAACGGAGTTAAAGCCGGACTTATCAAAATTCGTCTTTTCCGTCCTTTCCCCGGAGATGAAATTGCAAAGGCTCTTGAAAATGTTAAAGCCGTTGCGCTTATGGACCGTACGGAGAGCTACAACGACTGCTGCGGACCTATCGGCGCAGAAGTTACTACAGCGTTGTACAGAAATTCTTCCAAGGTTCTTGCCGTTAACTATGTTTACGGCCTCGGCGGCAGAGACGTCCGCGTTGAAGATATTGAGAGCGTTTATTCCGATTTGCAGAAGATTGCGGCTGACGGAAAAGTTGAAAATCCTTACCGCTATCTTGGTGTAAGAGAATAAGGAGGGCAGCGCAATGTATGATTTTAAAGAATTTGTAAGCAGAGAAGACCGCCTTTCCGGCGGACACAGAATGTGCGCAGGCTGCGGCGGCACAATTGCCGTTCGTAACGTGCTTAAGGCTATCAAGCCCGGCGACAAGGCTGTTGTCGGCAATGCCACAGGCTGTCTTGAAGTTTCAACATTTATGTATCCTTATACAGCGTATAAGGACAGCTATATTCATAACGCATTTGAAAACGCCGGCGCAACAATGAGCGGCGTTGAGGGCGCATATAACGCGCTTCGCCGTAAAGGAAAACTTGACGATACATATAAATTTATCACTTTTGGCGGCGACGGAGGTACATACGACATCGGTCTCCAGTCACTTTCAGGTGCAATGGAAAGAGGCCATGATATGGTCTATGTTTGCTACGACAACGGCGCTTATATGAATACAGGCATTCAGCGTTCATCCGCAACACCGATGTTCGCAGATACCACAACTACACCTGTAGGCAGACAGTGCGACGGTAAGCCACAGTACAGAAAAGACTTGTCCGCTATAATGGCTGAGCATAAAATTCCTTATGTTGGTCAGACAACTTTTGTTCAGAATTTCCGTGATCTCCATATCAAAGCTGAAAAGGCGATTTATACAAAGGGTCCCGCTTTTCTGAATATCATGGCACCGTGCCCCAGAGGCTGGCGTTATAATACCGCTGATATTATGGAGATCTGCCGTCTCGGCGTTGAAACTCGTTATTGGCCGTTGTTTGAGGTGGTTGACGGTGTATGGACCCTTAACTATGAGCCCAGACGCTATGTGCCGATTGAGGAATTCCTTGTAAAGCAGGGAAGATTTAAACATATGTTCAAACCCGGCAATGAATGGATGATTGAAGCATTCCAGAAAGAGGTTGACCGCCGCTGGGATGAGCTCGTTAGCCGTTGCACACGTTTTATGGGTGCGTAAATTAAATAAGCGATATTAAAAGCACGGTTTTTTACCGTGCTTTTTTGCATATGTTAAGTATTTAACGCGGTTGTGGAGAGTTTGTCAATGTTTAGGTTACTTTTGATGATTGTTGATTGATATTGATAAAACAATGTCAAACTGCACAAAAATATTTGTATATTATTACGAAATTCTATTGTAAATGACTGAAATTGGTGTTATCATGAATTTGATTGAAGGTATACACCTTTCATTCTTTGCAAAAAATTATCGGAGGGAATTTTTATGAACGAGTATATTCAAAGCGTAATTGACACCGTGAAGAGACGTGACAACGCAAAGCCTGAATATATCCAGTGCGTTGAAGAGGTTTACAGCTCGCTGGAGCAGGTAATAGAATGTCATCCCGAATATGTTGAAGATGATATTCTTACAAGAATGGTTGAACCTGACAGGCTTATAACTTTCAGAGTTGCGTGGGTAGACGATGCCGGAAAGACAAGAATTAACCGTGGCTACCGTGTTCAGTTTAATTCGGCAATCGGTCCTTATAAAGGCGGTCTTCGCTTCCATCCGAGTGTTAACTCAAGTATTATGTACTTCCTTGGCTTTGAACAGACTTTTAAAAATTCCCTTACAGGTCTTCCTATGGGCGGCGCAAAAGGCGGCTCGGATTTTGACCCAAGAGGCAAGAGCAAGGGCGAAGTAATGCGCTTTTGCCAGTCGTTTATGACGGAACTTTACCGCCATATCGGTCCCAATGTCGACGTTCCCGCAGGTGATATCGGCGTGGGCTCCAGAGAAATCGGTTTCCTTTTCGGTCAGTACAAACGAATTTCAGACGCCTTTGACAACGGCGTTATAACGGGTAAAGGTCTTACATACGGCGGCTCTCTTATCAGACCTGAGGCAACAGGTTACGGCGCTATTTATTATACCTGCGAAGTGTTTAAGCACATGGGTGATGATATAAAGGGGAAGACATTTATCGTTTCAGGTTTCGGAAACGTTGCCTGGGGTGCTATCAAAAAGATAGTTGAACTTGGCGGAAAGCCGCTTACAATCAGCGGCCCCGACGGTTATGTTTACGATAAAGACGGTATCGTCACTGAAGAAAAAATTGCTTATCTTCTTGAAATGCGTGCATCAGGACGTGACCGTGTTGCCGATTACGCAGACAAATTTGGGGCTGAATACCATCCGGGAGAAAAGCCCTGGGGTGTAAAGGGCGACGTTATTCTTCCCTGTGCAACCCAAAACGAAGTCGGAATTGAAGACGCAAAGAAGATAGTCAAGAACGGCGTAAAATATTATATTGAAGTTTCAAATATGCCTACAACAAACGAAGCACTGAATTATCTTATGGCGCAGAAAGATATAGTAGTTGCGCCGTCAAAAGCGGTAAATGCAGGCGGCGTTTGCGTTTCAGGTCTTGAAATGAGCCAGAACAGCCAGAGACTTTCCTGGAGTGCCGAAGAGGTTGAAAGCAAATTGCACCGGGCTATGATAGACATTCACCGCCATTCGGTAGAGGCGGCGGAAAGATACGGCCTTGGTTATAATCTTGTTGCAGGGGCAAATATTGCAGGCTTTGAAAAGGTTGCAAATGCTATGCTGGAGCAGGGAATATATTAAACAAAAAAAAGGCGGCGCTGCCGCCTTTTTTTGTTGCGAATATTTATAATAGGTGGTAAAATGCAAATGTGATTTATATACTTTACAGGGTGATTTTATTTTATGGCACATATGACCGATTATATAAAAGAATACGGCGGCTATACCTTTGAGGAAAAGCCTTTTAATGAGGTGGATAATCTTATCTTTTCTCAGCTTGCTTATGTTGATTATGCCGGAATTGTTGCGGGCTTTGACAGCGACGTGGAAACGTCTCTTCCCAGAGCGGCGGAGCTGTTTTGGAGTCTGCACAGTGAGGATGAAATGGAGGATGATCTGTCTATCGTAAGGAAGGCGGCTTATCTTTTGCGAGAATGTGCAGAGGCTAAGCGCTTTAAGGGAACAACTTTGCTTCGCTATGTAAATAATGTAAATACAAGGATAGATAAGCAGTTTTCCGCAGTTAATTTTTATCTGGACGACGGTACTGCGCTTATAGCGTTCAGAGGAACCGACTCCAGTCTTACAGGGGTTAAGGAATCGGCTATGCTCAGTTATATGTTTCCTGTTCCCGCCCAGATAGAAGCGCTCTATTATTTTCAGGAGACTGCGTCTCTTTCGAGGAGAAAAGTTAGGGTATGCGGCCATTCAAAGGGCGGAAATCTCGCGGTGTTTGCGGCTGTTTCCTGCTCGAATTCTCTAAAAAAGAATATCATTGCCGTTTATGAAGACGACGCTCCGGGATTTCCGAAGGTAATGATTGAGCGATACGATTATCTTCAGATGAAAGATAGAATTTTTTCATTTGTTCCTGAGGACTCGGTGATAGGTTGTCTGCTTGAGCATAACAGCAGCACAAAAATCGTAAAAAGCGAAAATGACGGACTAAAACAGCACCAGGCGTCATCCTGGCTTGTGGAAAATGACCATTTTGTATATGCAGACGGCAGAAATGAACGCTCGCTGTTTGTGGAAAAATATATAAAGAAGCTTTTAGAGGACGTAGGACCTGAAAATATTGAAAATGTTTTTGAAACGCTATTCGGATTTTTTGAGGATGCCGGAATTACAGACTATGAGTCGCTGAAAGATATTGATTTGACTTCGCTTATACGCGCTTTTTCATCTATAAAAGGAATTACAGAGGATGAACGGAAACTCATTGAGCAGACACTGCGCCTTGCGTTTGCCGACTTTTCCCGTATGATTTATAAGGAAAAAATAGCTTCTCGAATAAAGAAGATTGACGAAATACTGGGCAGAAACGAAGATTAAAAAAGAGACTGAAGCATTGCTTCAGTCTCTTTTTATGTATTCAGTCTCTTTTTATGTATTATAATTTAGATAATACCGCTGATTTTATATGAGCGGAACATGATGTGGCTTGATGGCTCGTCTTCGTAAAGGACGCCTATTGTCTCGTCGTCTATCATTGTAAGTGATGAATAGGCAAAGAAACCTTGGTTGATAGGCACTTCTGATATCCAGTCGATATGAGCCTGAAGTCCTTTTTTGTAGCGGAGTTTGCCTACCGTGAGCATACCGTTTGCGCGTTTGCGCTCGCTGGGGTGAGAGCAGAAAACGTAATCTCCGTGAGAGATAATGCTCTTCTGGCATTTAGGCGCGTAAAGCGCTGTTTTGCCGAATTTTACCCAGCTCTTTCCTTTGTTAGTTGAAACAGAGACTGGTGTCTTGCCGTAGCCTTTCTGGCGGCCGAAGCCGATTACAGTGCCGTCCGGCGCCTCTATCATCTGCCATTCGTCAATGTTCTCTGCGTAGGGAGCGGAGGTCATTCTGTGCCATGTTTCGCCGTTGTCAACGCTGTAAATAGAGACGGTGGATTTACGGTCAACGTAAAGCGGCATAATAATTCTTCCGTCAGACGTTGTGATACCCGTTCCGGGAGCAACACCAAGGAAAGTGCCGTCTTTTTCGTGGAGTATCATATTTGTTATATCAGTGGGCTCACTCCATGTCTTACCGTTGTCAGTGCTTCTGAACATGAAAACATAGCAGCGTTTAGGCGCTTTAAGCGGAGCGCCGAATGTTGTGTTTGCGTTCATTTCATTTTTGCCGACAGCACCGTTGAGGTAAATGTTGCCTACATATTCTTCGCCTTTGTAAAGGGCGCCGAAGCCGTTTGCCACCTTATACTCGGTGGGCTCTTTTTTGCTGTTGAGCACATCGCCGTTTTCAGCAACATAGTAAAAATTGCCGTCTCGGTCGTAAATCAAAGGACGCATTCTGCCGTTTAACTGGGCATATGGAACTTTGTGTTTATCAAGCAGTTTGCGGTTGTGAAGTCCTTTGCACTCGGGCCAAAAGTCCGCAATCATGATAACGTCGCCGTTGGGAGCTATAGCCATGCAGGGGTCAATATAGAAAGCCGAAGCGTAACTGTCAGATGAAATTCTTGTCTCTCTGGCAGGGGGCGCGGCGATGGTTTCGACATCGCTCCATGTTTCTCCTCCGTCTTCGCTGCGGCGCACCGCAAGTTCTATATAACCCCAGTCAGCACCCGTGGAAGCACGGTCTATAGCGGCAATCAGAGTTCCGCCGGCGTTAATGAGGCTGGGTATTCTGAATGCTACTCCGCCGTTTGCTTCGTTGCTTTGTGAAACAAGTTCTTTTCTTAAAAACTTTTCACTGTTTCCGCAGAAAATAAGTTTTTCATCAGACATTATTCTTTTCTCCTGTTCGGTTATTGTCTTGGTTAATTATGTTCTTATATTAGCATATCGAATTGGAAAATAAAAGGGGATTTTTATAAAATGACTTGCAATGAGAGTAGGAATTTTGTAAAATATATATGAAATTTTATGAAAAGGAGGTATCTTCATGCTTTGGACTCTTAAAAAGTGCTGGTACAGAATTTATCAGCGTGTCTTTAAGGTAGCCATGTGCTTTATGGACTGGTCGTCACCGGAACTTCTTGAAGGAGCAGGTTCTGTTCTTCGTCTGCCTGAGTTTATCAAGAACAAGGGCGTAAAGAAAGTTCTCGTCGTGACCGATAAAGGCTTGATGGGACTTCATCTTCTTGATCCCATGTTCGCTAAGCTTGACGAAGTAGGTATTGCTTACGTTGTTTATGACGGAGTACAGCCGAACCCAACTATCCCGAACATTGAGGAATGCAAGGATATGTACATCAAGAACGGCTGTGAAGGTGTTATTGCCTTCGGCGGCGGTTCATCCATGGACTGTGCAAAGGTTGCGGCTGCAAGAGTCGTTAAACCGAACCAGTCTGTGCGTGCCATGCGCGGTCAGCTGAAAGTTCATAAAAAGCTGCCGCCGTTCTTTGCTGTTCCGACAACTGCCGGAACCGGCTCAGAAACAACGGTTGCCGCTGTTGTTACAGACCCTGAGACTCACGAAAAAAATGCTGTCAATGATACTTGTCTTCGCCCCAAGTATGCGGTGCTTGACCCGGAACTTACCGTAGGTTTGCCGCCGCACATTACTTCTACAACGGGTATGGACGCTTTGACTCATGCTGTTGAGGCTTACATAGGAAAGAGCAACACAAAGGAAACCATTGCAGAAGCAGAAGAGGCTGTTAAGCTTATTTTCGATAATATTGAAAAGGCTTATACAGACGGAAAGGATTTGGAAGCAAGGGGCAATATGCTAAAGGGTTCGTTCCTTGCAGGACGTGCGTTTACCCACGCTTATGTAGGTTACGTTCACGCTATCGCCCACAACCTGGGCGGCCTGTACGGTACTCCCCACGGCCTTGCAAACGCGGTTATACTGCCGTATGTGCTTGACTATTACGCAGACGCCGCGTATCCTCAGCTTGCTAAACTGGCAGACATTGCCGGTGTTGCAGACAGCTCAATGAGCACCGCTGAAAAAGGAAAGGCGTTTATTGCCGCAATCCGCCGTCTTAATGAGAATATGAATATTCCTTCAACCTTTGATATGATTAAGGAAGAGGATATTCCTACGCTTGTTCACAGAGCCCTTAAGGAGGCTAACCCGCTTTATCCTGTGCCCAAGATCATGGACGAAAAGGATTGCGAAGCGGTTATTCGTTCCTTTATGGCCTAACAGGCGGTTTATTAAAGATTTTTTACAACGGGCGAACAACAATTTTATGATTGTTCGCCTGTTTCTATGATTATTTTGAAAGCGCTTAGCGAAAGCAGGTATGCAATTATGATATACAATCTCAAGAACGACAACTACAACAATCCGTCATTGTTTAAAGAAAATATTCTAACTCCTTCGGCATATTTTATTCCTTATGCCGATAGAAATCTCCTGGAGAGCACGAATATTCTCACCGAGCGTTATTCTTCTGATTTGGTAACTTGTTTGTCCGGTGACTGGCAGTTCGCTTATTATTCAGACTGCCGCGAAATCCCGGACACTTTTGATACGGATAAAGAAGATACGGTGACCGTCAAAGTGCCTTCAACATGGCAGTACACAGGTTTTGAGGCACCGTATTATGTTAACACACGCTATCCCTTTAAACCGAAACCTCCCAAAATTCCGGAGGATACTTCGGCAGGTGTTTACATTAAAAAATTTGAAATTGAAGATACCTCACTGCATTATTCAGTAGAGTTCCTCGGCGTTGCAGGTTCTCTTGACATTTTCTGCAACGGCTCATATGTCGGCTACAGC
>URGA01000058.1 GCA_900547275.1 uncultured Oscillospiraceae bacterium | reverse complement strand
AAAGCACTTGCTTATTACAGGGTTTGGGCGAAGAAGTCTGCCCGCCAAAATGTAGCCGCCGACTATTGCGCAGACAGCCAGCAGAGGCAGTAAAAGCAGAGAAAGTTTGGTTATTCTCGTAAGGGTAGTTTCCTTTGCGTTTTCGTTTACTACGCCCTGGAGCACAAGTCCGTCCAGCCCGTAGCCGCTGAGTTTTGTGCAGTAGACATAATACTTTTCGCCGTCTGCACGGTATGTTCCTATTTCAGACGAAATATTAAGCGGTGCGTTTTTTATCCGCTGGCCGTAAAGCAAATTTCCCTCGCTGTCGTAAAGAGCGGTAAAAACTCCGTCCGATTCATCAAGATAATCGTCGTCTATTTCAAGATAACCGCCGTTATACATAACGTACTGGTCGCCGGCTTCTCTCTCGTTCATCTCAAGGTCGGTAAAAAATTCTATTTCTTCCGTGTTTGCGCTGACGGTATTGATAAGTTCCTCTTTAACGTCGCTGTGAAGAACGGAAGTGCTTATAACCAGCATAAGCACAAACATCATTATTGATATTACCGCTATCAACGCGGAAAACCAAAGCGTTATTTTTGCCCTAACAGTAACAGGTTTCATTCTTCCTCCCGAAGCACGTAGCCGCTTCCTCTGACAGTATGGATAAGTTTCTTTTCAAATCCGTCGTCAAGTTTCTTGCGAAGATAGCGGATATAGACGTCTACTACGTTTGTGCCGCCTTCATAGTCAAAATTATAAAGATTATTTTCTATCTGTTCTCTTGAAAGCACCTTGCCTGCGTTGCGGATAAGATACTCCAGCAGTGAAAACTCCCTGGCGGAAAGTTTTATCTGTCTGCCCGAACGGGTAACGCGCTTGGCGGCGGTATCTACCGTAAGATCCGCAAGGGTATAGACATTGCTCACCGTGCCTGCAAAGCTTCTTGTCATTGCCCGTATTCTCGCCATAAGTTCCGCAAAAGAAAAAGGCTTTACAAGATAATCGTTGGCGCCGAGATCAAGACCTCGCACCCTGTCCTCAACAGCGTCTCTGGCGGTAAGGAACAAAACCGGCGCTTTTCCTCCGCCCTCGCGGTAACGCCTTACAGCCTCAAAGCCGTCCATTTTCGGCATCATGACGTCCATTATTACAGCGTCATACTCCGCCTGGTTCATATAAAACAACGCGTCTTCGCCGTCAAAACAGCAGTCGGCGGAATAACCCTCAACTTCCATTTTTCGCCTTAGAATATCGTTTAAATCCCGCTCATCCTCGGCTATAAGAATTCTCATAAAGCCACCTCCAGTCTTTGAAATATATTATAATCAGAAAAAATTAAAATAAAATTAAAGATAATCCTCTTTTGAATATAACACAGCGGCGGATTTTGCGCAAGCAATAAAAAACAGCGCGGAAAACTCCCGCGCCGAAAAAGAAAGCATTATAAAAAACAGCCTACACGTGCTTGGCGAAAAAAGTAAAAAAATAAAAGCCCGAACTTTTTGTTCAGGCTTTTTCTGGAGCGGATTACGAGACTCGAACTCGCTACCTCCACCTTGGCAAGGTGGCGCTCTACCGGATGAGCTAAATCCGCAAACTGTAAATGTAATTATAAAGGCAAGCGCACGTTTTGTCAAGTGTTTTTTACCGTTATCCCCTAAAGTCAGCGTACCGATATACGGATTTTGTAATATTTGCGTATTTACATATTGATTTTGATTTGCTAAAATGAAATACACACTTTAGATTTATTTACGCAAAAGAGGTTAGAACATGCTTTATTCAGCGCCGCCTTTCGGCGATATCTGGAACGACGGAATATTCAACGTGCCCACCGGTATCGTTGACCGTTATCTTAAACTTGCAAGTGAATACCAGATAAAAGCGCTTCTGCTTGTTTTGCGAAACGGCGGCAAAGCCACCTCATCAGAGATAGCGGCAAAACTGGGCATTCCCTGCGCCGACGCAGAGGAGATAATGAGTTTTTGGCTGGAAGAGGGTGTTCTTGTTTCAGACGCAGAGGGCGAACAGCCCGCGCCGAAAAAAGCAAAAGAGGTAAAAACCGAAAGCGCCCCCGCTCCCGAAAAGCCGATGCCCACCGCCCCTGTCTTGGAAAAGAAAGAGCCGCTTCCCGCTCCGAGGTTAACCCCGAAAGACGTTGTCGCGCTTTGCAGGGAAAACAAAAAGCTGGATATGCTTTTGTCTGAAGCCCAGGTGGTTCTGGGCAGGACTATCAGCTTTGCGGAGCAGGAAATGCTGGTAAACATGACGATATACTACGGGCTAACAGCAGAAGTTATCCTAATGCTTCTGGGCTATTACCGAAGCGAAAAGGAAAAGGGACGCTCGATAAGCATTGCATATATCAACAAAATGGCAAACTCCTGGGCGGAGGACGGAGTTCAGACTATCGCCGACGCAGACGAAAAACTGCTTTACCTTGCCTCAACCGACAAGACCTGGGATGAAGTTATTGCGATGACCGGCATCCGCCACCGCTCCCCCACCATGAAGCAGAGGGAAATGGTGGCAGGGTGGAAAAATGATTTTTCAGACGAAATGATAATGCTTGCCAGCGATATAATGAAAGAAAACGCGGACAAGCCGTCGCTTAAATATATGGACTCTGTTTTGCGCCGATGGAAAAAGGAGGGTGTAACCACCCCGGCTCAGGCGCAGAAACAGCAGGAAAACTTTAACTCCCGCAAAAAGAGCGAAAAAGGCGGCAAGCTCCACGGCGAACCGTCTTACGACATGAACAAAATCATAAACGACACCATGAACAACACGGACATCAAATTTTAGGAGATGCAGTAAGTGGCTTACAAAGTATCAATATACCAGAAAGCGATAAACGCGCTGGAAAAGCGCAGGGAAAAAGCGAATATAGAGGCGGACCGTGCCTTTGAAGAAATAAGCGAAGCGGTGCCGGAACTTATTGATATAAAAAATCAGCTCTCCCAGGTGGGCTACTCAATATCAAAAACTTTTTTGTATTCAGACGACAAAAAGGCAGACATTGAAAGGCTCCAGAAACTGAGCCAGAAACTCCAGCAGAAGAAAAAGGAACTGCTGAAGGCTCACGGTTATTCGGAGGACGCGCTCCAGATACACTACACCTGCCCCGCCTGCAAGGACACGGGATTTATCGGCGACAGGGTATGCACCTGCCACAGAGAACTGCTCAAGGAAATTCAGAGAAACGAGATAAGGCGCATCGCTCCGCTGGACGAATGCACTTTTGATACATTTGACGTTAATTATTATCCCGACGACAGCACCCCTGAGGGAATTTCTCCCAGAGCAAAGGCGCAGAAAATAGTTGAAGCGTGCCGCCGCTACGCAACGGGATTTACCGTAGGCAAGCCGGCAAACCTTATCCTCATGGGCATGACGGGGCTGGGCAAAACTCATCTTTCCCTTGCCATTGCAAACGTTGCGATAAACAGAGGGTTCAGCGTTGTTTACGGCACCGCCTACAACCTGCTGTCCGATTTGCAAAACGAGAATTTCGGCAGAACTGACAATCTGCGCTACAGCGAAAACGACGTTCTCCACACTGATCTGCTTATCATTGACGATCTGGGCACAGAATACACCGGGGCATACACGGTTGCCTGCCTTTACAATATTATCAACACAAGAATTTTGTCAAAGCGCCCAACGATAATCAACACTAATTTTGATTTTCAGGAACTTTCCGAAAAGTACGACCAGCGCATCACCTCAAGAATTGCCGGGGAATACTCCGCTCTCGTTCTGCTGGGCAACGACATTAGATATATTAAATAAACAAAAAGCCGATACTAAGTGTATCGGCTTTGCTTTTTATGTAGATATTGAATTTTCGCCGTCAGGTTCATCAGAAGCAGTAAAATCCGTAAATACCTCTTTAGGGCTTTCGGGGGTAGAATACTGCCAGAAATCCATATGGTCCCTGTTATAAAAATAAGTCAGCGCAGACGGCTTGGCAGTTTCGTCAAAGGCTTCAACAATTACAAGTTTTATCTTCATTTTAGACGGAATAACGGACTTAACGTAAACCGCCACCTGCTGACCCTCGTAAAGATTGTCGCAGGGCTCCGCCAGTCCCGCAAGATTTGGAGCAAGTTCAACGAAAACGCCGTAACTTTCCACGCTTCTTACGATGCCCGTCACCGTTTCCCCCGGCGAAAAGAGAGCCGCGTTTTCCTCCCAGGTTCCCAGAAGTTCCTTTAGCGAGAAAGTAAGTTTGTTTTCCTCTCTTCGGCGCAGGACAACTTTAATATCCTCGCCCTCCCAAAGTCGGCACCTGGGGTGGTCAATTCGGCTGACCGACAGCATATCTATCGGAATAAGGGCGTTTATCCCGGCTCCGATGTCAATAAAAGCTCCGAACTTTTCAAGATGGGTAACTCTTGCGTCAATAATATCGCCCACCTGCAAATTATCCAAAAACTCGCTGATACAGCGTATCTGAACAGCGCGGCGGGAAAGAATTGCCGTTGTTGTGCCGTAAGGGTCACGCTTAAATCCCAGAACAAAAAAGCACACCTTTTTGTTTACCTTTGAGATAAGCGCAATATCACGAACGCTTCCGTCCTCAATGCCCACGGCTCCCTCTTCTCTGGGAATAATTCCGCGCATCGCTCCCAAATCAACATGGAGATTATGCTCCCTGTCGCACAGAAGCACTCTGCTTTCGATAATTTCATCGTTCATCATTGCGTTTTTCAGTTCCTGAGGCGTTTCAAACGTTCTGCAATACTCTTCGTTTTTCCCCTCCGGATAAAAAATCATAACATCACTCTTCTTTTTTACTTTTTCGGTAATTCATTTATATGATGATAAAGCCTCAGATATGTTGTAAACCTCATCAAATAATGCTATACTATATAATCGGTTAAGAAGAATTTTTGCGAAAACAGGGTGAAAACATGGAACTGCATTTACATGACATTGTTATAATGAAAAAGCCGCATCCCTGCGGATGCAGCGCTTTTGAGATAACCCGTCTCGGGGTAGACTACAAGCTAAAATGCACAAAATGCGGCAGAGAAGTTCTCATTCCCCGCACCAAGGCTGAAAAAAGCATTAAATCCGTAAAAGACGCGCTTTAGCGCACCGCCTTTTTATGACTTAAAAAAGGATTTACGGAAAGGATAATACCATGTTTGACAAATTGACAGAAGTTGAAAAAAGATATGACGAGGTAAACGAAATGCTTTGCAGAAGCGACGTTGCCTCAGACATTGAACAATACACAAAACTGATGAAGGAATTAAAACAGCTCACCCCGGTGACTGAAAAATTCCGCGAATACAAAGCCGCCGCGGCGGCCTACGAGGACGCCCAGTCGCTGCTGGAAGAAAGTTCCGGCGACAGCGAACTTGAAGAACTGGCCCAGGAACAGCTTAAAACAAGCAAAGAGGATATGGACAGAATTCAGGAAGAACTGAAGATACTGCTTCTGCCCAGAGACCCCAACGACGACAAAAACGTTATCATTGAAATAAGAGGCGGAGCCGGCGGCGAAGAATCGGCGCTTTTCGCAGGCGTTCTTTACAGAATGTACACGATGTACGCCGAGGCAAAGGGCTTCAAAAGCGAAGTGCTGGGCGCCAACGAAACGGGGCTCGGCGGTTTCAAGGAAATCAGCTTTTCCATTGAAGGCGACGGCGCTTATTCAAGATTTAAATTTGAATCAGGAGTTCACCGCGTTCAGCGAGTGCCCGAAACGGAGAGCCAGGGAAGAATACACACCTCCACAGTTACCGTTGCAGTTTTGCCTGAAGCGGAGGAAGTTGACTTTGAACTTAACCCAAAGGATCTTCAAATAGACACTTTCCGCTCATCGGGAGCAGGCGGCCAGCATATCAATAAAACGTCCTCGGCGATACGCATAACCCATATTCCCACGGGAACGGTGGTTGAATGCCAGGACGAACGAAGCCAGCACAAAAACAAGGAAAAAGCGCTTAAAGTACTTCGCGCAAGGCTTTACGACGCGGAAAAAGCGAAGCACGACGCAAAAATAGCGGGCGAGCGCAAGAGTCAGGTCGGCACAGGCGACCGAAGCGAGAGAATAAGAACATACAACTATCCCCAGGGGCGTGTTTCCGACCACAGGATAAATCTTACTCTTTACAAGCTGGAACAAATATTAAACGGCGACCTTGACGAACTGATAGACGCGCTGATAACGGCGGACACCGCGGCCAAACTCAGCGCCCAGCACGACGGCGAATAAGCGGCGAAAACAATACGAAACAGAGATATAAAATGAAAACCGAAATACTTTCAACAAGTGAACAGGATATAATGCGGGCGGGAGAAATTCTCAGCCGCGGCGGACTTGTTGCGTTTCCCACCGAGACGGTATACGGTCTTGGGGCAAATGCGCTTAACGAAGAGGCGGTAAAAAATATTTACGCCGCAAAGGGCAGACCAAGCGACAATCCCCTTATTGTCCACGTTGCCCGCAAGGAAGACATTGCGCCCCTTGTTGCCGAAATTCCGAAAAAGGCGCAGGCGCTTATTGACGCGTTCTTCCCTGGTCCGCTTACAGTTATAATGAAAAAAAGCGACCGTATAGGCTCCGTTGTCAGCGGAGGACTTGACACCGTGGCGATAAGGATGCCGGTAAACCCCGTTGCAAACAAAGTAATTGCGGCTTCGGGCGTTCCCATTGCCGCGCCGAGCGCAAACACCAGCGGACTGCCAAGCCCTACAAGAGCAAAATACGTTATTGACGACATGATGGGCAAGATTGAAGCCATTGTTGACGGCGGCGACTGCGAATTCGGAGTTGAATCAACAGTTATTACCGTGGCAACGGAAAAGCCCACTCTTCTGCGCCCCGGCGCCGTTACAAAAGAGATGCTTGAAGAAGTTATCGGCCCGGTGGAACTTGCCAAGGCGGTGCTTGAAAAAATGGAAGACGGCGAAAAAGCGGCTTTCCCCGGAATGAAGTACAAGCACTACGCGCCGAAAGCGAGAGTTATTCTCGTTGACGCGGAAAAAGAAATTTACGAAAAATTCGTTAACAGCCGACCCGAAGCATTCGCTCTCTGCTTTGAGGGGGACTGCGTTAACGTGCCAAAAGTTACATACGGCAGTGAAAACGACGATCTTAGCCAAGCAAAGGAACTTTTTGACGCTTTGCGAAAACTGGACGAACTGGGAGCAAAAACGGTCTACGCCCGTATGCCCCATAAAGACGGCGTTGGAATGGCTGTTTACAACCGTCTTATTCGAGCCGCCGCATTTACCGTGCTTGATTTGCGAAAGCCGTTTCTTATCGGACTGACAGGTCAGACGGGAGCAGGCAAGGGCTACGTGGGAAAATATCTGGCGCAGTTGGGCTATAATATTATCAACTGCGATGAAAGCGCCCACAAACTTACTGAAAAAGGCTCGCCTCTTCTGGATGTTCTGTCAAAAGAATTCGGAAGCGACATAATCGAAAATGGCGAACTAAACAGGAAACTGCTTGCAAAGCGCGCCTTTGCCAACGAAGAAAAGAAAAAACGGCTCAACGAAATAATGCACCCTGCAATACTTCTTGAATGCAGTAAAAAGGCGGCGTTTCCCGCAGTGCTTGACGCTCCCCAGCTTTTTGAAAGCGGCGGCGACAAACTCTGCACAAAGATAATCGCCGTGACCGCTCCCGAAGAGATAAGGCAAAAGCGCATAACTCAGCGGGATAAAATCAGCGAAGATGCGGCAAAACTGCGTATGAACGCCCAGCTGGGGGAAGACTATTATATAGAACACAGCGATTTTACCGTCATTAACGACGGAAGAAATATAAAATCCCAAATAGACAGAATACTGGAGGCTATAATATGAGCGAAAAATCAAAAGGTCAACAGCTCAAAGACCTGCTGTTTGACGAAAAGAAAAACGGCGTTGATTTTATGACCGACGCCGAACTGGAAATCTGCGACGAGTTCTGCGAAGGATACAAGGACTTTTTGTACCGCTGTAAAACAGAGCGCGAAGTTGCGGCAGAGGCTCAAAAAGTTGCCGAAACAAACGGATTTGTACCCTTTGACGAATTCGGCGATGAACTGAAACCCGGCGACAAGGTCTACAAAATGAACAGAGGCAAGGCAATAATCCTCTGCGTAAAGGGCAAAAGAAGCATAAAAGACGGCGTAAGAATCAGCGCCGCCCACATTGACTCTCCGAGAATTGACCTTAAACAGCGCCCCGTTTACGAGGACAACGGTCTTGCTTTCTTTAAGACGCATTACTACGGCGGAATTAAGAAATACCAGTGGACGGCAATTCCGCTTTCACTTCACGGCAGAATCTGCAAAAACGACGGCAGTTACGTTGACGTTCGTCTCGGCGAGGACGAGGGCGACCCGAAATTCTGCATTACGGACATTCTGCCCCACCTTGCCGAAGAGCAGTATCAGCGCAAGATAAACCAGCTTATCAAGGGCGAAGAGATGAACATCGTTATCGGCTCAAGACCCTTTAAGGACGATGAAGCAAGCGAAAAGATAAAGCTGAACATTCTCAATCTGCTTTATGAAAAATACGGAATTGTTGAGCGCGACTTCCTTTCAGCAGAACTGGAACTCGTGCCGGCGTTCACCGTTGACGACATCGGCTTTGACCGTTCGCTTATCGGCGGCTACGGCCACGACGACAGGGTTTGCGCTTACCCGGCTCTTCAGGCGATACTTGACATTGTTGAGCCGCCGGAATACACCTGCATCACCGTTTTGACCGATAAAGAAGAAACAGGCTCAGACGGCAACACAGGTCTTAACTCAAGTTATCTCAAATACTTTATTGAGGACCTGGCACGCATGGAAGGCTACGAGGGCAGAGACGTTCTTCGCAACTCTAAGTGCCTTTCCGCAGACGTTAACGCGGCGTTTGACCCCACCTGGTCTTCAGCCTTTGAGAAAAACAACGCTTCATTCATCAACGAAGGCGTTGTTGTTACAAAATTCACCGGCTCCCGCGGAAAGAGCGGCACGTCAGACGCCAGCGCCGAATATGTAAGTTTCGTAAAGGCTCTGCTTGAAAACAACGGCGTTCTCTGGCAAAGCGGCGAACTGGGCAAAGTTGACGGCGGAGGCGGCGGAACAGTCGCAATGTATATCGCAAATCTTGACGTTGACGTTATCGACGTGGGCGTTCCCGTTCTCTCAATGCACGCTCCGTATGAAATCGTAAGCAAAATTGACGTCTATATGGCGTACAAGGCATTTCTTACTTTCTATACCAAATAAATAAAATAAAAGCCGCGGGCAACTGCCCGCAGTGGAGAAGAATATGAGCGAATGGATATTTTTTGACATTGACGACACACTGCTTGACTTTCAGGCCGCCCAGAAAAAAGCCGTTAGGAAATTTTACGAAATTCACACAGAGGATTTTTCTCTTTCCTTTGACGAGCTGTACAAAAAGTGGTTTGATATTGAGCAGGCGTGTTTTGACGCTTACCTCGAGGGAAAATATGACTTTGACGGCCAGCGCCGCGCCAGATTCAAAAATGTTTACGCCCTGAGCGGCCACACGCTGACGGACGACGAAGCCTGGAAATGCTTTCTCGAATACGAGGACTACTACCGCGAATGCTGGTGCCTTTTTGACGACGTTCTGCCCGCTTTGAAAAAACTTAAAGCGGCAGGTTACAAACTCGGCATCATTTCAAACGGAGTTCGCGCCCAGCAGGAACTGAAACTGAAGAAAACGGGAATTTTCTCCTACTTCAGCGTTATAGTTACTTCCTCTGACGGCCTTGCTAAACCGGGCAGAGCCATTTTCGAGCACGCCGCCGCTCTTGCGGACGCCGATATGGAAAACTGCGTTTATGTGGGCGACAATTACGAAACAGACATTGTTGCCGCGGGTTTTGCCGGAATGCAGGCGTTTTACGTTCAGCGGCCCGAACACGGACTTTATGAATTTGCTGATAATATGGCGGCAATCAAGTAAAAGACAGTTTGTTCTGTTGAACGGTCTGAAAATCAATAACAAAAGGCTGAGGAAAAACCTCAGCCTTTTTTCTTTTCTTTTTATTAACTGCAAAACGTGTGGTTGCCGATAACTTTTATAACGGGACGGGAATGCATAAACGCGTCGTTTGTTTTTTTCGGGTTGAAATAGTAGACTGCGCCACCGGATGGATCCCAGCCGTTCATTGCGTCAATGGCGGCTCTTTTTGCGCTGTCAGCCACGGGAGCATACCAGTTTGAATCGTTTACACAGCTGAATGCGCCTTTCTGGTAAATAACGCCGCTTAGAGTATTTGGGAAAGACGGATGGACTACTCTGTTTAAAATAACGGCGCCCACAGCCACCTGACCCTCATAACTTTCGCCGCGGGCTTCCGCGCTGATAACCTTTGCCAGAAGTTCAATTTCGCTGTCTGAATAAACGTTGCTTCCGGATGATGAAGATGAGCCCAGACCGAGATAGAGCAAAGTCTTAGGTCCTGCAACGCCGTCCGCCGTAATTCCGCAGTTGCGCTGAAACGCCTTGACCGCCGCCTGGGTATTACTGCCGTAAATGCCGTCTACGGAGCCTTTGTAATAGCCAAGTTCCTTAAGTTTGTTTTGAACCTTTTTTACCTCATCGCCTGTTGAGCCGAGTTTTGAGAGAGTGTAACTGCTCTCTTCACGCTGATTAAAATACCAGACGCCTAAGCCGACGCCGCCGGCGCAAAGCGCAAGAGCCAGCACTACGACGCCGATTGTAAAATTACGAAATGCTTTATACACTGTCATTTTTAACACCTCAATTGCTTTATATCAGCATATTTATCAGAAAAGTCAGCGCCACCCCTGCGCACAAGCACATTCCGGCGCGCACAACCGCCCTCAGAATTTCTTTTTTTGTGTGCTTGACCTTGGGCGGCTTCTTCGCTTTCTCAGCCAGCTTTCTCGCCTCACGCTCAAGCTCGCCGGGATCCTTGTCGCCGTACTGGGGCTTTACGAAAAAAACAATCTTTTCAAAATAAGGATTTTCCGGATTTGTAACTTCCAGAACCTGCTTGCTTACGCCTTTAATCATGCTGCTGATTTTTCCTTTCCGTTTTATACTTTTAGTGTAGGATAAAGAAGGGAATATTATTCAAAATTGCCAAGGTCTTTTTTTGTTGAAAATGAGCAAAAAATTTTCCTTGACAAGGTTCTTATACTACCGAAAGTATATTGACCTTTAACGGCTTCAACTGTGGAAAACTCTGTGGAAAATGTTAAAAAATTCTGAAAATTTGGCATAAAACAAGCGTTTTCACTGTTGAAAACTGATTTTACTAACAATTTTCATACCTTTACACATAGTTTTTAACATTTTTCAGAAATTACAAAAATGGCAAAAAATTTGTGAATTTTGCTATTTTTGACTTTAGTTATTGACAAAAGCGTGTTATAATCCTTTGTAATATCAGAGGAGAAAAAGTACACAAAAAATGAATGCAAAATTTGGTGAAAATAACATATTGCTCAGCGGCGTTCAGTGCCTTGACCTTGACCTGACCCTTGACTGCGGACAGGCTTTCTGCTGGGACAAGGAGGAGGACGGCTCCTGGAGCGGAATTGCCGGCGGAAAATATCTTAATATTAAAAACACCCCTGAGGGATTTCTGCTTACCGGTGCAACAAAAGACGACTATGAAAATTTCTGGAAGCAGTACTTTGACCTTGACAGGGACTACGTTTCAATCTGTGACAGGCTCAAAAGCGACAGTTTGCTTTCAAAGACGGTTGACGACTACTACGGAATAAGAATACTCCGCCAGGACAGCTGGGAGGCTCTTTGCACCTTCGTCATCAGCCAAAACAACAACATTAAGCGAATTAAAAAGATAACCCAAGCTCTCAGCAAAGAATACGGAGAAAAAATCGGCGACTACGGCTGGGCGTTTCCCAGCGCCGAAAAACTGGCAGAACTATCCGAAAGCGATTTTGCTTCTCTCGGGGCAGGCTACCGAGCCTCTTACCTTGAACAGCTTTCAAAAGGCGTTGCCGAAGGCAGAATAGACCTTGAGGCTATAAAAGGGATGAGCCTTGAAGAAGCGAGAGAAGAACTGATGAAAATAAAAGGCGTTGGCAGAAAAGTTGCCGACTGCGCACTGCTTTTCGGCTTTGGTTTTCTTGAAGCGTTCCCCATTGACGTGTGGATGAAGCGGGTTATGGAATACTACCCCGA
>URGA01000057.1 GCA_900547275.1 uncultured Oscillospiraceae bacterium | reverse complement strand
TAACATTGTAAGCAGTACCGTTAACGGTAATTGTGTAATTTTTCATATTATTTTAACCTCCAGATTATTTCACAGAATGTTTTCTAGGCAGTGTTGTTTCACGCTTGCCGGCAAGCATATCCAAAGCTGCGATCATCTTGTTTCTGCTTTCTGCCGGAACGATAACATCGTTAACAGCACCGCAGGCAGCTGCTGTATAAGGAGAAGCCATCTTCTCTTTGTACTCGTTTTCAAGAGCCTTGCGGTCTTCACCGGCAGCAAGGCGGTCATTGTAAAGGAATGCGACAGCCGCTTCAACATCAAGGGGAGAAATTACCGCTGTATCCCATGCAAATACAAGGTCGGCGTTAGCGCCCTTGCCAGCAAGAGTGATATAAGCGGCGCCGATTGCTTTGCCTGTTACAAGAGAAATCTTGGGGCATGTAGCTGCAGCGTAAGCGGTCTCCATTCTTGTTGCCGCTGTAAGCATTGCGTTTTCGGCATCCTTAACAAAGCCGTCAGCATTAACAACTGTGATAATCGGCAGGTTATAAGCGTCGCAAAGTTTTACAAACGCTTCTGTTTTATAAGCGCAGGTCGGGCAGAGAGCATTGCCGTCAAAAGCGACAAAACCTACTGATGAACCCATAACGCTTGCAAGAGCAGTAATAACGTTTTCGCCGTAGCCTGCTTTAAGTTTAACGACGCTTGCATCGTCTGCAACTGCTTTGATGATATCCATAGCCTTCGCGCCTGTATCAACAGTCTCTGCAGGTGACGCGAAGTTGAAGATAGGAGCAGGGCTGAGATTGTTGCCGGGAAGAAGAGAAATAACGTCCTGACAATAACTTACTGCCTGGTCAAAATCTTTTGCAAGCATGTCCACTGTGCCCTGTTTGAAGCACTGTTCAGCAGTAACTTCACTGGGAGTAGTTACATAAAAGTCAGCGTCCTCAACGGCAATTACAACGTCGGCCATATTTGCCATAAGAGCGGAAGTGCCAAGGCAAGCCCCTGCGATAATAGAAATCTGAGGGCAAACACCGCTGATAGAAGTTGAGGCTTTAACAATATCGCCGTAGGCTGAAAGTGCCTCAAAGCCCTCGCTGATCTTAACGCCTCTGGAATCATATACGCCCACTACCGGGCAGCCTGTTTTAACAGCAAGGTCATAAATCTTTTTAATCTTAGCACACTGTGCAACGCTTATCGCACCGCCGTTTGCGGTTACATCCTGTGAAAAGGCATAAACTGTATTATCATTCACAGTACCGAAACCGGCAACAACTTCAACTTCGCCGTCAGCCGACTTAGCAAAAGCGTCGATTTCAGTAAAAGAACCGTCGTCAAACAAAGCGACAAGTCTTTTTCTTGCATCTGTGTCTTTTTGTGCAAGTTTACTCACTTGTTCGTCCTCCTGAAATTTAACATTCTGGGAGCAGGAAAGAAGCAAAATATTCCAAACTCACCTACTCTAAATTGTAACACTTATATTATTTAATATCAATATGTCATTCCATACAAAAAATAAAAAAATTCAGTCAAATTTTATGCAAAATGATTATGATTATTCCTCATTTGCTTTCAATTAACGGCTTTCTTCACTTCTTGACGAAGAACGCAAGAGTTTGGTAACTTCGCTGTCTGAAAGTTCGCGCCACTTCCCTACTCCAAGCATACCGAGTTTAAGCGAACCTATCGCAGTTCTCTTCAGTCTTGCTACTTCAAGTTCCTCAGCTTCGCACATACGTCTTATCTGACGGTTTCTGCCTTCGTGGATAATGAATTCAAGAACAGTTCTGTTCTCCTCTTCGGTGAGCACTGTAACTTCGCACGGAGCCGTCTTGCGGCCGTCAAGTTCAATTCCGCTTCTGAGATTATAAAGCGCAGTATCGCTTACTTTTTGCCTGACTGTTACTCGGTACACTTTGCTGAACTCATGTCTGGGGTGAGTCATAGCATTGGCAAAACTGCCGTCATTTGTAAGAAGCAGTAAGCCCTCGGAATCGCGGTCAAGTCTGCCTACCGGATAAATTCGAGCATGAATGTCCCGGACAAGCTCCATAACCGTCTTTCTGCCCAGTTCATCAGAAACGGTTGTAACATAACCACGGGGTTTATTGAGCATTATATAGTACATTTTTTCGGATTTATTTATCTTTTTACCGTGTACCGCAACAATATCTTTCTTCGGGTTGATCTTATCGCCGATTGACGCAACATGACCGTTGACTTTAACTTTCCCTGCGGCAATCAGGTCTTCACATTTTCTTCTGGAGGCAACGCCGCATTCAGCCATAAATTTCTGAAGTCTTACCTCATTTTTGTTCTGTGCCATATATTTTTACATCCTCTTGTGCCTTAAGAGGCACTGTTTTGTTATTTATTTTTACATATCCAAGAGTGTCGCCCTTTTTTATCGGTGCGTAAGCAAACGGATAATAGAATATCCGCTGTGAAAACTCATCACTTACTGTTATTACTGAATACTCATAAGAAGCTGTAACAAAGTCCTCTTTTCCCCCGACAACAGGAATTTGTATTTCAGAAGCAAAGCGTTTTTCACTGTACTTCTTTTTGCACTGCTTAATAAGGGAAGCGTGGTCGTCCCAGTCGTCAGGATCTGATAGAGTAACGCATATAAGTGTGTTTCCTTTGTATTCAACAGCGGAAACTAGACATCTTCCCGCTTTTTCAGTAAATCCTGTTTTAACGCCGACGCAGCCGTCTAGCGAAGACAAAAGTTTATTATGGTTATACAAAGTCTGCTTTTTTCCGCTTATTGTAATTTCACATTTCTGCATAGCGCAGATTTCAGAAAAGGCAGTATTAGTAAGCGCCTGCGCCGCAAGAAGCGCCATGTCATGAGCAGTTGAATGGTGGTTGCCGGAGTCAAGCCCTGACGGGGTGACAAACTCTGTATTATTCATTCCGATTTCCGCGGCTCGCTGGTTCATAAGCGAAGCGAACTCCTCTAACGTTCCGGCAAGAAAACAAGAAGCAGCATTTGCGGCGTCGTTTCCGCTGGCAAGAAGCATAGCTACCGTAAGGTCATAAAGGGTTATCTTGTCGCCGCCTCTAAGGCCAACTGACGAACCTTCACAGCCAAGCAGCATCTCATCCGTAACAGTAACCGTTTGGCTTAACTTGCCGCTTTCACAAGCCAACAGGGCGGTCATAATCTTAGTTGTTGACGCCATCGGCCTCTCGTCATACGCATTTGTTTCGTATAAAATCGTGTTGGTTTCAGCGTCCATGACAACTGCGCTTGCCGCACTAACTGAGGCAGAGCAGTTGATAGGAGAAATTAAAGCGGCAAACGCCGTCAATATCAGTATAGTACTTTTTATTCGCTTCAACAAAATAATCACCCACACAAATATATGCGGGTGATTACGCCATAATTATTCTGCTTTTTCTTCAGCCTTTTCTTCGGCGGTATTTCCGTCTTTTGCCTTGAGGAGCTCAGTGAGTTTGTCCACAAGTTCGGGAATCATTGCAACCGCACGGTCAGCAGATGAAGTATAATTGTTGATCTGCATCATTCTGCATTTATCGCCCTGGATAACAATGAAAGCAACGGGAGAAATGGTGATACCACCGCCGCCGCCACCGCCGAACAGCTCAGCGTTAGCCTGCTTTGAGGGAAGGTCGGTACCGCCGCTGGTAAATCCGTAGGAAACTTTTGATACGGGGATAAGAGTTGTATCGCCTGTAACAAGAGGTTCGCCGATAATAGTAGATACATCTACCATCTCACGCATTTTTTCCAGTGTGCTCTCCATAATTCTGTTTACCGGAGTTTCTTTCATAACAATTTCTCCTTATTTATCTTTAATAAAATTTTTTATGAATACAATACCTGCTTTGAACAGCATCTTGAAAATCAATCCTACGCTGATACTGCCGATAAGCTGAAATTCATATTCTGAACGGGGAGCGATAAAGTCCGGCTGTATGTAGTCGTCGTACTGATCCACTTTCATGTTACTGAGAATAACACCTTTGAACGGATAGTAAAACGAGCAGAGTGTGCCGTATTTTTCGCCGATATCTGCGGCATCTGAACCGCCGACAATTATTTTAACATAAAATGAGTAAATATGGAAGCCCTTAATTAAAGTTGATACAGCAGATGAAGCAGTCTCTAGCATATTCGATACAAAAGACATTATCCCGACTATACCCTGCTGGTCCCAAAGCTGTTTAAAATAATTAGGCTTCTGTTTCTTTTCTTCCTGCTTTTCCTGAACCTGCTGGACTTTTTCTTCAGCCTGTTCTTCCTTGGCTTCCAGCTCCTGAACAGCGGCATCGTCGCCAGCCGCCTCTGCTTTTTCTTTCTTTTCCTTTATTTTTTCCTTTGTTTCCTGGGCTTTCTTTTCAGGGAAAAGAACGAATGAAAGAAGTTCAGAAAGCACAATGTCTTTCTTGAAAAATAAAACCTGAACGGAAGTGTGCCAACCGTTATCATAAATAAGCGTTAAGGTTGCTTTAACAGCCATAAGAGCCGCTATCAAAACAACAATAACCGCAACAACAATTAAAAAGGCTATATTAAGCACTCCTTTCGTCAGAAATTAAAAATCTTTTTTACTCGCCGTCTTCTTCCAAATCATCGGACAAACCGCCGTCTTTCTCAGTAAGCAATTCGGAAGTTTTATCTTCATTTTCAAAAAGAGAAGTCTGGCCGTTATCCTCAGCAATTTTTTCAACGGCTTCTACCGGCGGTAAATCCGGAAGATCATCTAGAGAATTAAGAGAAAAACATCTTAAAAAGCGGTCCGTAGTGCCATAAACAAGAGGTCTGCCCGGAAGATCAAGTCTGCCTTTCTCTTCTATAAGGCCTTTTTGAACCAGGCCGGAAATTGGGCCGCTGCAGTCAACGCCTCTTACCTGTTCAATAAAAGAACGGGTTACCGCCTTATTATACGCCACTATTGCCAAAACTTCAAATGCCGCCTGGCTGAGAGGGGTATTTTTCTTAATTTCCAGAAGTCCTCTGACCTCGTCTGAATATTCCTCACGAGTACAGATCTGGTATTTTCCGTCAACTCGTATCAGTCTCAGTCCGCTCTGGCTTTCGTCATACTTCGCTTCAAGATAGCCAAGCATTTTTATTACATTTTCAATATCAAGTTCAAGAACATCTGCAAGCTTTTCAGGCTCTACTGGGTCTCCAGCCGCAAAAAGCATTGCTTCTAATTTAGCGATGATATTGTTTTTATTGCTCAATTACATTTACCTCGTTAACGATCTGAACCTCGGGATTATCTATCTCGCCGTCGATCGTTATTTTTTTTGTTTTTGCAAGTTCGAGAACTGCAAGAAATGTTGCGACAATGTCGCTCTTAGACTGTGCGCCGTCAAAGAGAGTTAAAAAGCGTACTTTTTTACCGCTCCAAAGTTTGCGCATTACAGTCTGTACCTTTGTTGCAACGTTTACAAACTTACGGGCAACAATAACCTTAAAGCTGTCGAGAGGCGGCGGCAGTTTGCGCTGAGCACGTCCTGCGGCGCTTATATAAGCCTGAAGCAGTTCCTCGCCTTCGTGAAACCGTTCATAGGCATAATTTACATATCCTTCCTGGGGTTTTCGTACAAACCTGCCGAAACCGTCAGTATGCTCGCTTAATTTCTCCGCCATAAGTTTGCAGTCGCGGTATTCGATAAGTTCGCCGGTAAGTTCTTTCTTAAGAGTTTCCGCCTCTTCGTGGCGAGGCAGAAGAGACACGGTTTTGATATAAATCAATCTTGCCGCCATCTCAAGAAATTCTCCGGCAACGTCAAAATCCTGCTCCTGCATCTGGCGCACATAGTCAAGATACTGGTTTACAAGTTCAACTATCGGAATATCATTGATATTCAGTTTATGCTTTGATATCAAATGAAGCAGAAGATCCATAGGACCTTCAAACACTTCTAACTTATAACTGGGTTGTTCCATATTACCTCATAAAGATTAAAGCGGGCAGATAAGATATCAGCCTCATAAAGAAGCCGGAAACGATGGAGATCGGCTTATCAAGCACGCCGGTAAACAGTAAAACGAAAAGCGCTATCATGATATATCTTTCATACATCATGTATTTATTGTAAATTCTGTTAGGCAGCAATGCCGCAAGCACTTTTGAGCCGTCAAGGGGCGGTATCGGAAAAAGATTAAACACTGCAAGAGTAATATTTACCCACGCCGCAAAGTAAAAGAAATACATTACTGCGCCCATGAAACCGGTCATATTGAAATTTGCCGCAAGTGCGATATATACGAAATTGAACACAAATGCCATCAGAAGATTAGACAACGGACCTGCAATTGCTACAAGCGCCATACCGCCTTTTGGATTTTTAAAACGGTTAGGATTAACCGGAACCGGACGGGCGTAACCAATTCCGAACAGGAAAATCATAATAGTACCGATAGGGTTAAGATGGGCAAACGGATTAAATGTAAGTCTGCCCTGCTTTTTAGCCGTATCGTCGCCGAGTTTATATGCAATATAGCCGTGAGCCAGTTCATGAACAGGCAAACAGCAAAACACAACAAAACAGCTTGATAATATTGAAATCACGGCAAGAAGGTACTCGCCGTTTCTCAAATAGGATATGATGGACAGCATAGAGAATCATTCCTTAATTATTAGTAAATAACGTCATTAAATAGAATAACATTTTAGACTGATATTAGTCAAGACAAATTAAATATCATGACGTTTTTAACACAATAATCATACGGTCATTGCCGTAAATGTCTTTCTTCAGTGACGTCTCAGCGCAGCCGCTGAACATTTTAAGCACTTTTTCTCCCTGATCTTCCCCTATTTCAAGAAAGATACGTCCGCAGGGAGCCAATCTCGGTAACCATACGTTCTTTATAATTCGATAAAAATCAAGACCATCCTCGCCGCCGTCAAGAGCCATTGACGGTTCTTTCTGTACTTCAGCCTGTAGTTCGGGCAGCTGAGAGGTTGGAATATACGGCGGATTTGAAATAATCACATCAGGCTGTTCCGTTTCAAAGTCAGCATTGCTGATATCGGTAAGAACAGGAAAAGCGTTTTCAACACCGCGGCAGTTCTTCTTGAGATACTGGAAGGCTTCCTCCGACTTTTCAAGCAGATGAACCTTTGCTTTGGGAAGTTTCTTAGCAAGGCTGATGCCGATACATCCGCTGCCGCTGCAAAGATCATAAATAACCGTTTCAACGGAACTGTCGATACTTTCCAAAGCAAGTTCAACGAGTTCTTCCGTTTCAGGTCTCGGAATAAGAACTCCGGGGCCTACATAAAACTCGCTTTCATAAAAATCCCATTTTCCGATAACGTACTGAAGAGGCTCACCTGATTTTACCCTCCAAAGCAAATCAGCAAAACGCTTCATAATTATATCATCGTCTTTATGTGCTGAATACTCAGAATTGCTTATTCCGTCTAAATGACACACAAGACAAAGAGACTTAAACTCCGCTTCGTCAACTCCGTTTGCGGAAAGAAAATAAACGCCGTAATTATACGCTTCTTTTAAGGTCACTTGATTTCATCATCCTCCGGATTGTCGGTAATTACAGCCTTAAGCGCTTCAATACCGACTTCCATCATTTCATCGTCAGGCTCGCGGGTGGTCAGTCTCTGCATCCAAAGTCCCGGAGCACTTAAAATTTTTACAAGCAGATTATCATGGCGGCCGGCATAGCGGATAAACTCATAACCAAGACCCATAATAAACGGCAAAAACACTAATTTAAGCAACATCCACCAAATTCGCTGGGTTGCAATTACCGGAAACACCTTTGCAAGTATTGAATAAAAAACAATACTGAAAATCAGCATTACAAATATGAAAGAAGTACCGCATCTCGGGTGAAAACGGCAGTGTTTGCGTACATTTTCAACAGTAAGCTCATCACCTGCTTCGTAGCAAGCAATGGTTTTATGCTCCGCTCCGTGGTACATAAAAGTTCTTTTTATATCTTTCATTTGGCTGACAAGAGCGATATATACAACGAAAATAATTATTTTCATTACGCCCTCAATTGTGCCCTGAGCGGCTGTAAGCGCGCCGTCAAAATGAGTATTAAGAAGATTGAAAAACAGCACAGGCAGGTAGAAAAAGATAACGAACGCCAGCGCAATTCCCAATACTGAGGCAATGCCGGTAATAACGCTCATTAGTTTGTCGCCCAGCTTGTCAGTGAGCCATTTTTCAAACTTGCTCATTTCTTCCTCTTCGATTTCTTCCATTCCGGAAACCTCAGCGGAATACATGAGAGTTTTATAACCCAAAATCATTGATTCAAAAAACGCGACAGCGCCTCTTATCAGCGGCCAGCCGAGAAATTTAACTTTTTCACGTATGTGATGAAATTCATGGTGCGCCGTATCTATCTCTCCATCGGGTTTGCGCACTGCGGTGGCAATTCCTTTGGGGCCCTGCATCATGATACCTTCAATCAGCGCCTGTCCGCCTACTGAAGTTTTATGAGTTTTTTTCTGCATTTGAAGCTCCTCTCAGTTCAATGCTTTCATCTATTTCCTTTGTATCCTGATTTTCAACCTGATTTTTTATCTCCTTCTTGCTGGGAGCGCTGTTGATAGGGAGATAAATTGTTACAAGAGTTCCTGTTCCCTCTTCGCTGTCTATTTCGAGAGTGCCCCCGTGGAGCTCAACTATTTCGTTAGTAACCGCAAGGCCGATACCCGAACCTCTTACAGACATATTTGCTTTATAGAATTTTTCCTTAACATGTGGCAGGTTTTCCTTGGAAATACCGCATCCCTGGTCTGCAACGGCAATTTTAACATAGTCACTGCCGTTTTTCTTGGCAAATTCAGCCTTAACAAATATTTTTGACGGAGCTCTTGAATATTTAAGGGCGTTATCAAGAATATTCATAAACACCTGCTTTAAGCGATTGGCATCTGCATTTGCGGGAGCAGGAAGTTCGGGGATACTGTATTTAAGTTCTATTCCCTCTCGCATTGCTCTTTCGCGGAAAGTAAATACAGTTTCGTCAAGCTCGGCGAAAATATCTGTGGGAGCAAGGCGAAGATTCATTCTGCCGCTCTGAAGACGGCTGAAATCAAGAAGCTCCTCAACAAAGCCTTCAAGTCTGCCTGCTTCGCGGACAATAACCTGAAGTCCTTTTCTAGTAATTTCGTCTGCCGATTCGTTCTCAGCGTAAGCCAGCGTCTCACCCCAACCCTTAATTGAAGTCAGAGGAGTTCGCAGTTCGTGAGAAATAGTTGAAATAAAGTCATTTTTCATTTTATCCGTGGTGGATATCTCCTCCGCCATGGTATTGATAGAATCGCAAAGGTCGCCTATTTCGTCGTTATATTTTTTTTCAATACGAACAGAATAGTCGCCTTCGGAAATTTTCTTCGTAGTTTCGTTGACTTCCTGAATAGGAATAAGGATAGAACGAATAAAGAAAAGATTGGAATAAAGAATAACGGCAAAAATCACCATCAATGCGATAAATATCAACAGAATGATAGTAGAAATCTGGTGGTCTATCATTTCAAGAGAACTGATTACCCTTACGGCGCCCGCAGGCTCTCCGCTGGAAGTGGTAATTATTCTGGTAACAGCCATGACTTTCTCGCCGCCGTCAGTGATTTTGCCTACATAGCGGCTTCTGCCGGTCTCATTTGTCAGCGCTTCGCGGTAATCTGGCATATCAACCTTGCCGATTGCAAATCCGCTGGAAGAAGTTACAACATTTCCGTCGTTGTCTATTATCCAAACGGTGGTTTTGTCCTTGTAACTGAAACTGTCAATAAAATCTGCGGCTGATTCTTCAAGAGAACTGCCGGCGTCCAGACGTCCGGCAAAATAGTTTATCGCGGTGGTTGAAGCACCGGAATTAAGAATGCTTTCAACTGAATTATAGTAATAAGATTTAATAGTTACTGACGAAACGAGAAAAACAATGACAAAAAACAGCGCAATTACGCCGATAATATTTATCAGCCAACGCTGTGTAATGCCCTGAATTTTGGTAATATGCAGTTTTTCTTTCAGTTTTTCTTTCATTTGATCTGTTGCCTTTGCATATTCCTCAATAATTACTGCTTTTACTGGTTATCAGTTACCCACTTATATCCCAAGCCCCAGATTGTAATAAGACGTACAGGGGTGGAGGGATTATCTTCAATCTTCATTCTCAGGCGGCGAATATTTACGTCAACAATCTTTTCGTCGCCGAAATAATTATTGCCCCATACCGTTTTAAGAATATCGGTTCTTGTAAGAGCGGCATTGGGATTTTTAAAGAAATACTCAATAATCTGGAATTCCACCTGAGTAAGTTCAATATTCGCACCGTTTTTAGAGAGTGTTCTGTTTCTGAGATTAAGCTCAAATTCGTCAAGGACAATGCTGTCCCCTGTTGTATCGTTCTTTCTGAAGCCGCGGGTCATTTCAACTCTGCGGTAAACAGCGTCTACTCTCGCCATCAGTTCGCTTGGAGAGAAAGGCTTGGTTACATAGTCATCAGCGCCGAAGAGCAATCCCGTAACCTTATCCATCTCCTGCGTTTTTGCGCTGAGCATAATTATTCCGAGGTCAGATGATTTTGCTCTGAGCTGTTTGCAGACGTTAAAGCCGTCAACCTCAGGCATCATAATATCAAGGATAGCCACGTCAAAGCCGTTTTCATCCTTGGAGAATTTTTCAAGGGCTACAGCCCCGTTCTCCGCCTGCTCAACGGTGTATCCGCTGCGAGTAAGATTTATAACAATAAACTCGCGAATCGATTCTTCGTCTTCAGCAACAAGTACCTTTTTCATGGTATCCTCCTAAATTGTTTTAATCATTTCTTTCAGAGTATCTGTTGATATTTTAATATCGGACGCGTCGCCCGTTTTTGCCAGATAAACATAGCCGGAATCTGAAACAAGAGACGTATAATCGGCGTATGTACTCGATTTTGAATCATAATGTGATTTCAAAACGGGCATTACCGTAAACACTTCTTTTTTCTCTTCTTTTGAAGAAACGGTCATGCTTTTTGTTTTCTCGTCATAGGAAACTGAAATCTTATCAAAATATTTATCGGGAATTAGTATCTGATACTTATCATGGACTACCGAAAGAGAATAACACGAATGGATAAGTATCGAACTTTCATATACGCACCAATCAACCGCATTGACTTCAGACGGCATCTTCTTAACATCCGCGTCAGTGGGTATTTCAACATTGCCGTCATCGTTAATATCAAAACTTGTGACCATTGCGTCACGCGTAGTGTCTGAGGTCAGGCCTGTTGAATAACTGTAAAAAGGTGAAATTATTGAATCGTAATAATCCGACCAATAAATAACTTCCGTCACCATCGAAGCACCGTCAGACTTCACTGCGTCTGCATATACCGCCGTATTATCATCCGCCTTGCCAACCTGCAGGTTCTTGTATGATGAAATATGGCCGTCTACCCTGGTTTCGCCGAGAGTAGATTTTTCATCTCCGCTAAAAGAATAAAGCGTAGCGCTGGCGGAAATCGATTTAAGCTGGTCAACGGTAAAGACAAGAAGTTCAGGCGTCTTATCCCCCAACATATCAACGGGAATATAAGCGCTGTACTGAATCGAATCCGAAATCTGCTCAAGGCTTGTCTGCTGTTCTTCGTCAGTGGTATATTTGTAAATAGAAAGCAGATGGGATGTTGAATTGCTTATTACGTTCCAGGAAACAAGGAATTCATATCGTCCGTCACCGTTTACATCGCAGAAATCAACGCTGTAAACGTCTGAGCCCTCTCCCTGAGCATTAGCAACAACATGCCAAGAGCCGTTTTTATTCTTTTCAAGGACAGCCATATCTATCTTGCCCAAAGCGTCATTAGGCTCGTAAAAAGCCACAGCTTCGTTCTGGCCGTCGCCGTCATAATCGTAGTAAATGTATGATGTGGTATGTTCTCCGGCGACGGGTATCTTAACAGAGTAGCCGCCCTTGCAGTAAGCATCCATTGCGCTTTGTACGCCTGCGTCGTCTCCGGCAGGAGAAACGGGAGAAATCAGGTCGTCAATAGAAGATTCGAGAGTAAAGCCCTTACAGCCGGAAAACAGGAAAGCAATAAAGACAATCGGAATTAATATCTTAACGATTTTCATTTTCGCTCTCCTTTCATACGACTAAAATATATAGATACTTATTAGAAAGTATTATAACAGAAATCGGTTACAAAATAAATACCAAAGATACAAAAAATTACAAAATTATGACGCAAAAATAAAATCGACAAAAATAAACAATATTCACATTAAAAACAGACGCAA
>URGA01000056.1 GCA_900547275.1 uncultured Oscillospiraceae bacterium | reverse complement strand
CAGATAAGTCTTTTCAGGAGGTTTCAATGTTTGTTGCGAAGCGCCTATCTCCTCTTGAGGACGTTGTTTCCACTTCGACCCATTTTATTCTGAAAAGATACAAGGATCAGAGCGTGCTTTTCACCGACGATAAAAAAGACGATCGGGGGAACATTTCTCTGTGATGCAGTATGATGATTTTATAAATCCGGCTCTTTCTGCGGTAAAACCCAGCGGGATAAGAAAGTTTTTCTCAATTGCGGAGGAAATGGACAACGTTATATCTCTGGGCGTAGGCGAACCAGATTTTCTGACACCGTGGCATATCCGCCAACAGGGAATTGATACTCTTGAAAGAGGTTCAACCCGCTATACGGCAAATGCCGGACTTATTTCTTTAAGAGAAGAAATTTGCGCTTTTTATCAGCGCAAATATGATTTAGAATATAATGCAAAAAATGAAGTTCTCGTGACGGTAGGCGGTTCAGAGGGCATTGATATGTGTATAAGGACGCTTATTTGCCCTGGAGATGAAGTGCTTGTTGTTGAGCCTTCTTTTGTTTGCTACAAACCTATTGTTGAAGTTTGCGGCGGAAAAGCCGTACCGCTTGTAACAAAAAATAAAAACAATTTTAGGGTTACCACGGAAGAACTGGAAAATGCTATAACAGACAAAACAAAATTGATAATCTTCCCGTATCCCAATAATCCAACGGGAGCTGTTATGCGCAGGGAGGATCTTGAACCCGTTTGCGAGGTGCTGAAAAAGCATAATATTTTTGTTCTTTCAGACGAAATATACAGCGAACTGACTTACGGGAGCAACACTCATGTTTCAATTGCTTCGATGCCGGGCATGAAAGAAAGAACTGTCGTTATCAACGGCTTTTCAAAGACTTATTCAATGACCGGCTGGCGTCTTGGCTACGCGCTGGGTCCTGCACCCGTTATTGCTCAGATGACAAAACTGCATCAGTTTGCGATAATGTCTGCTCCTACAACAAGCCAGTTTGCGGCAGTTGAGGCCCTTAGAAACGGCGATGCAGATATTATAAAAATGCGCGATGATTATGATATGCGCCGCAGATTTACTGTTAACGCATTCAGAGAAATAGGTTTGCCTTGTTTTGAACCGGAAGGTGCTTTTTACGCTTTTCCGTCAATTCAGTCAACCGGTCTTTCTTCTGAAGAATTTTGTGAAAAACTGATCTATTCAAAAAGAGTTGCTGTAGTTCCCGGTAATGCGTTCGGCGATTGCGGCGAAGGATTTATACGAGTTTCCTATTGCTATTCGATTGATAATATAAAGGAAGCAGTCACGAGAATAGGTGAATTTGTGCGTGAATTAGAGGGATAAAATGGTAAAAGTAAAGGCATATGCAAAAGTAAATTTGATGCTTGATATTCTGCGCAAGCGTTGCGACAATTACCATGAACTTTTCATGGTTATGCAAAGCGTAGGCGTTTATGATACGGTATCGGTTGAAAAGAGAAAAGACCGTAAAATTACGATAACAGCCAATATTGATGATATTCCGCTTGACAGCAGCAATATTGCTTGGAAAGCGGCGGAGGCGTTTTTTAAGTACACAAAAATCAAAAATCCCGGAATTCATATTGATCTTCAAAAGCGTATTCCTCACGCGGCGGGCCTTGCCGGCGGAAGTGCAGACGGAGCTGGTGTTTTTGTTGCTCTAAACGAGATTTTCGGTGCGGAACTTACAGAAGAAGAACTGTGCGAAATCGGCGTTAAAATCGGCGCCGATGTTCCGTTTTGCATTAAAGGCGGAACGCTCCTTGCTCAGGGTATTGGCGAAATACTGCACAAACTCAAGCCACTGCCTAAATGTTTTATTTTGCTTGCAAAACCGGAGTTTGGCGTTAATACAGGAAAAGCATATGGATTGTTTGATACAATGGGTAAAACCCACAATCCGGACCAGCTTGGAATGCTTTGCGCTGTTCAGAGCCGTGACCTGAAAACAATTTCTGAGTCAATGGAAAATGTATTTGAGCAGTTTGTAGAAGTTCCAGGAAGAATTGAAATGAAAGAGATAATGAGAGAATGCGGCGCTCTGGGCGTTTGCATGAGCGGAAGCGGACCCACCGTGTTCGGAATATTTGAGAATAAGGAGCAGGCGCAGGAAGCGGCTGAAAAAGTCAAGCCTTACGCAAAGGACATTGTTGTCACAACGCCTGTTTCTAAAGGGTGTAAGATTGTCAAATAAGAACATTTACAAAGAAGAAAGCCCGGCAAGAGCCGGGCTTTACATTTTATTTTACGTCAACAACCGTAAAGGAAATTCCTTTACGTGTTTTCGGACTTTTCTTTTACACTTATAACGATTATTTCAGGGTGATTGAACAACCTTAATGGAAATTCAGCGTTTCCAATACCTCTGGAAATTATCAGTTTTGGCCTTTCGCCGAAACTGCCTCTTGCGTATTTCGGAAACAGTCCTTGCCCGGGAGAGAATACAGGACCGACAAACGGCAATATCCACTGACCGCCATGGGCGTGACCGGAAAGCTGTAAATCAAAATCATATTGCTGGTAATTATTCTCCTTTACAGCTTTGAAATTTTCGGGAAAATGTGATAAGAGAATTTTAAATCCTTTCATATCTGAAAATCTTTTAAGCAGGGCGGAGGAGTCCTTGTATTTGTACGTTCCGTTTTTTCTTGCTTTGTAGTCTTTGAAATCCGCCTGGTTTTCGTCAAGCCCCAGAAAAGTTATTCCTTGGTCGGTGCAAATGCTGTCTATCAGAACACAGAACCCGCTTTTTCTCAGTTGTGTCATAAGCGTATCAAAATCTGCCAGCCTTCGCTCATGATTACCCGGAATGTAGATTACGTCGGCAATTTCGCAAAGCTTTTTCGCATATTGAAGCATCGCTTCTCTACGTCTGCCTTTGTCGTTGATAAAATCACCGGTTATGCAGATTATATCAGGGTTTATCTCCTTGACTTTTTCAAATATTATTTTAGAAGGTTTTGAGTGAAAGTCGGAAAGATGGACAATGGTTTTGTCTTTTTCAATGTCGGCAGTAATGCTGTATTCAGTAATATCTGGTCTGTTATTCTGAAAATAAGCAAATATCAGAAACAGGGCAATTACCAGAATAATTACTGCGGTGATGATAAACGCTTCCATTTTTCGGCCTCCTTTTTGAAAATCATAACCTTTTCATCATATTTCGTCAAGTTTTTAAATTATTTTAAATAATTAAAGGATTTTTTTTCATTATTGCGTATAAAATAGAGTATAACGGAAAGGAGCGGTATTTTGGATTGCTCAATTCGCATTCGTGCTGAAGAAAATGAAAAACTCTATCTTTCTGACAAAGCCTGCCTTGCGGTTAATTCAAGAGGCAGAGCGAGAGAAGAAGAGCCTTGTCAGATAAGAACCTGCTTTCAAAGAGACAGGGACAGAATTATTCACTCGCGTTCGTTCCGCAGACTGAAACATAAGACACAGGTCTTTCTTGCACCAAGCGGCGACCACTATCGGACAAGACTTACTCATACCCTCGAAGTTTCCCAGATTGCAAGAACCATTGCAAGGGCGCTTCAATTAAACGAAGATTTGACGGAAGCAATTGCTCTGGGTCACGATCTCGGTCACACACCTTTTGGTCATGCAGGAGAGAGAGCGCTTAACGCGCTTTGTTCCTGCGGATTTACTCATTACGAACAGAGTGTAAGAACGGTAGAGAAAATAGAGAAATACGGCAAAGGCCTTAATCTTACAGAGGAGGTCAAAAACGGAATACTCTGCCACACCAAAGGCGAAGAAGCTTATACCCTTGAAGGCCAGATAATCCGCATTGCCGATAAAATTGCATATATTAACCATGATATTGACGATGCCTGCAGAGCCGGTGTTATGGCTGAGGAGGACATACCTCTTGAACTGCGCATGGGCTTAGGAATGACCAAGTCACAGAGAATAAATAGCATGGTTATGAACGTTGTTCAAAACAGCGGTGACAAGATTAGAATGAGCAGTGACTGTTATGAGCTTTTCTGTGACCTCCATAACTTTATGTTTACCGCCGTATATACAAACCCCGTCTGCAAAGGGGAAGAGAGTAAAGCGGTTAATATGCTTACCGAAATATACAAATACTATATCAAACATATTGAAGAAATGCCTGAAGAATATGTCACTATCGCTGAACGTGACGGTGACGAAAAGGCTGTCTGCGACTACATAGCCGGAATGAGCGATAACTACGCTCTGAAAGTATTTAACAAATTATTTGTGCCTATGTTCTGGCACGAATGAGTATATTACTTATTTTTTGCGAAAGGAGTTGAAAGAATGCCTCTGGGTGATAGTTTTTTGCAGGAACTTAAATATAAGACGGACATTGAAGACGTTATCTCTTCTTATGTTACCCTGAAACGGCGTGGTTCCACACTTGTCGGACTTTGTCCGTTTCATAATGAAAAAACACCGTCGTTTACAGTTTATCCTGACACACAGTCGTTTTATTGCTTCGGCTGCGGAGCAGGCGGCGACGCAGTTACCTTTGTCAAAAAAATTGAAAATCTGGACTATCTTGATGCTGTCAAAACTCTTGCGCAGCGCGCAGGAATGCAGATGCCCCAGGAAGGCTTTGACGACTCCCTTTCAAAACGCCGGCGCCGTATTCTTGAGATGAATAGGGAAGCCGCAAGATTTTTTCATAGTTATATGATGACGCCTGAAGGCAGGACAGGCTATGATTATTTCGTAGCTCGTGAACTTACTGCGGGGACAATGAAGCATTTCGGCCTTGGCTACGCTCCCGACAGCTGGGACGCTTTGATACGCCATATGCGTTCAAAAGGTTACTCGCCTTCAGAGCTTGCTGAAGCCGGACTTGCAAAAAAAGGCAAAAACGGCTATTATGATATATTCAGAAACAGGGTAATGACCCCCATTATTGATGTTAGGGGCAATGTTATCGCCTTCGGCGGCCGTGTGCTTGACGACAGCAAGCCTAAATATATCAATACCAGCGATACTCTGGTTTATAAAAAGACCAATGAATTATTCGGTCTTAACTTTGCCAAAGACAGCAAGGAAGACGCCCTAATTCTCTGTGAGGGATATATGGACGTCATTGCCATGCATCAGGCAGGGTTTACAAACGCCGTTGCAGGCTGCGGCACTGCGCTTACAAACGAGCAGGTTCGCCTTATCAGCCGTTACGCAAAGGAAGTAATACTGACTTACGATTCAGACGAAGCGGGTCAGAAAGCCCTTAATAAGGCTATGACCCTTTTTGACCAAACTGATTTAAAGGTCAGGATACCTCATCTTATCGGCGGAAAAGATCCTGACGAAATAATAAAAACATACGGTCGGGACAAGTTTAAGGGCATACTTGAAGGAGCCGCCAATGAGACAGAATTCCGCCTGCTTGAAATACGAAACAAGTATGATTTGAATACAACACAGGGAAAGATAGAGTTCAGCAGAGAAGCTCTTAAGGTTTTGGCAAGGCTTACGCCGATTGAGCAGGATCTTTATCTATCCAGGCTTTCCGAAGAACTGGGCGTTGAGCGGCAGAATATGAAAATCCAGCTTGACGATCTTGTAAAGCGTCAGTCATGGGCTGAACAGCGCAGGTCTTACAAGAAGATTGTAAACGACAATATGCGCGACGTGGGCCGGCTGACGATGGAAAGTGATGAAAGCCTTAAAAAGTTAAAAGCCGAGGATCGTTTAATCAGTTTACTGCTTCGATATCCTGACTGCGCAAAACTTTGTGCTGATTTTGACAGAGAACAGTTAACACCCGGTTTTACGAAAAAGGTTTTTGATATAATTCTTTCACGCATTACCGACGGCGCAGAAGTTGAACTGATGGATTTCGGTCAGCTTTTAAGCGCTGAAGAAATCGGCAGGCTCTCTGGTATAATTGCCAGAGGCGGCGAAAGTGAAAATGCAAAAAAGGAATTCAGCGATTGTCTTTCAATAGTCAGCGATGAATACAACAAAAAACACGCCGGTAATATCGGCACTCTTTCCGATGACGAATTCAGAAAACTGTTCAAACGGAATACATAATTATGAGGAGAAAAGAGTATGAGCAACACAAATGAAATCAATCTCACACCGCAGAACCAGGTGAGTGAAGAAAAGAAAACGGCAGTATTTAAGAAACTGGTTGAAAAAGGTAAGCAGACAGGTCATCTTACTGCTCAGGAAATCGATAATGTCATTGTTGAGCTTGACCTTGACGTTGACGAGCTGGAAAAACTCAATGAAATGATTGACGGCTCCAGCATCAGCATTATCGACGACTTTTCATCAGAAGCACTTGACGGAATTACGCTTGAAGTTGATTTGCCGAAAGAGACAGATGCGGCTGAGACTGTAGCTATTAACGATAACGCGGCAATGGACGACCCGGTAAAGGTTTACCTCAAAGAGATCGGCCGTGTACCACTTCTTACACCCGAAGAAGAAATAGAACTGGCAATCCGTATCGCAGACAATGACGAGAAAGCTAAAAAACGCCTTGCAGAAGCTAACCTTCGACTTGTTGTAAGCATTGCGAAGCGTTATGTCGGCAGAGGAATGCAGTTCCTTGATCTTATTCAGGAAGGCAATCTCGGTCTTATTAAAGCTGTGGACAAGTTCGACTATACAAAGGGATTTAAGTTTTCAACATATGCAACATGGTGGATAAGACAGGCTATTACAAGAGCCATTGCCGACCAGGCGAGAACTATCCGTATTCCCGTTCATATGGTTGAAACAATTAACAAGGTTAAAAAGGCTAACAGCCAGCTTCTTCATCAGAACGGCCGTGAGCCCACTGCTGATGAAATTTCAGAATTTCTTGAAATGCCTGTTGATAAGGTACGTGAAATTCTTCGTGTTGCCCAGGAACCTGTTTCACTTGAAACTCCTATCGGCGAAGAGGAAGACAGCCACCTCGGTGATTTCATTCCTGATGATGACGCGCTTGCTCCTGCTGATGCGGCTTCAATGAGCCTTCTTAAAGAACAGCTTGCTGACGTTCTTAAAACTCTTACTCCAAGAGAAGAAAAAGTATTGAGTCTGCGCTTCGGTCTTGAAGACGGCAATCCGAAAACCCTTGAAGAGGTTGGCAAAGAGTTCAACGTAACACGTGAACGTATCCGCCAGATTGAAGCTAAGGCACTGCGCAAACTGCGCCACCCAAGCAGAAGTAAAAAGTTAAAGGATTTTCTTGACTGATGGAACAGAGCAGAATAGACAGAATTAATGAGCTGGCTAGAATATCGAGGACGCCTGAGGGCTTGACCGAAGAGGAAAAGAAAGAGCAGGCGGCGCTTAGAAGGGAATATATTGACGCTTATAAGCAGAGCCTTGTCAGTCAGCTTGAAAACACTTATTATATTGATAAAAACGGCAGAAAGAAAAAAGTAGAGAGACGTAAAGATGGCAAAACTGATAATAATTGAGGGGCTTGACGGGTGCGGAAAGTCAACCCAGACTGCACTGCTTAAGGATTTTTTTGAAAAGAGCAGTATCAGTTACAGAGCGATTAAGCTCCCGGACTATGAAAGTCCGTCCAGCACTCTTGTTCGCATGTATTTAAACGGTGATTTCGGCGGCAACGCCGGAGACGTAAACGCCTATGCGGCGGGAGCGTTTTATGCCGTTGATCGATATGCGTCATTTAAGCTAGACTGGGAGAAGGATTATAACGATAAAGACGTTATTCTTGCTGACAGATATGCAACGTCAAATTCCATTTATCAAATGGAAAAAATTGATGAAAAAGACTGGGACGCATATCTTGACTGGTCTGCTGATTTCGAGTATGAAAAAATCGGAATACCTCGCCCTGATGCGGTAATTTTTCTTGATATGCCGGTGGAAATATCACAGAAATTGATGACGGCGCGCTACAACGGCGACGAAGGCAAAAAGGACGTGCACGAATGCAACGTTGATTTTCTCCACCGTTGTCGTAAAGCGGCTCTTTACGCCGCAAAAAAACAGAATTGGCACGTTGTGCCGTGTTCAGAGGGCGATTTTCCAAGAAAAATTGAGGAAATACAAAACGATATTGAAACAATCGTTAAAAAGGAATTGTTAAAATGATTTCATTTAAAGAACCCGAACTGGCTGACAGGGAATGGATGGTTGAATGCCTTTCTCATGCTCTTAGCCTTAACTGTGAGTACACATTCGGGAATATTTATGTTTGGAGAACGGCTTATGTAACCCGCGTTTGCCACTATAAAGATTTCCTGCTTATTCGTTATGGCAGGGGAAACGATGTGGGCTATCTCCTCCAATTGGAACTGGCGATTATAAGGACGCCTGCTTACAGATTTTTGAGGACGCTAAAGCGTGCGGTGTTAAACCTCGCTTTTTGGGCGTTACCGATATATATCGCAACCTTTTTGAGCTCCATTTTCCCGGTATGTTCTCTTATGAATATAACGAGGGTTACAACGATTATATTTATGATATAAACAAGATGGCGTCTCTTTCAGGTAAAAAATACCACGGAAAGCGCAACCATATTGCATTTTTTAAAAAGACTTATCCCGACTGGAAATTTGAGACAATAAGCAAAGATAATATAAACGAATGTATTGAACTTCATACAAACTGGATTGAAGAAAAGTCTGAGGACGATGAAGCGGATTATTCATTTGAGTTTGAGGCGGTGTTATCCGCGTTTGAGAATTATGACGCGCTTTGCTTTACTGGCGGGCTTATCCGAGCGGAAGGCAAGGTTATTGCCTATACCATGGGTGAGAGGCACAGCAAGGCTTGTTTTGTAACACATTTTGAAAAAGCCCCTGCAGAAATAAGGGGAGCATTTCCTACCATAAATCAGGAGTTTACAAAAAACTGTTTGATGTCCTATGAGTTTGTAAACAGGGAAGAGGATCTGGGTATTCCCGGACTGAGAAAAGCGAAGCAGTCTTATCATCCCGAAATTTTTCTTGAAAAGTGTGTGGCTGTTTATGAAGGCTGAAGTTCGATTTACTGATGACCGAAAGCAGATAATCTCTGTGTGGCAAAACGTCTTCGGAGACGATGAAAAATATATCGCTGATTTCCTTGAAAAATGCGGCAAAAAACGCTGTCTCGGTGTTTTTGTCGGAGAGGAACTCGGCGCAATGCTTTTTCTGATTGACTGTACATTTGACGGTATGAACGGCGCCTATGTTTACGCCGTAGCCACCCTCCAAAAATACAGAAAACAGGGCTTTATGCGAAAATTACTTGACTATTCAAAGAGATTGGACTATGATTTTCTATGTTTAGTACCTGCTGAGGAATATCTTTTTTCGGTTTATTCTAAGTTTGGATTTGAGCCAAAGCTGTATTCTTTTGAAAAAGGGAAACTGAATAAAAGCGAAAAATCCGCAGATTTTGAAACTTATTTCAAGTTGAGAAATGAGTATATTTCAGTGCCGTATATAAAACTCAAAGATGAGAAATACCAGTACTTTGAAAATATTTCATGCGGCGGAGACTTTCTCATCGGCGACGGCTATATTGCCGCTGTCAGAGACGGCGAAATTTGCGAATTTATAACCGAGGGCGAAAGCAGTTTATCAGCTGAGCCTGTCGGAATGATATATTATAGTAAAAATAATAATGGCCCTGAGGGCTATATCGGTCTTTATTTGGACTGAGGAGGTTACATAATGGTTTATGTATTTTTGGCCGACGGTTTCGAGATTGTTGAAGCTATGGCGCCGATTGATATGCTCAGAAGAGCGAAAATCGGAGTTATTACAGTAGGCGTCGGTAAAAACGTCGTTACTTCTTCCTGCGGCGTTAGTGTAACATGTGATATTACCGATACAGCTTTTAAGTATAAGCATGTTGACGCTATTGTTCTTCCAGGAGGAATGCCGGGAACATTAAATCTTGAAAAAAGTGAAGTCGTTCAGGACGCTATTGACGAGGCTGTCAGCCGTAACGCGTTGGTTTGCGCAATTTGCGCTGCTCCGTCTATTCTGGGTCACAAAGGACTTCTCAATGAAAAAGAAGCCATTTGTTATCCTGGTTTTGAGAATGATCTTGTGGGAGCAACCATTTCTAAACACGCTGTTGTTTGTGACGGGGATTTTATAACTGCAAAAGGCGCAGGTGTTGCTGTTGAGTTTGGCCTTGAGATAGTGCGTGAACTCGAGGGAAGCGAAATGGCGTCTGAAATCAGGAGATCAATTCAGTGTCAGTAAAAGGTGAATTGAGAAAAAAATGCAGAGCCAAAAGGCGGGAACTTAACAATAGAAAAAATTATTCTGACAGCATAGTGGATAATTTTCTAAGCAGTGATATTTACTGCAATGCAGAAGTTTTGATTTGCTACGCTTCACTGGATGATGAAATACCGACATATGCAGTTATTGAAAAAGCTTTTTCCCACGGTAAGAAAGTATATTTGCCTGCGTGCAAAAACACTGACGGTGAAATGGATTTTTATGAAATTTTCGGTTTAGAGGATCTGGTAAGCGGCTTTTTCGGAGTTAGAGAACCAGACCTTGCCAGATGCAAAAACAAACTAAAACCCGCTGACTGCTCAAATAATACAGTCTGTGTTGTTCCAGGTCTTGCTTTTGATAAAAACGGCTATCGCCTGGGATACGGAAAAGGCTATTATGATAGGTTTCTTGCTGAGTATAACGGAATATCTGTTGGCTTTTGCTATTTAGAACTTTTGCTTAATTCTGTACCTTGTGATATATACGATAAAAAAGTAGATTATATATGCTGTAACAGCGGCATTTTGACTTGTAAATAACAGGAGCGATTCTATGGATGATAAAAATGAATTCAAACTGAATGAAGAAAACGGAATAAATCCTGCTGATTTAAGCGGTAAAGGAGATATTTATTTTTCCAACGGAGTTGCGCCTGAACCTGTTTCGGGAACGGCAAGAACCGCCAAAAGAAAGCCGGTAAAAAAATCGTCATCAGTGCGTTCTACTTATATCTTTTTTATAGTAGTAATCGTTGTTTCAATGGCGCTTTCGATTTATGCCGTATTCTGCATGAACGATGTTTTGGCTATAACAAAAACTAAGTCTTCAGTTACCGTATCATTGCAGGAAGAAGTGGACAGCACGTCAGATGCAATTGATATTCTTGCAGACAAGGGACTTATTAAATGTAAAAACTTCTGTAAGCTGTTTGCGAAATACCGTGAGGCTTATGTGGGCGGTCCTTATCAGCCGGGCGTTTATTATCTAAATGGAAAAATGGGCCTTGAAGGAATGCTTATGACTTTGCAGGGCGATTCTTCAACTTCTGAGACTGTAACGCTTATGTTCCCTGAAGGTTCAACTTTGCCTGAAATTGTTGACAAACTTGTTGAAAATGATGTTTGCGACAGAACGGCCCTTCTTTCAGTAATAAACAGTACTGAATTTTCCTATTCTCTCGTATCTGATCTTAAAGCAAAAGAGGAAGTTCCTTATAGACTTGAAGGTTATCTTTTCCCGGATACGTATGAATTTTATGTTGGTGAAAATGCATCAAGCGTTATTAAGAAATTCCTTGCAAACGGTGATGCGAAGATTACTGATGAAGACAGAAAGAAAGCCGAAAAACTTGGCTACTCTATGTATGAGATTATAACTATAGCTTCTATAATTCAGAAAGAAGCGGGCAGTGATGAACAGATGAAGACGATTTCTTCTGTAATTCATAACCGTCTTAGTGATAAGACTAACTTCCCGTCAATTGGCTGTCAGTCGACGTCTGATTATATTACTAATTTTGTCGGACCGTCCCTTTCATCAACTTCTGCTCACACAGCTGATTATTACCTGACTTACTACAGCACTGACGTTACTTCAACTGTCGTCGGCTTGCCTGCAGGTCCGATTTGTAATCCAGGTATGGCAGCAATTGAGGCAGCTCTTAATCCGGAGGATACAAGTTACTATTACTTCTTCCACGATACAAAGGGCAACCTTTATACTGCAAAGACTTATTCTGAATTTAAGGAAAAAATCAACACTTACGCACCTTATCTGAACTACTGATTATGAGAAATGTTGAACTTTTGTCGCCTGCTGGTGACATGGAAAGACTGCGTCTTGCGCTGAAATTCGGCGCTGACGCGATATATGTCGGCGGAACAATGTTTGGTATGCGCACAAATCCTTCAAATTTTGATGAAGAGGGATTGTTTAACGCCTGCAAACTTGTACATGACTCAGGAAAAAAGATTTATCTTACCTGCAATACGCTGCCGAGAAATAATGAAATTAAATTATTACCTGATTTTATTAAGACTGCCGCAAGTGCAGGAGTTGACGCATTTATCATAGCGGATATGGGCGTGCTTCAGATTGCCAAGAAATATGCGCCTGACGTTGATGTTCATATTTCAACCCAGGCAGGTATAGTAAACTACGGCAGCGCAAATGCTTACTACAATATGGGAGCCAGCCGCGTTGTTACTGCCCGCGAACTTTCTCTTGATGAGATAAAAGGCATAAGGGACAATACGCCGCCGGATCTTGAAATTGAAGTATTTGTTCATGGCGCTATGTGCATGAGTTTCAGCGGCAGATGTATTCTTTCTGATTATCTTGTCGGACGAGACGCTAACAGAGGCGACTGCGCTCAGCCCTGCAGATGGAAATATCATCTTATGGAAGAGACCAGGC
>URGA01000055.1 GCA_900547275.1 uncultured Oscillospiraceae bacterium | reverse complement strand
GGGCTTCATTATCCCCCATATTTCTTCTGCGACGGTTGCCTGCGGCTACCATGCCGGCGACGCTGTCGTTATGAGAAAGACAGTTGAGCTTTGCTCAGAAAATAACGTCTCCGTAGGCGCCCACCCCGGTTTTCCGGATTTGGCGGGCTTCGGCAGGCGCAATCTTGCGGCTTCTCCTGATGAAGTTTACGCCTATACTCTTTATCAGATAGGCGCTTTGGACGCTTTTTGCCGAGCAAAGGGCGTTTCTCTTCAGCACGTTAAGCCCCACGGCGCTATGTACAACATGGCGGGCAAAGATAATGAACTTGCAAAGGCTATTGTAAACGCAATATATGATTACAACAAAGAACTTATCCTTCTTGGTCTCTCAGGTTCCTGCATGATAAAAGCGGCTGAAGAAAAAGGACTGCCTTTTGCCTGCGAAGTGTTTGCGGACCGTGCCTATGAGGCAGACGGTTCTCTTCGCGCAAGAGGAAAAGAAGGCTCAATGATAACGGACACTGACGAAGCTATCGCACGTGTTATAAAGATGATAACAAAGCACAGCGTTACGGCTTATTCAGGGGAGGAAATTGAAATTAACGCCCATTCCGTGTGCGTTCACGGAGACGGAGCGAAAGCGATAGAATTTGTAAAAGCGCTTCAAAAAGCATTTAGCGAAAACGATATTGAAGTCGTTTCGCTTTCGGAGGTAATCGGTTAAATGTATCACAGAACAGCGGCGCTCATTGATCTGGACGCCATGGCTTATAATATTGACCGCATAAGAGAAAAAATAGGCGTCGAAACGAAACTCCTGGGAGTTATCAAGGCGGACGCCTACGGTCACGGCGCTGTTTCAATTGGAAAATATTTTGAAAAAGATTTTGATTTTTACGGCGTCGCCTGTATTGAAGAGGCGTTGGAACTGAAAAAAGCGGGAATTGAAATTCCGATACTTATTCTCGGTTACGTTTCGCCGTATGTTTACGAAGATATAGTAAAATACGATATAAGAATTCCTGTTTTTACTCTTGAAACAGCAAAGGCGCTGTCTGAGGAAGCGTGCCGACAGAACAAGACGGTGAAATTTCATTTCGCCGTTGATACGGGAATGAGCCGTATCGGAATGCAGGTAAGCGAGGAAAGCGCTGATATGTGCAGAGAAATCTGCAATATGAAGAATATTGAAGCTGAGGGAATATTCAGCCATTTTGCCACCGCCGACGAAGCGGATCTTACAAAAGCCAAAGCACAGCAAAAACGCTTTTGCGATTTTCTTGATATGCTTGATAAGCGAAATGTCAATATTCCTATTAAGCATCTTAATAACTCAGCAGGAATAATGAATTTTAATAAAAAATTCGATATGGTTCGCGCAGGTATAATTCTTTACGGACTTTACCCCTCTGAAGAGGTGGACAAATCGCTTTTGAGTATTCGTCCGGTTATGCGCTGGGTTACCCATGTCAGCCATATCAAGTTGCTTGAAAGCGGAAGGGAGATCAGCTACGGCGGCACGTTTACAACGTCTTCCCCACGAAAAGTTGCAACTATTCCTGTGGGATACGCAGATGGTTATCCAAGATGTCTTTCAAATATCGGCAGGGTGCTGATAAACGGCAGATACGCGCCTATACTCGGCCGCGTTTGCATGGATCAGTTTATGGTAGATATTACTGATATTGACAATGTAGAAGTTGAAACGCCCGTAACTCTTGTTGGCCGTGACGGAGATAATGAACTTTCTATGGAAGAAGTGTCGGCTTTAGCCCACAGTTTTAACTATGAACTGCCTTGCAGGGTTGCAAAAAGAGTTCCGAGAGTATATTATAAAGACGGCAAAGAAATAAGCTGCGCGGGAATGAACAAGGAGTAAATTATGAGCAACGAAGCCTATTCTTACAGAGGTCTTTTGATAGACCCCGGCCGTTATTTTATTCCGGCTGACGACATGATAAAAATCATTGACGAAATGAAACGTCTTAATCTTAATGTTTTGCACTGGCATTTGACCGAAGATCAGGGCTGGAGAATTGAGATTAAAGCGTATCCTTTGCTTACCGAAAAGGGAAGCAAAAGAAGCCACACCAATTTTAACCATACGCCCCACGGTGGTTATTATACCCAGGAGGATATTAAGCGTATAGTTTCTTACGCTAACGAAAACGGTATTAAAGTAATGCCGGAGATCGACCTGCCCGGTCATTCGGTTGCGGCTATCGCTTCTTATCCGTTTCTCTCCTGCTTTTCAAGGAAGCTGGAAGTTGCGACCCACTGGGGAGTAAAGCACGACATACTCTGTGCCGGCAAGGACAGCACATATGAGTTTTACAAAAAGGTTTTCGACGAAGTCATGGAACTTTTCCCTGACGGCATGATTCACCTTGGCGGTGACGAAGTGCCGAAAACCAGATGGAAACTTTGTCCCGACTGTCAGAAAAAGATAAAAGAGCTGGGACTTAAAGACGAGGAGGATCTCCAGAACTACTTTATGGAGTATTTCTCATCTTACATAAAAGAAAAAGGTTTTACTGCTTTCCGCTGGGCAGAGAGCGAAGAGGATATGAAAAAGTGCCGTGCATCTTCCTGCGTGCCGATGTATTACGGAAAGGGCAAGGCGCCTTGCGATATTCCTCATGTTGACTGTGCTTCAGACGCGTTTTATTTTGACCTGCCTTACGGTTATGTGCCCTATAAAAATACAGCTTCCCATGTTCCCGGAGAAGGCTGTATCGGAGTAGAGGGATGCCTTTGGGGCGAGTATATACCTGATTGGGAAACAGGCAAGAAAAAGCTTTATCCCAGGGGTTACGCACTGTCCCAAATTGCCTGCGGAGAAAAGGTGAAACCGTCAAAATACGACAAAGACCCTGTTTGCAATCCGAACCCGATAAGAGCGTTTTTCTCACGCCTTTATTTTGAAAAGCGCCAGCTGACCTGGGAGGGTCTGACTATCCTTAAAGACAATAAAAAAGTCGAAAAGGAATTCGGCAAGAAATAAAATCAAAAAATAAAAGCAGTTCTTTATGAACTGCTTTTTTGTTATCTCTATTTTTTGGCGATTATTGCTGAACAGGCTGGTAATCGAATGTGCATGCGTTGTAGCCAAAGTATTTTTCAACGATGGGAGTAAGCTGGTCAGCGTCGTTGTATTTCGGGCTCTGAAGCTCATAAAGCGCTTCGTTGATATCGTCCTTAAGACGGTCATACTTTGCTGTTGCGAATGCATACTCAATAGTATCAAGCTCGCCGTTCAGTTCAACAACGAATGTGTCAAGAGCAACTTCCTTGCCGGAAACATTTATGCTTTTAAGTGTGCGGTAATTGAACTCGTCAACAACTACTGCGTCAACTTTGCCTGAGTAAAGGTCGCTCAGCGCAAGATTTATGTCTGTATAGTCAGTTGCGCTCTTGCAGGCGGAAGCGATTGCCGTGTTCTTTTCCAGAGCCGCTTTTGCAATGTTGCCTACAACTGCGGCTTTTGCACCGCTCATTTTGCTGTAGTCGGTTATTTTGCTGCCCTTGGCAGTGAGAGTGATTATGCGGTTTGAAATAACGGTGTTTGTAAATGAATATTCCTCGTTATTCTCATCGGCATTTTTCTGGAAACCGCCTACCGCCATGTAAGCTATGTAAGTTTTGCCGTCTTTGTCGGTGTAAGCGGCGTCCTCGCCAAGGCGGTAATCTTCGTCAACTTTTACGAATTTATAGTTTTTGCAGCTGTCTTTGATGTTGTCGAAAATGTTTTCGATGATTTCAGCCTCAAAGCCTTGTGCTGTTTTACCGTCTTCAGAAATTTCAAAAAACGGCGGATTGTTTTCTGTGTACGCAATAAGAAGAGTTTCGTCGGTGATGGTGTCTGCCTCTTTTGAAGAGCTTGACGAGCAACCGGCGAATGAAAGCGCCACAAGCATTACCGCCAAAATAACAGAAAATATCTTTTTTGACTTAAGCATAATAAAAAATCCTCCTAAAGGGATTAACGAATTTATAAATATAATTTTATATGATTATTAACTTAAAGTCAATAGAAAAGAAGTATTGACTTTGGCCGTAAGTTCAATTAGTCTTAGAGTATGAGATACGAAAATATAGAGAAAGCTGTTTTTCTGGAAAGGCCAAACCGCTTTATTGCCAGATGCCTGATAGACGGGAAAACAGAGAACGTACACGTTAAGAATACCGGCAGATGCCGCGAACTTCTTATACCCGGAACAGAAGTGTTGCTCCAAAGAAGTTCAAATCCAAAACGCTCAACACGCTTCGACCTTATCAGCGTAATAAAAGACAAAGAGATAATAAATATGGACTCCTATGCTCCGAATATTGCAGCAGGGGAGTTTATCAGAAACGGAGGGATAATAGAAAATCCCGTTACTGTTAAAGCAGAAGCGGTTTTTGGGTCATCACGGCTTGACTTTTATGTTGAGGGCGACGGTAGAAAAATGTTTGTTGAAGTTAAAGGCGTTACTCTGAGAATTGACGGCTGCGCTGTCTTTCCTGACGCGCCAACATCCCGAGGCGCAAAGCATATGCTGGAGTTGGTAAAAGCTGTTGAAAGCGGCTACGAAGCGGCGGTGCTATTCGTTATTCAGATGAAGGGATGCAGTTGCTTCAGACCGAATTATGATACTGATCCTGCGTTTTGCTCCGCTCTTAAGGAAGCGAAGCGCTGTGGGGTTGAGATAATGGCGGTTGACTGTATAACAGATGAAAACTCAATGACGATAGATAAAAAAATTGAGGTAGTGTTATAAAAAGCGGTGATGAAAAATTGCCCCCAACGAAGTTCTCTTTGGTGAAACAAGTAAAATCTAAACGGATATAAAAAACTCGTAAGCGGGGAAACTGCGTTGTCGGCTATATCAAGTTGAAGTGCAGATTTGTATAAAAATTTCGCTTATTTCAGCCGTGTTTTCGTTAACTGCGCGCATTAGGTTCCTGTTGACAAATTATTCTGTTGGTATTAGAATATTTTTTGTTATTTTAAAGTAAAGAAGGAATAAATATGCTGACGTTGGACAAAATTTATCAGGCGTCCCATGTGCTTAAGGAAGTAATCCGTGAAACGGACATGATTTTAGCACCAAACATCAGACCAAACACAAACGTATATCTTAAAACAGAAAATCTTCAGGTTACGGGCTCTTTCAAAATCAGAGGCTCGTATTTCAAAATAAGCCGCCTCAGCGATGAGGAAAAAGCGAAGGGCGTTATTGCCTGCTCTGCCGGCAACCATGCCCAGGGTGTGGCACTTGCCGCAACAAAGAACGGAATAAAATCTCTTATCTGTCTGCCCGACGGCGCTCCTATAAGCAAAGTTGAGGCTACAAAGCGTTTCGGCGCTGAAGTTTGCCTTGTTAAGGGCGTATACGACGACGCTTATAACAAAGCGCTTGAACTCAAAGAAGAAAAAGGCTATACGTTTATTCATCCCTTTGACGATGAAGACGTTATCGCAGGTCAGGGTACCATCGGACTTGAAATTCTTGATCAGCTTGAGAATGTTGACGCTGTCGTTGTTCCCATTGGCGGCGGCGGACTTATCAGCGGCGTTGCCTTTGCAATCAAACAGCTTAATCCCAACGTACGTGTTTACGGCGTTCAGGCAAGCGGCGCTCCGTCAATGAAGCAGTCTGTTGCAGACGGCAAGATAGAAACTCTCGGCCGCGTTCAGACAATTGCCGACGGTATCGCCGTTAAAACTCCCGGTGAACACACATTTGAACTTGTCAACAAATATGTTGATGATATCGTTACCGTTTCAGACGACGAGATTGCTCTGGCTATACTTACTCTTCTTGAACAGCAGAAGCTTATCGCCGAAGGTGCCGGCGCCGTTCCCGTTGCCGCTGTAATGGCAGGAAAAATTCCGGATATTGACGGTAAAAACGTATGCTGTCTTGTAAGCGGCGGCAATATTGACGTTACTATTCTTTCAAGAGTTATTGAAAGAGGCCTTAAAATGGGCGGCCGTACTGCTGATATTACAATTGCCCTGTCAGACAAACCAGGTCAGCTCAGCGGTGTTTCGGCAATCGTTGCAGATCTGGGAGCAAACGTTGTCAGCGTTAATTACGACAGCACGGATCTTGATATGAACATCACCGACTGCTATCTTAAAATCGGCGTAGAAACAAGAGATAACGCTCATATTGAAGCAATCAAGGCGGCGCTTTCCAAAGCCGGCTTTGAAGTTTGCGACTAATTTATAAAGGAGAAATACATATGGATTATGTGAAAACAGATAAGGCGCCCGGCGCTATCGGACCTTACAGCCAGGCTGTAAAGACAGGTAATCTTTTGTTTACCAGCGGCCAGATTGCAATCAATCCTGCAACCGGTAATGTTGAGGCTGAAACAATTGAAGGCCAGACAAAGCAGATTTGTGAAAACATCAAAGCAATCGTTGAAGCTGCAGGCGCTTCAATGGATAAGGTTGTAAAAACTGTATGCTTCTTGGCTGATATCGCTGATTTCGGCGCGTTCAATGAAGTATATGCAGAATATTTTACTTCAAAACCCGCTCGCTCCTGCGTTGCGGTTAAGGACCTTCCAAAGGGCGTTCTTTGCGAAGTTGAAACGATCGTTGAACTGTAAGGATATTTAAGAATAACGGGGTTATGACTTGCAAAAGTTGTAACCCTGTTTCTTTATCAGAAAATATAAAAGCGGCTGAAGCGTAATGCTTCAGCCGCTTGAATTTTACTTATCAGTCGCCTTTGTCTTCAATCAGTTTGCAGTCTACTTTGAATGTGTTAATTTCATTGTTCTCAATTCTTGCAATGGTGAGCTCGATCGTGTCTCCAGGCTTGCTGTCAGAAAGTACCTGGGTCATTACATCTGTTGATGTAAGCGTGTCGCCGTTGACGGCAACGATCATGTCGTACTTCTGAATGTCTTTTCCTGCAAGGTCGGAGTCACTGGTGACTTCGTTTACAACCATTGTTCCTTCAGCGTCCTTAAATCCTTTTTCTTCAAGGGCTGAGAGAATAGCGCTGGAATTGTTGTAACTTGTAATTGTGTTGTAGGTAATGCCGATCTTTGCTCTGCCTTCAACGTATCCGTTCTTTATAAGGCTGTTGGCTGTGTTTACAGCTGTTGAGCTGGGAACAGCGAAGCCCATGCCTTCGTACTCAGTTGAAGCGATTTTTGAAGAGTTGATACCGATTACCTGACCCTGCATATTAAACAGTGCGCCGCCGCTGTTGCCGGGGTTGATTGCGGCGTCAGTCTGGATACATTCGTTGTCGTAGCCGATGGATGATTCAACTGGGCGGTCAAGAGCCGAAATATATCCGCTTGTAACGCTGTTCATAAAGTCAAGTCCGCCGGGGCATCCGATAGCAACAACCTGTTCACCTACTGCAAGCTGCTTGCTGTTTGCAAATGTTGCAACGGAAAGGCCGGTTTCGTTGATTGAGAGAACGCCGATGTCCGTTTTGCTGTCTGCGCCGACATAAGTTGCGTCATAAACGTCGCCGTTATTGAGGGTTACTTTAAAGCTGTCTCCGTCAGAAATAACGTGGGCGCAGGTAATAATATAAGTTTTTCCGTTTTGCTCGCTGAGAATTACGCCGGAACCTTCGCCTGATACCTGCTGGGAGGAATCATCACTGCTGTTATTTGAGCCGTATCCGTAAAAATTGCTGTAAGAATTCTGATTTGCGTAAACTGTAATGCCTACGCAGGAATCCATGCAATTTTTCGCAACGCCTGCAACAGTCAGATTGCCGTCGGCGTCTTCTGTTGCAACAGCACCACTGTCAACGGTCTGGGTGTCTTCCGTCTGCTGTGATGACGAGGTGGTGTCTTCTTCCTTTTTGTCAATTGCTCCTGTTGCACCGAGAACGATGCCAACAACTGCAATTATTATGCAGACAACAAGCACGCAGGCAACGACGATGACAGTTTTTTTGTTTTTCTTTTTCTCCGGTTTTTCAACAGTTGCTTCCTGGGACTGTTGAGCGGGGTTTTCGCTTTGATAATTATTTCCTGCCGAGCCGGATGAAGCGTTTTGCGAATAACTGCTTCCGGGCTGATTGTCGGGTCTGTAAGCGTAGTGGTAAGTTGTATTGTTTATGCTTTCGCCGTTGTCTGAAGACGGCGCCTGGGTCTCTGATTTTGGGGGAGTGTAATATGTTGTTCCCTGGTTGCCCGGCTGCTGATAATTTCCTGAATTTTCAGGTTCCTGAGCACTGCCGGGAGTTGGTTCTCCCTGCGGCTCGTTATTGAATTTTTCTTTGTCAAATTCACTCATTATGGTTTTAGCTCCTTCTTGTTGACAGGGTGAAATGATTTCGGCAGCGTAAAGACGAACTCTGCAGAATTTTCGTCCTCACTCTTTGCATATATTCTGCCTGAGTGCATTTCTACCATTGTCTTAACTATATACAGTCCCAATCCTGCGCCTTTTGCGTCAAGACTGCGGGACTTATCAACTTTGTAAAACCTTTCAAACACGCGGCTGAGTTCTTCCGGTTTAATTCCGGTGCCGCTGTTTTTAATACTGATTTGAATTTTGTCGCCCTGATCTTCCAGAGTTACTTTGATAAATCCGTTTTCATTGGTGAATTTTACGGCGTTATCAAAAAGATTATAGATAACCTGGTAGATCATATCAGGGTCTGCCACAATGTACTGAGGCTTCAAATCGTCAAGGCCGATTATTTCAATATTCTTCTTTTCTATTTTTTGCTCAAAGGTAAGCAAAATATGAATAATCTGGTCAGAAATATCGTAATTGTTCGGCTTCATCTCAAGATCACCCGATTCAATCTTGCTCATGTTAAGCATAGCTACAACAAGGCGAGAAAGGCGTCGGATTTCGCCGCTGACAATACCGAGGTAGTATTTTTCTTTTTCTTTAGGTATTGTTCCGTCAAGAATGCCGTCAATAAATCCGGCAATGGAGGTCATCGGCGTTTTCAGTTCGTGTGAAACGTTTGCAACGAAACTTGAACGGGAACTTTCCAGTTTGTCAAGAGCGTCCGCCATGTCGTTAAAGGCGATGCCCAAATCCGCAAGCTCGTCGCTGCCCTCAACTTTAACTCGGTAAGAGAAGTCGCCGATTGCGAACTGCTTTGCCGCCGCGCTCATCTGCTGAAGCGGAGTAACCATTTTCTTGGTAAGGTGCCAGATGCAGATAAATGCGAGAATAAGGCAGGCCAGCGCGCTGGTAAAGAAAATTCTTATAACTGTAACTACCAGTGACTGAACGCCTGTTTCTGTTTGAGCGAATGTGTAGCCTATTACGTCGCCGTTTGAGACGATTGAACAGCCCACAACATAATTGCTTTGACCGTTTACAGTCAGCTTGCCGGTAACGAGGCCTGTTTCGTACACTCGCTGAAGCAGTGTTGAATCTATTGAAAAGCTGTCGTGTCTGCGGCACTGGGTAAACTCTCCGAAATAGGGCGTCGAATACGCTCTTTCTTTACAGAGGATAACGTTTCCCTCAACGTCGCACACAAACACGTCGGCGTCTATAGAATTGGATATTATATATAAAGATTCGCAGATTAATTCTTTTTCCACGCTGTAGCGGCAGTTCATATCCTGAACTATCAGCGAAGAGCTGACTGTGCCGGCAACGCTCTGCACATTTTCCTTAAGCAGTTTTGTCTTTTCGTTCTGGGAATAAGCGTTAACAAGGATTATAAGTGTTGAGCCGAGAATTGTAAGAACGACAAGGAAAATAGCGGCAAACAGGAGAAAGTATTTTGCGAAAATATTTGACTTAAATGATTTTTTGCCGGTTATTACTTCCTGAAATCCCATGGATTATTCCTTTGTTTCAAACTTATATCCTACGCCCCATACTGTCTTAAGAGCCCATTTGTCGGAAACGCCCTCGAGTTTTTCGCGAAGACGTTTAACGTGAACGTCAACAGTACGAGAGTCGCCGTAATAGTCAAATCCCCATACTTCGTCAAGAAGCTGGTCGCGGGTGTAAACTCTGTTGGGGTTTGAAGCAAAATGGTAAATAAGCTCAAGTTCTTTAGGCGGTGTGTCTATCTGAACACCGTTTACTTTAAGCTCATAATTGGCAATATTTATTTCAAGTTTGTCGTAAACTACAACTTTCTTGTCTTCGTGGGATGCTTCGTTTTCACCCTTTGTTCTGCGAAGAACAGCTTTAACTCTTGCCATTACTTCCTTTGCGTCAAAAGGCTTTACAACGTAGTCGTCGGCGCCAAGTTCAAGACCGAGAACTTTGTCAAAGGTCTCGCCCTTGGCTGTAAGCATAATAATCGGAACGGAAGATGTTTTTCGTATTTCACGGCAAACCTGCCATCCGTCCATCTTGGGAAGCATTATGTCCAGCAAAACCAGGTCCGGCTGTTTTTGCTGAAATGTGTTTACAGCCGCCTGACCGTCGTTTGCTACAAAAACGGTATATCCTTCGTTTTCAAGATAGAGTTTTAATAATTCACAGATGTTAAGATCATCATCTACAACTAAAATTTTGCTCATATCGTAATCTCCTTTTCTTCTTTTGACGGTGTTATGATATCACTCAATTTTGTTCATAATTTGTTCTGGACGTAAACAAAAGGTTAAAATTTTTAACAAATTGCAAATAGTTTATTTACCATTCTTTTCCACGCTTTTCAGCGCTTTCAACATGGTCTATAAACTGCTTTGCGCAGCGGGGAGAACGGCCTCCTTTTTTTGTTGCCCACTGTTCTGCCGCGGCAAAAAGGCGGTCGATATCGACGTCCAGCTTTCTGTCTCCTGCGATTTTTTCGACAATTTCAAGATAGTTGTTTTTGTCGGGGTTCATAAATGTTATTGAAAGACCGAAGCGGTCTGAGAGGGACAGCAGTTCCTGCTTCGTATCGCTTTTATTTATGTCGTCGTCACGGTCGGAGAAGTTCTCTTTGATGAGATGGCGCCTGTTTGATGTGGCGTAAATCAGCGTATTGGGCTGTTTGGCTGAAAGACTGCCTTCAAGCGCCGCTTTAAGTTCGGTAAATGAATTGTCCTGAGAGTCAAAGCTCAGGTCGTCTATATAAATAATGAATTTCATAGGACTGTCAGAGAGCATCTCCCTTATAACAGTCAGTTCTCCGATTGCAGTCTTCGGAATTTCAATCATTCTCAGACCGTCTTTTGCAAACTCGTTGAGCACTGCGTGGATAGTTGAGCTTTTTCCCGTTCCTCTGTCGCCGTAAAGCAGAACGTTGTTTGACGGAAGTCCTTTAACAAAACTTTCCGTGTTATCAACCACCTGGTTTCGCTGTATTTCGTAATTTTTAAGGTCTGTAAGTCTTATTGGGTCAATGGTTGAGATAGGATTGAGTTTGTGGTCTCTCCATTCAAACGCTATGAATTTTGCAAACTGACCGTAACCGTTTTCTTTGTGGAAATCAGCTAGGTCGTCTGTCTGTTCATCCCATCCGTGGGTGAGCGGAAGAAGCGCCGAGCCTGTTTCCCATCTTGGCATTGTCCAGAGAATGTCTTTGAGGTCTTTATCTTCAACGGCGTTGAGAATATCGTTCGGTGTAATATCTGCGATTGCCTCAAGTTTCATAAGGTCGCTTTTTACGCCTTCGATAATTGAACTGCTGAGTTCGCTTGTATTTCCGTCTGCAGCGGCTTTTGAAAACACATTATCATCGGTTAAAATAAGTTTAGATATATATGTTTTTAAAGAACCTTTCGGCGCCAGAGTGTTGAAAAAATTGCTCTGAGCTTCAAGCACGTCTTCCGATTCTGTACTGCTGAGCAAACCAAGAAGAGAGGCGATAACGTCGTCGCCCCTCAGATCGTAAATGCAAAGTGATTCAATGTAATATCTGAGTTTGGTAGTTTTGTCCATATTTTTTTCCTGCGTTTTAGTTAAATTTGGGCGATTTTTCAGGTCGTTTTCCCATAGCAATATTTTACTATTTTTTTTGTTGTTTTACAACCCAAAAATGCTTGACTATTGAAAAATCAAGGCATATAATAAAAAGCACATACAGAGTGTTGTTGATTTTCCTGCAAAGCAATTGCCGCATGGAGAACGCTCCGTGGCAAGCAGCTGTTTTTCAAGAATGTCAACTTACAATGTATGAATATTATTGACGTTTTAGGAGGAATACAAAATGTCACAAGCAAAACTTTATCATCAGGAAGACTGTAATCTTGGATTTCTTGAAGGAAAGACTGTGGCTATTATTGGCTTTGGCTCACAGGGCCATGCACACGCTCTCAACCTTCATGAAAGCGGCGTAAACGTCATTGTAGGCCTTTACGAAGGTTCAAAATCATGGAAACACGCTGAAGAGCTCGGCCTTAAGGTTATGACCACCGCTGAAGCTGCAAAAGCTGCTGATATTATTATGATCCTTACTCCCGACGAGAAGCAGGCTTCAATCTACAAGGAGAACATTGCTCCTTATCTTACTGCAGGCAAGGCTCTCGCATTTGCTCACGGTTTCAACATTCACTTTAAGCAGATCGTTCCGCCTTCAGATGTTGACGTATTCATGATCGCACCTAAGGGCCCGGGCCACACTGTTCGTTCTGAGTATAAGGAAGGCAAAGGCGTTCCTTGCCTCGTAGCTGTTTATCAGGATGCAACAGGCCACTGCCTTGACATCGCTCTTGCTTACGCTCTCGGTATCGGCGGCGCTCGCGCTGGTGTTCTTGAGACAACATTTAAGTGCGAAACAGAAACAGACCTGTTCGGTGAGCAGGCAGTTCTCTGCGGCGGTGTTACAGCTCTGATGAAAGCCGGTTTTGAAACACTTGTTGAAGCAGGCTACGATCCCCGTAACGCTTACTTTGAATGCATCCACGAGATGAAGCTTATCGTTGACCTTATTTACAACGGCGGCTTCGCTAAGATGAGATATTCAATTTCTAACACCGCTGAATTCGGTGACTATGAGACCGGCAAGCGTCTTATCACTGATGAGACCAAGAAGGAAATGAAGAAGATCCTTGAAGAAATTCAGGATGGTACATTTGCTTCTAAGTTCATCACAGAGAGCAACAACGGCTGGGCTCACTTCAAGGCTAAGAGAGAGATGGAAGCTAACCACCAGCTTGAGCAGGTTGGTAAGGATATCCGTAAACTCTATTCTTGGGGCAGCGAAGACAAGTACGCTGAGAAATAATTTGAATTCTTACATAAAAAAGCCACAGACTGAAAAGTGAACAAGACCGTGAAAAACGGACAATAGAAAAAAAGCACCTCCTATGGTAGAAT
>URGA01000054.1 GCA_900547275.1 uncultured Oscillospiraceae bacterium | reverse complement strand
GAGCCGTTAATTTTTTATATTCAATATTCTGCTTACAGCAATTTTTCAAATCCTTCAGTTGTATAAGATTTGCCCGCTCTCTTTTTTCCAAGCTGTTCCATAAGAGCGTTAACGCGCTTACGCGTCATCGGATAAACAATAAGAGCGATAAGCGATACACCAATAAGCGCCGCGGGAATAATTGTTGAAATATTCTCCATTCCGTCGATAATCTTCGGGTCAGTAACAAGCTGAACTACTGTTTTTTCGCTTGTAGTAACGTCAGCCGAAGAATCATAGCCGTATGCGGAAAGAAGCTGGCCTGCCATCAGGATACCGAAAGCAGAACCGAATTTCTGAACAAGCTGGGGCAGAGCCGTAATAATTGACTCGCGTCTTTTGCCTGTTTTAAACTCGTCAAGTTCGACCAAATCGTAACCCATTGAATAAAACAGTGTCCAGAATGTTCCGCCGCCTATACCCAGAAGCACAGGGCAAATTACAGTCATAATTCTTAAATTTCCGACTGTAACGTCAAGGCCTACAATCTTGCATATTACCTCACCGACAATAGCAATTGCAAAGAAAATGATGCAGGCAGTTCGTCTGTCCGTCTTTTCTGCGGTCTTTTCAACAATCGGCACAACAACCGCCATTGAAACAACAAGCGAAAGAATTACTATCGCTATTCCGTCGTCGTAATTCATACCAATGCAGTCAACAACCATATATGTAAGATTTGACTGTATCATTGACGATCCGGCAAGGAAGAAGAAAACAAAAACAAGGAAGATAGCCGCAGGTTTCATCTTCAAAATCTGGCCGAAAGCCCTGAAGGTCTCTTTCGTGCCGCCTTCAACAACACCGTTTTCCGGCATCGGTTTCGGGTGGTAAACGCCCTTCAGCGACTTGGTGCAGACAAATCCGCAGATAATTGCCATTACGCTGATAAGCGCCGCAATAATAGCGTAAGCATTGTCTTTGCCCACGTATATCATAACTGTAGGAACAAGAGCCGGAAGAATATTTCCGAGACCTATTGCGCCGGCGTTTACAAGAGAAGCGTTTGAGCGGATCTGGGTGCGCTCGTCGTAATCCTCAGTAAGTTCGGCAACTACCGCATAATACGGAATTGTATACATGGTATAAAAGATCCAGATACACATAGTAACAACTACATAGAAGAGAATCTTTGCCCACTGGGCTTCAAACATATCACGGCCCAACGAAGTCCAGGCCAGAATAAAGAAAGCCGCCATCGGAACGATTGCTTTGTTCATCAGTTTTCGTTTATCCACGCCCGGGCGGTCTGAATAACTGCCTATCATCGGGTCTGTAACAGCATCCCACGCAATGGAGATGAAAATTATCATCGATGAATATTTCGGCTGAATCCCAACTATCTCGTTCAAAAAAGTCAGATAGTAGGTGTAAAACATATTGTAAAGCAGAGACTCGGTGAAAATACCGAAAGCGTATCCTGCTTTTTTCCTTTTTGTAAGCGTCTGGCCCATAAGCACCCTCCTTATAAAATAATTATAGACTTCAATCTTAGATATTGCAACAATAAAATAAAGAAAACTGCCCCGCAATCAGAATACGGAACAGCCAAATAAGCCGCACGGACAAATAAAAAAGCCGCATTACTGCGGCTCTTTTATTACTGAAGTTTTTCGGTGTTGTTGTAAATCACTGTAAGCATACGGTCAAGCTCCGCAACGTCATGGTCGCTGAGACCTTCGTAAATAGTGTTTACAAAAACGTTGGCCTTTTCGTTAAACGATTTGATAGCCGGCTGGGCTTTGTCTGTAAGAGAAATACGAACGGCACGGCGGTCGATTGTATCTCTTTCGACAGTAACATAACCACCCTGGTTGAGAGATTCAACACAGCGGCTGATCATGCCTTTAGAGTAATGAGTCTGGTGGCTGACGTATCTTACTGTATGGGGCTTATGACCCATGAAAAGGCACATGAGAATGTCCATTTCACAAACTGTAAGACCGAACTCCGCCGCGGTAGCCTTAGCAAGTTTTTCATGCTTGCTGGAAACAGCTGCTCCGACTTTTACGAACTTTTTGCCCATTTTTGAATAATCTTTGCTCATAATGAAGTCCTTTCCGCTTCACTCTCTTCTCTACATATGTAATATAGTTGAAAATTACAAATTTGTCAAGCAAAAAGGGGCACATAAAATGTTTGCATTTCTTCAGTTTTCTTTATCATCAACAATTCGAGCATTTTCGTCTATTATTTCACTATTTCTGTTTACAGCATCCTCTACGGCTCGGCTTATCTTCTTAAATCTAATATATGAAATAAGGTCAAGAACAGCGTAAACAAGTAAGCCTGCTCCAATAAAACGAACAAGCGTTGTTGAAACGGCAAATGGTCTGATTACAGATATTATACCGAACGCCATTGAAACAACGGAAAGGATAAGAGTTACCCACCAGGACGAAGTCTTGCGCACCGATGACTGAAGCGAAGAAATGAAATTGACAATACCGCTGCACAAAAGAAATATTCCGAAAAGCAGTTCTACAATGGAAATAATCGTTCTGTACTTAACGCAGACAATAATTCCGCAGACAAGCACAATAACGCCCATTATCATTACAAGGGTTCCTGATTTCTTGGCAAAGTACTGGATAACGCCCCAAACGCCGATAAGAATAAGAACTGCGCCGAAAGCTATGCTGATATACTTTATACTCGCTTCCGGGAAAACAAGGAGAATAAGTCCAAGCAAAGCCGAAGCGGCAATAGTAGCAACAGAAAAATTACGCCACTGCTGTAAAAACGATTTCATAATATCACCTCTTGTTTGTTTATATTACCATAATATCCTTATAAGGAGGCAATTGTCAATAATTTAATAAGAATTAATCTGCCGTGACGTCTGTCTGATTATTATTCCTTCTTAAATTATAAAAAAATACGGGAACAGCAGAAAGCAAACTGCTGACACCTGCGCCGAGAGAAGCCAAAAAGAAAAGCGAACTCTTGACTTCGGAAGCAGGAAAATAAGCATTTGGAGAATACGACGAAAATCCAAGGCAGAGCCCCACGGCAAGCTGGCAAAGTGCCATTGAAAATTTCGCAACAAACGTCTGGACTGCGAAAGAAACGCCTTCGCTTCTTATCCCTGTTTCGCTGTGAAAAGACTGCACGGCTTCCCCTATCATTGAATATGTCAGCACATTGCGCACTCCTGACGGAAAACCCAGTATAAAAAGTCCTACGCCCTGGGCGGCAACTGCCGTCATAGAACCGCAGCCGATAAAAAACATTAAAATCAAGACTGCCCCGCTAAAACACTGGCAGAATAAATACAACCTATTTCTGCTGATTTTTTTGCAAAGATACGGAAGCAAAACTGAACCTAAAATTCCCAGCGGCACTGTCAGGACGCTCATAACAGAAGCCCAGGAATCAGTAGAACCTGTATATTCCGCAAGGGTATATTTTGAAAGATAGGGATACATAAATCCGTAAACACCCTGCAGTGAACCCAGCACAAAAGATAAAGCCAGAACAAGTAATCTCTTGTTACGAAACAATGACATGCTTGCATGTCTTTGACTGTCGGTTTTACTAAAACTGTTTTTACACAGGAAGAACGCGCCCAAAGAAGCAAGAGGTGCTCCAACGGCAGAGCAAACAACGGCAATATTAAAAAACGCGCTCCTCAGCGCGCTTTGGAGGGATGAGCTGTAAACTTCTGTTGAAAGTGCTTCTTGAGGCATTGCACTCTGAACAGACCTTGTTACTGCCCCGGTTATCAGCGGCACCGCTATCGTCAGCAATCCGCTTCCTGCAACTGAAAACATTCTACCCGCAGTCAAGAGGCCGTCTCTCTCTTGCGAATTAGAAGTAAGAGAATTCGGTATTCCCCAGTACGGAACGTCAACAAGAGTATAAATAATGCCCCAGAGAACAAATGCAGCGGCGGCATAAACAGTTCTGCCTTTTACAGAAATATCGGGAGAATAAAAACAGGCAACAGTAATCAGACCTGACAGCCAAGGAACAAAAAGCAGATAACCGCGCAGTGAACCGTATTTTAAAGCTGTTTTATCTATCATCTTGCCCAGAAGCGGGTCTGAAAATATATCAATAATCCTTGCGCCGAACATAACAATACCTGCCGTAAACGCAGAAATACCGAGAGCGTCGGTGAAAAACACCATAATATAACCTGTAACAAGACCGCTGATAACATTTTGGCCGAAGCCGCAAAGCGAATACGCCGCGCCCTTTTTCAGCAATTCTTTATTACAGATTATTTTCATTTTTTTGCCTCCGAAAAAGAAAGGTAAAATCATTCAATATTATAATCGGAGGCAGTCTTGTTTTTATTCAAAAAAACATAAAAAATCGGCTCTCCGCATTAACGGAGAGCCGTTGTAGTTACTTATAAATTGCTTGCTTCGGCTTTTATCTTCTGAGCGATATGCTCGGGGCAACGGTCATATCTTGCAAATTCCATTGTGAATGAACCTCTGCCCTGGGTAATCTGGCGCATTGAAGTCGAGAATGTAGCCATTTCAGACTGCGGCACTTCGGCAATAATCTCCTGATTGCCGTCGCCGGTAGGCGTCATTCCAAGCACTCGGCCTCTTCTCTTATTGATATCGCCGATAATGTCGCCCATCGCCTCGTCGTTTACAACAGCGTTAAGCGTCATAATCGGCTCCAGCAATACGGGCATAGCCTTCGGAATACCTTCCTTATAAGCCAGGTTTGCAGCCATTTTAAAGCTCATTTCGCTTGAGTCAACAGGATGGTATGAGCCGTCAAACAAAGTCGCCTTAACTCCAACCATCGGATAACCCGCAAGTACGCCCTTCTGCATACTTTCTCTGAGACCCTTTTCAACCGCCGGGAAGAAGTTCTTCGGAACGGCGCCGCCGACTACTCTTTCGTCGAACACGAGGTCTTCTGTATCATAAGGCTCAAACTCGATAAATACATCACCGAACTGGCCGTGACCGCCTGACTGTTTTTTATGTCTACCCTGGGCAGTTACTTTCATTGTAATAGTTTCTCTGTAAGCAACTTTTGGCTGAGAAAGAGAAGCTTCAACGCCGAACTTTGATTTAAGGCGAGACATTGCAACGTCGAGATGCTGTTCGCCGAGACCGCTTAAAATCTGCTGGTGCGTCTCATTGTTAACCTCAAAGTGAAGTGAAGGATCTTCTTCGCAAAGTCTTCCGAGACCGGAAGCGACTTTTTCTTCCTCGCCCTTCTTGGCAACTTCAATTGCCATTGAATAAGTAGCGTTAGGAATATTAACTCCGTCAAGAGTTACAACATTTGAAGCATCGCACATAGTGTCGCCGGTTGCAAAACCGCTGAGTTTAGTAACGGCGCCGATATCACCTGCAGGGATTTCGCTGACGTCGTTCTGCTTGGAGCCAAACATGCTTACAAGTTTGCCCATGCGCTCATCTTTGCCTGTACGCGGATTATACGCTGTAGTGGACGGCGTAATCTTTCCTCTAACTACTTTGAAGAAAGAAAGTTTTCCGATAAACGGATCGGCAACCGTCTTGAAGCAAACTGCCGCAAGAGGACCGTTGGGGTCAACCGCAAGTTCAACAGGTTCGCCTGCCGCGTCTGCCGCATATTCTTCTTTCGGAGCGGGACAAACATCCGCAATAAAATCAAGAAGCATATCACAGGCAGTTTCCGCAAGACCGCTGAGAGCAAAAACGGGAATGATGGAACCGTCGGCAATTCCGAGTTTCAGTCCCTTTATCTTTTCTTCAGCGGTAAGTTCTTCACCTTCAAAATACTTTTCCATCAGCTCTTCGTCGGTTGAAGCAACTGCCTCGGCGAATACCGCTTTAATAGCCTCAAATCTGGCCTCGTCGTCGTGGGACGCACTGCACTGAGTTTTTTTGCCGTTTTCGTAAGAATATGTATTGCCGTCAATCATGTTGTAATAACCCGCAACTTTTCCGCCGGAAATAACGGGAACAACGATGGGGCACGCCTGGGTGCCGAACTTTGCAACAATACCGTTAAACGCTTTGTAAAAATCGGCGCGTTCGTCGTCCATCTTTGTAGTAACAAGAATACGCGCCATGCGGCGGGAGCCGGCATTCTTAAACGCCTTTTCCGCGCCTACGGCAAGACCGCTTCTTGCAGAAACAACGATTACGGCAGTTTCAGCGGCTCTCAGTCCTTCGTGGGAGCCCTGCTCAAAATCAAAAAGACCCGGGGTATCGATAAAATTAAGCTTTGTATCTCTATATTCCACAGACGCTACGGCGCTGGAAATACTGATATGCCTTTTCTTTTCCTCTGCGTCAAAATCAGAAACCGTATTGCCGTCAGCAACTTTGCCTGCGCGTTCCGTTGCACCGGCGATGTGGAGCATTGCCTCAAGCAATGTTGTCTTGCCCTTTGAGGCGTGACCTGCGAGAGCAACGTTTCTGATTTTGTCTGCACTATATGTTTTCATATTTAGATACCTCTTGTTTCAATAATCATTTGTGCATATTGTACAATATCTTTTAACATCAGTCAATGGTTTTAACTCATTTTTACAAATTATTCACCAAAAAAACATTTGGAGGTCATAAAAAACAAGCCTACAATCAGCGGTGCTCCTTAATTCGACGCATTGCGCTTTTTTCCAGTCTGGATACCTGCGCCTGGGAAATACCGATTTCTTTTGCAACCTCCATCTGCGTTTTTCCTTCCATGAACCTCTTATAAAGTATATTCCTCTCACGGTCGTCCAGACCTTTAATTTCATCCTTTATCATAATTTCATCTATCCAGTCGCTGTCCGAACTGCAGTCGCCCACCTGATCCATAACATAAATTGTGTCGCCGCCGTCTGAATAAACTGGCTCGTACAATGAAACAGGATCAACGATTGCCTCAAGCGCAAGCACCACGTCGGACTTTTTCATGTCCAGAATTTTGGCAATTTCCTCAACGGTGGGCTCTCGCTGATTTTTATTCATGAGCTGTTCTTTTACCTGCATCGCCTTATATGCCGTATCACGCATTGAACGGCTGACCCTTACAGGGTTATCGTCTCTTAAATAGCGGCGAATCTCGCCGATACACATCGGCACGGCATAAGTTGAAAAACGCACGTCAAGATCAAGATTGAAATTATCTATCGCCTTAATAAGACCTATTACCCCCACCTGAAAGAGATCGTCCATACTTTCTCCCCTGTTTGCAAACCGCTGAATAACGGACAGCACCAAACGCAGGTTGCCTTTAATAAGAGCGTCTCTTGCCTTCATATCTCCGGCTCTTGCCTTTTTCAGCAGTTCGATTTTTTCAGGTTCTTTAAGAACTTTAAGTTCGCTTGTATTGATGCCACATATTTCAACTTTGCCGTATTGCACACAAATCATCCTTCAATTTTTTATGTACAACAAAACAAAAACCTCTGCCCATAGTATGGACAGAGGTAAGAAAAAATATGATACCTAATTAAGGAAAATCAACAGGAAAATACTGCAAAAACAGAGAAGTCCTCGTCGCCGTAAAAAAGCCCGTCATGCTTCTGGGCAAGGTAGTTCATGTACTCACAAACTTCCTCGGCAACTTCACGGTCTGAAAAGAGAAGATTTTCGTTGAGATTTTCGGCGTAGCCTTTTACAATATCGCCGCCGATATTTTCGAAAAACTCAGGGCAGATACTTTCGTCGTATTCATTGAACCCAAGTTTAATAAGCCCGTCTGCAATAGGCGATGTTCCGAAATTAGACGAGCAGACGTCATAGCCGAGAAAATCTGCGCCTAAAAGGCCTGCGCTTTCGTGCTCATCGTTATAAGTAATTACTTCGCTGTCTGCACCCTGTTCGGTCAGCAGAGCCGCCGCCTGTTTTGCCTCGCAAGCCGCGGCAATGGTACAGTAAATCTCCTGGGTTTCATCATCAACATAAGCGTTAAGAAAAGCGGTAATCTTCTCACCGATATTCTTGTCTTCCATATAATCCGCCAACTGATTTCCGCGGCAAACGCCGCGATAACCGTCAGGCTGAATATCACAGATGGAAATACCTTTCAAAAACATACACTCCTTGCAGGAAAATTGTCAGAATATAAACTCGCGGACTACTCCCAGCAGATCGCGCAGCCAATAAGTTGCCGCCAAATAAAAATCGGTCTTTGCAGGAGTGGCAGAGGGGTTGAGCCCATACTTTTGGCAGAGCATCGCACCTCGTTTTTCGTGGAAATCAGACGTTACTACCGTCACGTCCGTATTAAGTCCGTTTTCTTTAATTATATCTGCGCAGAAGGAAATATTCTCCTGCGTATCAGTAGACTTGCCTTCAAGATAAAGTCTGCTTTCATCAATACCTCTCTTAACAAGCTCGCGGCGCATACACTCGGCTTCCGTCATTATTTCGTCTGAGCCCTGGCCGCCGCACAGCACCGCCGAAGAGTTTTCATTTTCCTTAAGGTATTCCGCCGCCGCTTCAATTCGCTGGCGCAGCATTCTGCTTGGCTTCTCGCCTATTACGGAACAACCGAGAACGACCACTGTTTCGTCCTTTCCGGGGGAATTGTGCATTGCGGCTATCATTGAGAAAAAGGCCGCGGTAACAATAATGATAACAACGCAGGCAAGAGCAAAAAACGATTTAAAAATTACGCCCGGCACTCCCTGCCCCTTCCCCAGGAGAACAATAATTTTATCAAGAAAAACTCCGCAGAGAACAAGAGCAAGCGACAGAACAAATCCCAGTGCATTGCCTATATTGAAAATGCCGTTAATCGCCAGGGGCGCCAGATACCACAAAAACAGCAGAACCCCGACGGCAATCAAAACTATCTTAAAAATCATACTTTTGCTTCTCTTTTTCGACTTGATTTTTGTTTTTTCCATTTCTTCATCACAATTTCAATCTTATTTTCTTTTCTCGTCTTTTCCATATCACTATAGCAGAACCGCTTCACTTTTTCAACACCCAGCTTAATATTTGTTCAATAATACACAAAAAAAATAACTGCTTCCATACATAATATGCACGAAAGCAGTTAAGAAAATCATTTGGATGATTTAATACAGTATATCATCGGGTAAGCATATTTTTGAGATATGCGCCGGTGTAAGACTTTTCGCAGGCGGCTATCTCTTCCGGTGTGCCGCAGGCAACAAGGCGTCCTCCGCCGTTTCCTCCCTCGGGGCCCAGGTCGATAATATAATCCGCTGTCTTTATTACGTCAAGGTTATGCTCGATAACGACTACCGTATTTCCGCCGTCAACAAGTTTTTCCAGCACGTTGACCAGGCGGTGAACATCTGCAGTGTGAAGGCCTGTTGTTGGCTCGTCGAGTATATAAATCGTCTTTCCTGTTGAACGGCGCATAAGCTCGGTTGCCAGTTTTACTCGCTGTGCCTCGCCCCCTGAAAGCGTCGTTGCCGGCTGTCCGATTTTCACATAGCCCAGTCCGACGTCTGAAAGCGTTTTAAGCTTATGAAGAATTTTAGGCTGCTGAGCAAAGAATTCAACGCCTTCGTCAACAGTCATTTCAAGAACTTCAAAAATATTTTTGCCCTTAAACTTTACCTCCAGCGTTTCCCTGTTGTAACGCTGACCAGAGCAAACGTCGCAGGGCACATACACATCCGCAAGGAAATGCATCTCTATCTTAACGATACCGTCGCCCTGGCAAGCCTCGCATCTGCCGCCCTTTACATTAAATGAAAAGCGGTTGGCCTTATAGCCGCGAACCTTGGCGTCCTGAGTTGAAGCAAAAAGATCTCTTATATCGTTAAAAACGCCTGTATACGTGGCGGGGTTTGAACGCGGAGTTCTTCCGATTGGAGACTGGTCGATATTGATAACCTTGTCAAGGTTGTCCACTCCTGTCATTTTTTCAAATTTGCCCGCTCTCTTTTTTGCTCCGTTAAGCTCGTTTGCAAGGTGCTTATAGAGTATTTCATTTACAAGGCTTGATTTTCCCGAACCTGAAACTCCCGTAACCGCCACGAACTCGCCCAGCGGTATTTCCACGTCAATATTCTGAAGATTGTTCTGGGAAGCGCCGTGAACAGTCAGCTTTTTACCGTTTCCGCTTCTGCGCTTATCAGGCACAGGAATTTTGCGCTTGCCGGAAAGATACTGGCCTGTTATTGAATTTTCACACGCCATAATATCGTCCACCGTGCCGGCAGCAACAAGTTCGCCGCCGTGGATGCCTGCACCGGGACCGATATCAACGATATAATCAGCGGCGCGCATCGTATCTTCATCATGTTCTACGACGATAAGTGTATTGCCGAGATCTCGCAGGTGGCGCAGAGTTCCCAGCAATTTGTCGTTATCGCGCTGATGAAGACCGATTGACGGCTCGTCCAAAATATAAAGCACGCCCATAAGACTTGAACCGATTTGGGTTGCAAGCCTGATACGCTGGTTCTCACCGCCTGAAAGCGTAGACGCTTCTCTTGCAAGAGTAAGATAATCGAGACCGACGCTGTCAAGGAAATTAAGTCTTTCTCTTATCTCACGAACAATGAGATCACCTATTTTGTGCTCTTTTTCGGAAAGTTCAAGTTCATTTATAAACTGGAGTTCCTGATGAATTGGCATTGAACAGAATTCATAAATATTTTTGCCGCCTACAGTAACGGAAAGACATTCTTTTGAAAGTCTGGCTCCGCCGCAGTCAGGGCACACGCACTGGGTCATTACCGCCTCAATATCACTTCGCGCCCAGTCGGAAGTAGTCTCTTTGTAGCGGCGCTGAAGATTGCTTACAACGCCCTCAAAGGTGCTGTTGTAAGTTGAAGAACCGTAAGACGTAACGCGCTTCATTTTCAGTTTCTTTGTGCCTGTGCCGTAAAGTATCGCGTCAAGACCTTTTTTGGGTATCATCTCAACAGGAATATCAAGAGAGAAGCCGTAAGCATCCGCAATAGCTTCAAAATACATTCTTGCGATTGAACCGCCGTCCGCAACGTTCCATCCCGTCGCTTTTATTGCGCCCTGATTTATAGAAAGTTTTTTATTCGGAATTATCAGCGAAGGGTCTATTTCCTTGTATGAGCCGAGCCCGCTGCAGGTCTTGCAGGCTCCGAAAGGATTGTTAAAGGAGAACATACGGGGGCTCATTTCGGCAATAACTGCTCCGTGCTCCGGGCAGGCGTAATTAAGAGAATAAAGTTCCTCTCTTTCTCCCACCACGTCAACCAGCACTACGCCCTCGGCAATTCTCGTTGCAGTCTCAACACTGTCTGTAAGTCTGCCGGCAATGTCAGGCTTGATAACAAGACGATCAACAACTATCTCGATATTGTGCTTCTTGTTTTTATCAAGCTTTATCTCTTCTGACAAGTCGTAAACCGAGCCGTCTATCCGCACGCGCACAAAGCCGGATTTTCTGGCGCTGTCAAGTTCCTTTACATATTCGCCCTTATGGCCCCTTACGATAGGCGCCATTATCTGTATCTTCGTTTTTTCGGGCAGGGTCATTATTTTATCTACAATCTGGTCAACCGTCTGCTGTGTTATTTCTCTTCCGCAAACGGTGCAGTGCGGAATGCCTATTCTCGCCCAAAGCAAACGCAGATAATCGTATATCTCCGTAACCGTTCCTACGGTAGAACGGGGATTTCGCGAAGTTGTTTTCTGGTCGATTGAAATGGCAGGAGAAAGTCCCTCGATATAATCAACATCGGGCTTTTCCATCTGGCCGAGAAACTGGCGCGCGTAAGAAGACAGACTTTCCACATATCGGCGCTGACCCTCTGCGTATATTGTGTCAAACGCAAGGCTTGACTTGCCCGAACCTGAAAGCCCGGTAAAGACAACAAGCTTGTCTCTCGGAATTTCAACATCGATATTTTTAAGATTATGCTCTCGTGCGCCTTTTACCACGATATTTTTAATCATAATTCCGCTCTCCCTTCATTATTTCTCATCCAGTAATTCTTCTATCTGGTCTCTCAGATAAGCCGCGTGCTCAAATTCAAGCAGTTTTGCTGCCTCTTTCATCTGACGCGTCAAATCCTTTATCAAAAGTTCTTTTTCTTTCTTTGTAAGTTCCTTCTTTTTGCCTGTTGCTGTATCCTTCTTAGTAATCTCAAGAACGTCTCTGACATCTTTCTTAATAGTCTTCGGAATAATTCCGTGTTCTTTATTGTACTGCTCCTGAATTCCGCGCCTGCGAACAGTTTCCGTAATTGCACGCTCCATAGACGGAGTCACGCTGTCAGCATACATTATAACTTCGCCGTTGGCGTTTCTTGCGGCGCGGCCGATAGTCTGAACAAGGCTCGTTTCTGAACGCAGGAAGCCCTCTTTGTCTGCGTCAAGAATAGCAACAAGGCTGACTTCGGGTATATCCAGACCCTCTCTAAGCAGGTTGATGCCCACAAGAACGTCAAACTCACCAAGGCGCAAATCGCGGATTATCTCCATTCGCTCCATTGTGTCAACGTCGTGGTGCATATAGCGAACCTTTATTCCGAAGCCTTCAAGATATTCCGTAAGGTCTTCCGCCATAGCCTTTGTAAGGGTTGTAACAAGCACTCTCTCTTTGCGTTCGGTTCTTATATTTATTTCGGAAACAAGATCGTCCATCTGGTCGTCAGTGGGCTTAACCGTAATAATGGGATCAAGCAGACCTGTTGGTCGAATTACCTGCTCAACGATCTGGGCGCTCTTCTCCTTTTCTAGCTCGCCGGGTGTTGCCGAGGTGAATATTACCTGATTTATTTTTCCGTAAAATTCGTCAAACTTAAGCGGTCTGTTGTCATAAGCCGACGGCAGGCGGAAGCCGTAATCCACCAGGGTGGTCTTTCGGGCCCGGTCCCCGTTATACATGGCCCGCACCTGGGGCAGGGTGACGTGGCTCTCGTCGATGAAAAGAACGAAGTCCTTGGGGAAGTAGTCCAGCAGGGTGTGGGGGGGCGAGCCGGGGGCGCGGCCCTCAATGACCCGGCTGTAGTTCTCAATGCCGGTGCAGTAACCCAGCTCCTGCATCATCTCTACGTCGTACATGGTACGCTGCTTGATGCGCTGGGCCTCAATAAGCTGGTTGTTGGCCTGGAAGAAGGCCACCCGCTCCTCCAACTCCCGGTAGATCTCCTGGACGGCGGCGTCCATCTTCTCCTTGGGGGTGACATAGTGGGTGGCGGGCCAGATGGGGATGGTCTCCAGCCGCCGGATGACCGCACCGGTGACCACGTTGATCTCGCTGATCCGGTCGATCTCGTCCCCGAAGAAC
>URGA01000053.1 GCA_900547275.1 uncultured Oscillospiraceae bacterium | reverse complement strand
ACGACGAAGTGTTTATCGGCAGAGATTACGGCCATGTTCAGAACTATTCTGAAGAGACAGCAGGCAAGATCGACGACGAAGTTGAGCGCCTGATACTTGAAGCGTACAAGCGCACTGAGGATATCCTGAAAGAACATATGGATAAACTTTCTCTCGTTGCTGAAACTCTTATGGTCCGTGAAAAACTTGAAAAAGAGCAGTTCAAAGATCTTATGGAAAAGGGCTACCTTTCCGAGGACGCTCCTGCTGAAAACAGCTCCGAAGAGAACGTTACTGCTGATGCAGTAAACGACGGCGATACGGAAAAATCAGAAAGCGTTAACGCTGATGAATCTGATACTGTAAATAATAACAATAATCCTGTGGCTGAGGCTCCCGCCGAAACTTCAGAAGAAGAAAACGAATAATAATTTGAAGCGCTGATTTTCAGCGCTTCTTTTTTGTTTAAACAATTTATCAGGTGTTGGCGAAATGCGGCGAAAAAAGACTACCGCTCGCTGTCGGACTTGACTTTTATACAATATCTTGTATAATATTTTGGTAATTTACTGCAAAAATCCGGAGGGGATAAAATGGCGAAGAAAGCATCATACGGCAATGAGAGTATCAAATCGCTGAAGGGCGCGGACCGAGTAAGAAAACGACCTGCCGTTATTTTCGGCTCCGACGGGCTTGAGGGCTGTGAACACTCGATTTTTGAGATCATGAGCAACTCTATTGACGAAGCCCGCGAAGGACGAGGCAATAAAATAATAGTAACAAGGTATCTTGACGGTTCATATGAAGTTCAGGATTTCGGAAGCGGTATACCTGTTGATTATAATAAAAACGAAGGCGTTGAAAACTGGCAGCTTCTTTTTTGCGAAATGTATGCCGGTTCAAAGTATGATAACGCCAGTGCCGGCGGCTCATATGAATTTTCTCTCGGACTTAATGGACTGGGTCTTTGCGCTACGCAGTATGCCTCCGAATTTATGGACGCGGAAATTCACCGCGACGGTTACTGCTATACTCTCCACTTTGAAAAAGGCGAGAATATCGGCGGACTGAAAAAAGAGCCTTACAGCAAAAAAGACACAGGCTCGAGAATAAGATGGAAGCCGGACATCAATGTTTTTACCGATATCAATGTTCCGGTTGAATATTTTACAACAACGCTGAAGCGCCAGGCTATTGTCAACGACGGCGTTACGTTTTTGTTCAAGAACCAGGTTTCGGCAAATAAATTTGACACAACTACATTCTGTTATAAAGACGGAATAAAAGACTATGTTGCGGAACTGGCTGGCGATACCGCTTTTACAACTCCGCAGTATTGGGAGTGCGACCGTGTCGGCCGCGACCGTGCCGATCTTAATGATTATAAACTTAAGATAAAAGCCGCAGTCTGCTTTTCTCTTAAAACTCAGCTTAAGGAGTATTATCATAACTCAAGTTTTCTTGAGCACGGCGGTTCTCCTGAAAAAGCATTCAGAAGTGCGTTTGTAAATCAGATAAATGCTTACCTTAAGGCGAATAATAAGTATTCAAAAAGCGATTCCCAGATAAATATTCAGGATATTGAGGATTGCGTAATATTTGTTGTTTCTTCATTTTCAACGAATACTTCATACGAGAACCAGACGAAGAAAGCCATTACTAACAAATTTATCCAGGAAGCAATGACTGATTTCTTCCGCCGTTCTCTTGAAGTCTATTTTATTGAAAACAAAATGGACGCCGAAAAAATAGCCAACCAGGTGCTTATCAATATGCGCGCCCGCGTTAAGGCTGAAAATACAAGAAAAACGCTGAAGAATACTCTCCAGTCCAAGATGGATATGACAAACCGCGTCCAGAAATTTGTTGACTGCCGTTCAAAGGATGTCAACGAAAGGGAAATATTCATCGTAGAGGGTGACTCGGCTTTAGGCGCCTGCAAACAGGCGAGAAACGCCGACTTCCAGGCTGTAATTCCTGTAAGGGGCAAGATACTCAACTGCCTTAAATCGGAATACGACAAAATATTCAAAAATGATATTATTACCGACCTTATCAAAGTGCTCGGATGCGGCGTTGAGGTCAAATCAAAGGCGGCGAAAGATCTTGCGGCTTTTGATATGGACAACCTTCGCTGGTCAAAAGTGCTGATCTGTACCGATGCCGATGTTGACGGCTTCCAGATCAGAACGCTTATTTTAACAATGATTTATCGATTGATGCCGAAGCTTATTGAGGCGGGTAAGGTGTATATCGCCGAGTCTCCGCTTTATGAAGTAACCTGTAAGGATCAGACGTATTTTGCCTATAATGAAATTGAGATGGACGAAATCAAGGCTGAAATCGGCGACGCCAAATATACCGTACAGCGTTCAAAAGGTCTCGGTGAAAACGAAGCTGAAATGATGGCGCTTACCACAATGAATCCGGCGACACGCCGTCTTATTCAGGTAACTCCGTCTGAAGCTGAGAATACGTCGAAAATATTTGATCTGCTTTTGGGCGACAACCTTGAGGGCAGAAAAGAGTATATAGCCGATTACGGTTATCTGTATCTTGATGCGGCGGACGTAAGTTAAGGAGGGGTTAAATTGGCAAAACGAAAAAAGACAACTGAAGAACAGCCGGTGAACGCCCTTTCCGAAAACGTGCATATCAAAGGTGCCGGCACGGTGCAGGAAGAGCAGATTGTTGATACGCTTAAGAGCAACTATATGCCATACGCGATGAGCGTTATTCTCTCCCGAGCTATTCCTGAGATAGACGGATTTAAACCGTCTCACCGTAAATTGCTTTATACTATGTATAACATGAACCTGCTCAGCGGCGGGTTTATTAAGAGCGCCAATATAGTGGGTAGAACAATGCAGCTTAATCCCCATGGTGACGCCGCTATTTATGAAACGATGATACGTCTTTCCAGGGGTAACGAAAGCCTCCTTTATCCGTATGTTGAATCAAAGGGTAACTTCGGTAAGGCTTACAGCAAAAATATGATGTATGCGGCTTCCCGTTATACTGAGGCGAAGCTTGCTCCTATCTGTCATGAACTTTTTGATGATATAAACAAAGATACCGTTGATTTCGTTGACAACTACGACAACACAATGAAAGAGCCGACTTTGCTTCCGGTTACTTTTCCGTCTATTCTCTGTAATGTTACAACCGGTATTGCAGTAGGTATGGCATCTTCCATTGCTTCCTTTAATCTTAAGGAGATCTGCGAAACAACGATTGCGTTAATTAAAAATCCTGACCACGTTATCAGCGATACTTTGCCTGCTCCCGATTTTGTCGGCGGAGGATATATTCTTTATAACAAAGAAGAATTTGAGAAAATTTATTCAACAGGCAGAGGTTCTGTCCGTGTTAGAAGCAAATATTCTTACGATAAAAAGTATAACTGTATCGACATTACTGAAATACCGCCAACAACAACGGCGGAAGCGATTATTGATAAAATAATCGAACTTGTAAAAACAAATAAAGTAAAAGAGATTAGCGATATCCGAGACGAAACAGACCTGAAAGGTCTTAAGATAACCGTTGACCTTAAGAGAGGCGTTGACCCCGATAAGCTGATGCTCAAACTATATAAAATGACGCCACTGGAGGATTCTTTCAGCTGTAACTTCAACGTGCTTGTAAACGGAAAGCCGAAGGTTTACGGTGTTAAAGAACTGCTGAATGAGTGGATAACCTTCAGACTTGAATGTATAAGAAGACGTGTAACGTTTACTCTCGATAAAAAGAGATCTCAGCTCCATCTTCTGAAAGGTCTTTCAAAAATTTTGCTTGATATTGATAAGGCAATTAAAATAGTACGTGAGACCCAGTCTGAGGCGGACGTTGTTCCAAACCTTATGATCGGCTTCGGAATAGACGAGACCCAGGCTGAATATGTTGCCGAGATTAAACTGCGCCATCTCAACAGGGAATATATTCTTAAGAGAATTAAGGATATTGAAAACCTTGAAAACGAGATCGCAGAGCTGGAAATTATTCTTTCAAGCAAAGCAAAAATGAAGAAGATCATTGTAGGCGAGCTTGAGACTGTAATTAAAAAATACGACAAGGGCAGACGAAGCGAGATACTCTTTGACGCTGAAGAAGCGGCTGAAGAACCGGCAGAGGAAGTTCCCGATTATCCCGTAACTCTGTTCTTTACTCAGCAGGGCTATTTCAAGAAGATAAAAACGGCCAACCTGAGAATGAGCGGCGAGCAGAAACTTAAAGAGGGCGACAGCATAATAAATGAACTGGAAGCCTCAAACAAAGACGAGCTTCTTTTCTTTACAAATAAACAGCAGGTATATAAATCATGCGCAGCAGATTTTGACGACACAAAAGCGTCACTTCTCGGCGACTATGTTCCTTCTAAACTTGATATGGAAGAAGGGGAGACAATCGTCTATATGGCCTGCATCAGCGAATATACGGGATATATGATCTTTGTTTATGAAAACGGTAAGCTTGCGAAAGTTGATATAACGGCTTATCAGACCAAAACTCACCGTAAGAAACTGCTTAAAGCGTATTCCGCTAAATTCCCGCTGGCTCAGGCGATGTATATAAAAGAAGACGCAGAACTTGTACTCTGTTCTTCAAGTGGTAGGAAACTTCTGGTAAATACAGGAGGTATCATTGCGAAAACAACAAAGGATACTATCGGAATATCCGCAATGACCCAAAAGAAAAATCACCGTGTCGAAAGCTTCCATATCTATAAGGAAGGGGAGTTTGAAAAGCCCTGGCGCTACAGAGCCAAAAACCTGCCTGCAGCGGGCGCTCTCCCCAGTGTTAACGACATCGGCGAACAATTAACTTTTTAATTACTGAGATTATGTAAATCCGCCGCTGATGCAGCGGAGGCAGCAAAGGCAAACGCAAATTACTTTGTTGCCACTAGTAGTTTGTGCCGCGGCGCGGTTTACATGCAAGTAAATTGTTTCCAAAAAAGACTTGCATTATTTTTGCGGTTGTGCTATAATCCATTAGAAATTATGTGTGGAGGAAGTATTATGCTCTGGTATCATTACGTTTTCGGTGCGGTGCTTATCGTTGCATCCATTATCATAACAATAGTAGTTCTTATGCAGGAAGGCCGTTCTCAGAACCTTTCCGGTGCTATTGCCGGCGGCGCTGAAACTTTCCTTGGAAAATCAAAGGGAAGAACGGTTGAGGCAAAGCTTGAAAAAATTACAAAATGGCTCATTGTTGCTTTCTTTGTAATTGTGCTTGCTGCATTTCTCATTTTCCTGTTTGTCGGATAATAAGAGCAGATATAACCTTGCAGTTTGCAAGGTTATTTTTTTTGCGGAATAATCGCAAAATATATAGAGAGGAGGACGAATCGGCTTGAATTACGTTATTTTTGATTTGGAATGGAATAACGCTTACAGTTATAAGACCCATACGGGTATGAACGAGATAATTGAGATCGGCGCTCTTAAGCTGGACGAGGATTTAAGGATAGTTGATTCGTTCAAACAGCTTATACGTCCGCGCCTTTCAAAGAAACTCAGCGGGCGGTTTAAGGACCTTACACATATTACTGCCGAAGAAATAAAAGAAAACGGCGTTGATTTTGACGAGGCTTTTCGTGATTTCGCAAGATGGAGCGATTATAAAAACAGTATTTTTATGAGCTGGTCGGACAGCGATCTTTATGTCCTTATCAGCAATTACAGATTTTTTAAGCATGTAACTACAATACCGTTTATAGAAAAGTACGCTGATGTTCAAAAATATTGTATGCGTTTTATGACAAACCGCGAGGGCAACAATCAGGTCGGACTTGCTCATTGCGCCGAATATTTTCAGATCAGCGTTGAGGAAGATAATCTTCACCGCGCTCTTGAAGACTGTTATGTGGCTTCAAAATGTTTTAAAACCGTTTTTGATGAAAAAATATTTTCAGAGTATGTCTGCGATTGCACGGGAGATTATTTTGAACGTCTTGTTTATAAGCCGTATTATATAAGCAAGCCTGTTGCGGAAGGTTTCAATATTAAAAACGAAACGTTTTTATGCCCTAAATGTTCGTCTCGGCTTTCTATAATTAAGCCCTTTGAGTTTTACAACAATACTTTTCGTAATTACGGCGTATGCACAAAGTGCGGAGTAAAGTACTGGGTAACGCTTCGCGCCAAGCAGATGTATGACCACATTACGATTACAAAAAAGGTTTTGCCGATGAACCGTAAGCGTGCAAAACGCATAGACAGGGCTGAAACAGCCGGAGTTAAAGAAAAAAATTGTTAATTTATTCATAATTTTCTTTATTTATTTTAATCTTTGTAGTATAATTATTAAACTGCAATGGTATTTTCATACTGAAGGCATTTATTAGTTTTAACGGGAGGTATGCACGTGGCGAATAAAGATTATGACGATCTGCTGGCTTCGTTCATGAACAATTCATCTAAAGCTTATGATGAAGACAAAGACGCGGTTAAACGCCAGGCAGAAAGCACGCCGCCTTCAAAAACTTCAGGTTCAAAGCGTTCAAAGGCTTCCAGAGCAAAGAAAGAAGAAGATCTTGAGGCTCGCTTGGCAGCAAGAAAAGCGGCGAAGAAAAAGCCGAGCAACAGAAAGAAGCGCGGCAAGGCAATGCCTAAGGCCGCTAAAGTGCTTTTGGGGCTGGTTATGATAATCGGCGTCGTGGGCATCGTGTGCTTTTCCGTAATTACTATTTACGGTTACAGCGTTGTTTACGGCGACAAGGTGTTTGACCTTACCGAGGAGAAATACAGTCAGAACCAAACTTCCTTTATTTACGGAACGGATTCTGACGGCAAAACCGTTGAAATAACCCGTCTTCACGGCGAGGAAAATCGAATTTGGGTAGATATGGACGATATGAGCGAATATCTGCCTGAAGCGTTTATTGCCGGCGAGGACAAGCGATTTTATAAGCACCACGGCGTTGACTGGATTCGTACTATCGGCGTTGTAATTAAAAACAATAATCAGGGCGGTTCAACTATAACCCAGCAGTTGATAAAAAACCTGACAGACGAAAACCAGGTAACGTATATACGTAAATTTAACGAAATACTTCAGGCGCTGAACCTTGAGCGCAATTATTCAAAAGATGAGATAATTGAAGCTTATCTTAACACGGTTTACCTGAATAACGGCTGTTACGGCGTTAAAACCGCGGCTGAAGTTTACTTCGGAAAAGAAGTTTCCGATCTTAATGCTGCGGAATGTGCAAGCTTGGCAGCAATAACAAAGGAGCCTTCAAATTATGACCCGCTGACTAACCCTGATGAAAACAGAGAGCGTCAGCTCTGGTTCCTTCAAACAATGAAACAAGAGGGTTACCTGACTGAAGAAGAATACCAAGAAGCAGTAGACTACAAAATGGTATTCACCAACAGCAAGGACTACAAAGGTTCTCAAATTGAATCTTCCGATGAAGAGGAAGAAAAGGAAACAGTCAACAGCTATTATGTTGACTATGTTATTACTTCGGTAATCGAGGATCTTCAGAAAAACGGCTACACAGCCAAGAAAGCAAAGAGCCTTGTTTACGGCGGCGGTCTTAAAATTTATACCGCTATCGACTTTGACGTTCAAAATGCGTTAGAGGATGTTTACGAAAACTACAAAAAGATGCCTGATGAAAAGGTTCAGGGCGCAATGGTAGTAATGGACTACGAGGGAAGAGTTCTCGGACTTGTAGGCGGAACGGGCAAGAAAACGGCAAATCTTGTTCTTAACAGAGCAACCCAGTCCGAACGTCAGCCCGGTTCTTCAATCAAACCGCTTTCGGTTTACGGTCCTGCGCTTGAAAAGAGCCTTCAGGATGATAACTGCAATATTTACTGGTCAACGATGATCAAGGACTCACCGCTGAAGATTGTTGACGGCGAGCCATGGCCCCACAACCAGGGCGGCGGATACAGCGGACAGACAAGAACGCTTCAGTACGGTCTTGCTCAGTCTCTGAACACCATTTCCGCGCGTACTCTTGATATGATAAGCGATGCTGGCGCCGTTGACTATTCGCTTGATTACATTACTGAAAAATTCCATATTTCAACACTGGACAGTGTTAAGGACTGCGATTACTCGCCTATGGCGACAGGTTCTGTTACAACGGGTGTTACTGTGCTTGAAATGACAGCGGCTTACGCTTCTTTCGGCAACGGCGGATATTACTATGAGCCGTATTGTTACTATAAGATTGAGGACAGCCAGGGCAACGCAATTATTGAGAAAAAGCCCGAAGAGACAAAAGAGTCTTCTCTGTCTGAAAATACCGCATGGGTAATGAACAAGCTACTCCAGACGGTTATGACAAGTGGTACAGGTACTTCTTACAAGCTTTCAGGAATAGAGTGCTTTGGCAAAACAGGTACTACCGATGATGATAAGGACCGCTGGTTTGTTGGAGGTACTCCAAATTATGTAGCCGCTGTATGGTACGGCTATGACAATCCGAAAGAAATTTTTTATTCTCTTTCTTCAAACCCGTCAGGTACGATCTGGAACACTGTAATGAAAGAAATTTACAGCAATCTTGACGACGATGAGTATGAAACAAAATTCCCTGAAACAGACGGAATTGTTCAGCGTTCATACTGCCCGTACTGCGGAAAGCTTCGTTCCGGAACAGGCGTTTACGGTTGGTATGATGTAAACAATCTTCCCGGTTATTGCAGCGGCGGCCACGGTTCATCTGCCTCCGGCTCTTCAAGTTCGTCATCAAAAGACAGTTCGTCTTCATCTGATTCCTCAGACTCAAAAGAAACAACTGCGGCTTCAGACAGCAAAGAGACGACCGCAGCAGAAACAACATCAGCGGCACCAAGCACAACAGAGAAGAATAACGGAGAGGATGACTAACGTTGAAAACACGTTTTATAGTAGTCCGTCACTGCGAAGCATACGGCAATATCAAGCGCGTTTTTAACGGCGTTTCCGATGGAGATATTACGGAAAACGGTCGTACTCAGCTGGGCTTTTTGTCAGAGAGAATGAAAGGCGAGCATTTTGACGCGATTTATTCCAGCCCGCTGAGGCGTAGTGTTAAAACAGCGAAAGCCTGCAATATCGAGGCTAAACTTCCTATTCATATTCTCAATGATTTGATTGAGATAAACGGAGGAAAGATCGAGAACGTTCCTTTTGCGAATCTGCCCAAGATGTTTCCTGAGGAAATGCGCTGGTGGAATCTTGAGCCTCATAATTTTAAGATAGAGAACGGCGAGTCAATGCTCCACGTTTACGAACGCATGAGAAACACTGTTCTTATGCTTAACGAACGTCATTTCGGTCAGAGCGTTCTTCTCGCGTCCCACGGCTGTGCAATAAGAAATCTTCTTTGCTGGGCTCACGGTTGGCCTATCGAAAGATTAAATGATATCGACTGGGGAGAAAATACCTGCGTTTCGGCAATTGATGTTGACGAAAACGGAATACCCGAGTTGATTTATGAAAATGACGCGTCTCATATTCCCCATGACTATTCAACCCTCGGCAAACAGGTCTGGTGGAAGAAAGAAAACAGAGACAGAATGTACTTTGAATAATAATTATAATCGCAGGGCAATCAGCGTTGCTGTTTGTCCTGCTTCTTTGTTGAAAGGGGATGTTCAGCATGCGCATGATGGCAGTGGATTACGGCGATTCCCGTACCGGTGTTGCTTTTTGTGACGAAATGGAAATGCTGGCGTCGCCTTTTTGCGTTATAAATGAGCGTTACGCTCCTAAACTTATTGAAAAACTTAAAGAAATTGCTGTTGAACAGAAAGCAAAACAGATAGTGGTTGGCCTCCCCAGAAATATGGACGGCTCATACGGCTATCGATGCGACGAATGCCGAAGACTTGGCGACTCTCTAAGTGAAGCAACGGGTCTGCCTGTTGTTTATCAGGATGAAAGACTTACAACTGTTATGGCTCACGAGGTTCTTTCTGCAAACAATGTGCGCGGCGCAAAAAGGAAAAAACAGGTTGACTCCGTTTCAGCAGTAATGATTTTGCAGTCATATATTGATAAAAGATAACGTTATTATTTAATCCGCTGGGGCGTACATATGTATCGGTGAATGATGTGGAGTTTTCAGTAGGCGGTACATGTGTTAAGTTTGAATTTTCGTTTCTGCTCATTTTGGCATTTATTGCTTTGAGCGATTATACCGACGCGTTATGGGTGCTTATTTTTTCCTCGCTCCATGAATGCGGACATTTGGGGGCTCTTTTTGCTGTGGGCGGAAAGCCGCAAAGACTTACATTGTCCTGCTTCGGATTTGGCCTGACTTATAATTCAAAGCTTTCACTGCTAAGGGAAGCGGCAGTGCTTTTGAGCGGACCCGCGGTAAATCTTGTTTTGTGGATCATATTAAAGGACAACGTTAATCCTGTTTTGTTCTGTCTTAATATGCTCCCGATTTATCCGCTGGACGGCGGAAGGCTTGCCGCTGTTTTCGTAAAACCACGGGCGCTTAAAATAATAAGTGTGATTTTTCTTTCGGCAGTTTTTGCTTTGGCAGTATATCTTCTGCTGGCTTATAGGATATTTTCACTGCTGCTTATTGCCGTTTATCTTTTAATATCAAATAAGAGGTATTTATGAAAAAAGAAGTTGAAAAAATATTACAGTATGTTCAGAAACCTGCGCGCTATGCAGGCGGAGAGCTGAACAGCGTAATTAAAGATAAAGACAAAATCGATCTTCGCTATGCGTTTTGTTTCCCTGATACTTATGAGATAGGTATGAGCCATCTTGGAATGAAAATCCTTTACGGCCTTGTGAATGAGCGGGAAGACGCATGGTGCGAGCGTGTTTTTGCCCCTGATACTGACATGGAAGAGCAGATGCGCAAAAACAACGTTCCTCTGTTTGCTCTCGAAAGCGGGGATTATCTGACTGACTTTGATATGATAGGCTTTACGCTTCAGTATGAGCTTTCATATTCAAACGTTCTCAATATGCTTGAACTGGCCGGAATACCGCTTCTTTCTGAGGAGAGAAAGGAATTAACCCCAATCGTTGCATTCGGCGGTCCCTGTACCTGCAATCCTGAGCCTGTTGCGGCTTTTGCAGATATAATTTTCCTGGGTGAAGGCGAGTACAATACAAACGAAGTACTTGATCTGCTTAAACTCTGTAAAAAAGAGAATAAATCAAAGCAGGAATTTCTTATGATGGCGAAGGACATAGAGGGAATATATGTTCCGTCCTTCTACCATGACGAATATAATGAAGACGGCACGCTGAAATCACTTACACCTGTAAACGGCGCTCCCGAAAAGATAAAAAAAGCTATTGTGCCGGATATGAATAAGGTTTACTACCCGAAATCATTTGTAGTGCCGTTTATAGATGTTGTCCACGACAGAGCAGTTGAAGAGATTTTCAGAGGGTGTATCCGCGGCTGTCGCTTTTGTCAGGCAGGTTTTATTTACCGTCCTATAAGGGAAAAAAGCGTTGAAACTATTAATTCCCAGGCAAAGGCTCTTGTTGTTTCAACAGGGTATGACGAAGTTTCGCTTTGCTCTCTTTCAACTTCTGACCACAGCCATGTAAACGAAATGCTGACTTCTCTTATCGATTGGACGGCGAAAGATAAAATTAACCTTGCTCTTCCCAGCCTTCGTGTAGACAACTTCAGCGATGAACTTGCAAATAAATTAATTCAGGTGCGCAAAAGCGGTCTTACTTTCGCCCCTGAAGCAGGTACTCAGCGTCTTCGCGACGTAATAAATAAGAATGTTACCGAGGATGAAGTGCTCCGCACCTGTAACAAAGCCTTTTCTAAAGGCTGGACGTCAGTTAAACTGTATTTTATGATGGGTCTTCCCACCGAAACAATGGAAGATATAGAAGGAATTGCCCAGCTTGCGGGTAAAGTTGTTGACGCCTATTATCAAAATCCGGACAGGCCTAAAGGCGCCGGCGTATCCGTTTCGGTATCCTGCGCTTCATTTATTCCAAAGCCGTTTACTCCTTTCCAGTGGGAGCCGGAAGATACAATGGAAGTGCTTAAAGAGAAACAGGCACATTTGCTGGAAAGTCTTCCTTCTAAGAAAATCCGTGTTTCATATCACGAAACTCCAACTTCGCTTCTTGAGGGCGTTCTGGCGAGAGGGGACAGACGTCTTTCCAAGGTGATTTTGGAGGCGCATCGCCTGGGATGTAAGTTTGACTCCTGGGACGACCATTTTAATTTTGATATGTGGATGAAGGCGTTCAAAGACAACGGTATTGAACCTGAGTTTTATACAAAGCGCCGCCGTGAGTTTGACGAACTTCTGCCCTGGGATCATCTTGATTACGGCGTTTCAAGAAAATTCCTTGAATTTGAAAACAAGAGAGCCCATGAAAATGTAACCACGCCCCACTGCCGTATAAAATGCGCAGGCTGTGGAGCGAATAAGCTGAACGGAGGTCACTGCGATGCAAGAGATTAGACTGCGCTTCAGCAAGGAAGACAGGGCAAAGTATATCAGCCATCTTGATATTAACCGTGTTATGTCCAGAGCGCTGAGAAGAGCCCAGATACCGCTTTGGTTTACGGAAGGGTTTAATCCTCATGCTTATATGAGCTTTTCGCTCCCGCTTTCCCTGGGAGTTGAGAGCCTTTGCGAAACGGTGGACATACGCCTGCTGGAAGATATGCCCTGTGAAGAGGTGAAAAACCGTTTGAATTCCGTTATGCCAATGGGCATAAGGATTATGGACGTTTACAGCGATTTTCGCGACTGCAGTGAGATTGCTTATTCTGATTATGTATATAAAATTGAATTCCAAGACAACGAAGAAGCGCTTAAACGAATTGAAACCTGGCTTAACGGCGAACAGATAATGGCTCTCAAAAAAGCTAAGGCAGGGCGCAAAAGGGTCTGGAAAGAAACTGACATTAAGGGCTTTATCGACAACTATAATATTTCCGTTAGGGATACAAGCGTAGTGCTTAATATCAGGCTTGCGGCAGGTCCCAGCAGAAATCTTAATCCGTCGCTGTTTTTTGACGCGCTTATCAGAGGAATAGACATGGATTTTGAATGGAAACGCATTCAGCGAATCCGCCTGCTTGATAAGGATTATAAAGAATTCAAATAAAAGACTTGCATTTTTATTGCTCTTGTGGTAATATACTTAAGCATTTATTCCGTTGCGCTTCTTGCAACGTGCTGAATGCTTTGCGTTTCAGGCATTTAAGAGGATGGTCCGCTTTCAGGTTTCCTGTTATGAACATCTCATAAATAATAAGGAGGAAGAAAAATGGACGCACTTAAAATTATTGCTCAGGGCAGCATGAAAGAGAATGCTCCCAAGTTCCAGATCGGTGACACCGTTAGAGTTGCCGTAAAGATCCGCGAAGGTTCTCGCGAAAGAATTCAGATGTTTGAAGGCACTGTAATCGCTATGAAGGGTTCAGGTATCAGCGAAACATTTACTGTTCGCCGCCTTTCATACGGCGTAGGTATCGAGCGTGTATTCCCGCTTCATTCTCCCAACGTTGAGAAGGTTGAGGTTATCCGTTCAGGTAAAGTTAGACGTGCTAAGCTCTATTATCTGCGTGACCGCGTTGGTAAGGCTGCTAAGGTTAAGGAAAACCTTCAGAGAGACAACGCTGCCGCTAAAGCAGCTGAAGCAACAGAAGCAGCTGTTGAAGAATAATTAAGAGAGCAACAGTTCCCGACAATGTGCGGGAACTGTTTTTTTATATCTCGGTTTGATAAACATACATTTTTGTGTTATTATATATTGAAAATAATGAAAGAAGGTGCAGGCTGTGGCTGATTTTCAAAAGCAAACCGTTCAGTGGTTTCCGGGTCATATGGCAAAAACAAGGCGCCAGATCAAGGAAATGCTTCCCCAGGTTGACGGCGTTGTTGAGATTGTTGACGCAAGAATTCCGATGAGTTCTGCAAATCCTGAACTTGACGAACTGGTGAGCAGAAAGCCCAGAATAGTTTTGCTCAATAAGTGCGATGTTGCCGATCCGGCCGCTACGAATTTATGGCTTGATTATTTCAAAAAGCAGGGCAAGTACGCTATTGCCGTTGACTGCCGCACGGGAAAGGGACTTTCGGCCTTTATGCCTGCTGTTAAAAAGGCGCTTGCCAAAACTATTGAGAAAAACAGCTCCAGGGGTATGTCGGGCAAAGCACTGCGCCTTATGGTGGTAGGAATACCGAATACAGGAAAGTCATCTTTCATTAACAGAATGGCAGGCAA
>URGA01000052.1 GCA_900547275.1 uncultured Oscillospiraceae bacterium | reverse complement strand
CTGTTTAAAAAAACACCGCGCTTTGCTTGCCGCCGTTATCCCTGTCGGGCTTTCTGTCTTTATAGAAACTTTCCAATACATAACCAAATCCGGCGACGCGGATATTGACGATATTATTCTTAATTCACTTGGAACGCTAATCGGCGTTCTGGTTTATATCATACTGATAAAACCCTTTATTACGGAGGATAATTATGCTGGGAATAATCGGAGCGATGGACGTTGAAGTTGACGCCATCAAAGCAAAAATCAAAGACGGTGTAATAACCCGAGCGGCAGGCGCCGAATTCGTTACCGGCTATATTGAAAACGTTATGGTTACCGTTGCCCGCTGTTCGCCGGGCAAGGTAAACGCCGCACTGTGCACCCAGGCAATGATAGACAAATTCGACGTTGACAAAATAATCAACGTGGGCGTTGCCTGCTCCCTTGACCCGAAAGTCATTATTAAAAATATCGTTATCGCCACAGACGTGTGCCAGTACGATATTGACATAACCGCTCTGGGCGAACCGAAAGGTTATATAAACGGTATCAATATGATAAAAATACCCACCGACCCTCAGCTTTCGGAACTGCTGGCGAGAACCGCTATCAACAGCGGCGAAAGAATTCACCGCGGAACCGTTGCCAGCGGCGACACGTTTATCGGAAATGCTCAGCAGAAAAAGGAGATAGCCAATGACTTCGGCGCTATCTGCGGAGAAATGGAGGGGGGAGCAATCGGTCACGTTTGCAGTGCAAACAATATTCCCTTCGCCGTGCTTAGGTCAATAAGCGACGGAGGAGACGAAAACGCCGCCATTGATTATCCCACATTCAAAAAAATCGCCGCAGATATGTCTGCGACGATAATTACTAAGCTTATTGAGACCCAGCAGGAACAGTTAACTCTGTTCTGACGGTCATTCGGTAAGAATGAAGTTGTTGAGGATATATTCCTCCGCCTCTTCAATAAGGGAGTGGAGAGCGGTTTTTTCCGTAAGGTCTGCTCCTGTTCTGGACTTGTCCTCAATGAAAACAAAGCGCGCGTCCTGAAGTGCGATTGCCGCTGAAGCAAGTTCTCTGCCGAGATTGTAGTCCAGCTTAAACATTTCACGGGGAAGAACTCCCGCTTTTGCAAGGGAAAGCGCTCCGCGGTAAAGGCTGAGCATATAGTAATCGTAAAGATACTTTGTGGCTCCCTGCTGTGAAACTGCGGCGGCTGTCTCAAGAAGAATTCTTGTTGCCTGGCTCAAATTGCCCAGGGACATGCCGTCGTCCGATTTGTCAATAGAATCAAAATAAGCGGAGTCAAGTCCGTTTCGGCTGTCGGAAATACCCAGAAGATAATCTGATGTTACGCCGTAATACGAACTGCATTTTATAACAAAATCAAGTCCGCATTCACGAATGCCTTTTTCATAATGGGAAAGAAGCGCCTGGCTTATTCCGAGATCGGCCGCCGCCTTCTTCTGGCTTATTCCTCTCTCCTTGCGGAGCTGAGACAGCTTTGCGGCGAATTTTGAAACCTTTTCGCTTTTCTCCCTGCTTGTTTTTCTTTTACGTTCGGTATGTTCTTTTTCGGTGTCCATCTGAACCCCCCCATTGATATTACAACGAGTATTATAATACTGTTATTACTCTTTGTAAAGTCCTAATTTTTTTTGTTATCCTATTGTAACAATTTTCCTATGCTAAGGAGTAATTATTATGAAATCCTACACTGTTTACCTGTTTCGCCACGGATTGACGAAAGGCAATATCAACGCACAGTATATTGGGCATACCGACTATCCTTTAACTAGTGATAGTATACAGAGCCTCAAGAAGATAAAAGCGACCCTTCATTATCCTGAGGTGGACGCCGTTTTTTCCTCTCCGTTAAAACGCTGCCTTGACAGCGCAAAAATAATGTTTCCTTATAACAAATTGATTACAATCGACGACCTTATCGAATATAATTTCGGCGAGTTTGAAGAGAGAACGGCGGCTGAGCTTGAAAACAACGAAGATTTCAGCGCATGGCTTAAAGGCGATATGCACGCTCGTCCGCCCTTCGGCGAAAGCAACGCAGAATTTATCCACCGCGTCTGCGCCGCCTTTGAAAAAATCGTTGAAGGCTGTATCAAAACAGGAACCCAGACTTTTGCCATCGTCGGCCACGCGGGAGTACTTATGACTATCCTTTCCTGCTACGGTCTGCCTGAAGCGCCAATGGCACACTGGCAGATGGACGCCGGCTACGGCTACAAACTAAGAATAACTCCGTCGCTCTGGATGCAGACAAATAAAATCGAAGTGATTGACACTGCCCCTGCGTCCCTTGCGGATCTTGAAAAAACAACAGACTGAAAATCAGCGCAAAAAAAGACTTCGCTCATCTGAACGAAGTCTTTTATTTTTTATTATTCTGTTACAGCAATTCGCAGTAGTTGCAGCGGTTTTCCGCCAGTGTGATATTGCTCTTGCCGTAGATCAGCATCTGAATCTGATAAGCGTCTTCCGGAATATCTGATTTCCAGAGCCAGATGCCCTGGCTTGAGGAACACGGCGTAACGTATGACTGACCGATAAGGTAATTGCCGCCGTTGGCGTTCTCAGTGGTGGGAACGTTTATGGTCTGGGTCTCGTAGTTGAGCCAGCCGTTGCTCAGGGCGTAAGTCGCCAGTGAAACAAGTTCTTTCTTGCTGTAGCCGGTATAAACATAACCAACAAGGTCGTTGACTACTTTAAGCAGTTCTGTTTTTGAAGCGCCTTTCATCTTGTTGAACAGCGCCAGCAAAACTGTTTTCTGTCTGTCTGAACGGGCGTTGTCGGAGTCAATCTTACGGATACGGCAGAAAGCCAGCGCCTGCTCGCCGTCAAGCGTCATAACACCTTCTGTTCCGTCGTATGTTTTTTCAATATAAACATTGCCGTAACGATTGGGGTGTGAATTTATCTCGTTTATCTCTCTGTCCTCAATCTCAACCTCTACTCCGCCGAGAGAGTCAATGATTTTCGGGAAACTTGCAAAGTTAACAACGGCGTAGTTGTCTATCTGAACCTTGTAGTAGCGCTCAACGGTGCGGATATATTCTTCCATTCCGCCGAGAGACGCCGCTTCGTTTATCTTTCCGTACTGGCCTTCGCCGTCAACTTCATAATAAACATAAAGGTCGCGCAATACAGAAGTAAGAGTAATTTTGCCCGTGTCTATATTAACGCTGGCGATAATCGCCGAGTCTGCGCGGGAGGTATCTGTTATTTCTTCCTCTCTTGTGTCCTCGCCTATAAGCATTATATTCTTAACATGGGTTGAGCTTACCGGGTCGCCGTTTTTATACCAGCTCTTGAGGTATTCCTTATAAGTGGTTGCCTCGCTGGCAGACATTTCTTCAATAGCGGGGAAGTTCTCTTTAAGGAAGTCCATTCCGTTATAAGAGGTTTCCGTTTTCTTGTAATCCTCGGTGTCGTCGGTGAACTTACCCAGCAGACCGTTGAAGTAGCATACCGCGAAAACAGATAATCCGATAATAAGCACAAGCAATACCGAGATTATCGACAAAACGATTTTGCCCTGTTTTGTGCTGCGCCACAAAGTCTTGCCGTCTTTATTCTTTTTGTCTTTTTTCTTCTTCTTGCCTTTTTTGTCAGGTTCAAGAGCTTCGTTGCCGCCTGCGGAAAACAGGTCGATCATTTCGTCCCTTTCTTCCTTGCTGGGCTGACGGTTGAAGTTAACCGGCTCCAGAGGCGGAACTTCAATTTTCTCCGTTACTGACATCGGGGCTTCTTCCTTAGGCGCGGGAGCCGAAACGGCTCTCTTTTCAGCCTTGGGTACAGCCTGACTTGCGGCAGCGGCTTTTTTCTCTTCAGCCGCTTTTACGGGAGCCTGAACTTTCTTTTCCGCTCTTGCTTCCTGAATTTTCTCAGCGTTCTTTCTCTCCTGCTGTCTTTCGGCAGGTTTCTGCTGCTGCGCTTTGACTGCAGGCTTGCTTTCCTGAGGCTTAGAAACCGGCTTCTGCTGATTTATTTTTTCAGCAGGCTTTTGCTCAGCTGGTTTCGGGGCTGATTTTTTTATTTCACTTACCGAAGACGTCTCCTGAGCTCTGCGCACTTCCTGGTGAACCGGCTTTGCCGCCTGTGGCGCATTCTGCGGTTTCGGCTGAGCAGCTACTCTGGGCTTTACTTCCCCTGCAGGCGCCGCTGAGCTTCTTCTCAGCTCCTGTTCCTGCCTCACCTTTTCCTGCTCACGGTGTCGTTTTACTTCGGAAAGAATATCGTCAACATTATACGTTTCTTTTGCCATGAAACGAACTCCTCTTTGCATACTAAAGTAAAGATTTGCCCGCAAAGCACATAAAAATCAGTACAGATTTTTACACTACGGCACATTTCTTTTATGCAATAAAAAACTGCGTGACTAAAAACGTTTCGATAATTATACTTCATTTCGTAAGGTATTACAATACGAAAACTGTAAAATTTTAATGTTTAAAGACACGCAGTGTGGTTATTGTCCTTTATTTGTCGGTTTCTGTCGTATTGGAAATATTTTCTGAATTTTCCTGTTCGCCCTCGCCGTTTTCGGTTTCTTCCTCCGGCTCGGCGTGTTCAACAACAGAGAGAGTTACAACTCTGTCGCTGTCGGAAACGCGCATTACACGCACGCCCTTTGACGGACGCTGGAATTCAGATATCTGGCTGACAGGGGTACGAATAATGATACCCTCTGAGGAAATCATAATTACGTCGTTGTCGTCGCAGACGGGCGCAATCATAGCAACCTTTCCGTACTGAGCGGTGCGGTAGTTGATAAGACCCTTGCCGGCTCTTGACTGAACGCGGTAATCGGAGAACTGGCTCTTTCTTCCGTAACCCGTTTCAGAAACGGTAAGAAGCTGATAGCCGTCAAGCACAACTGAGAAGCCCACAACGTAGTCGCCCTCGGCAAGCTGAATAGCCTTAACGCCTCTTGCTGTTCTGCCGATAAGTCTTGCGTCGCTTTCTGCAAAGCAGATACTCATTCCGTCGTGGGTGGCAACGATAAGATTGCGGTTGCCGTCGGTTATCTCAACCCATGAAAGCTCGTCGCCCTCGTCAAGGTTAATAGCGATAATACCGCTCTTGCGGATATGCTCGTACTGGCTAATTTCTGTTCTCTTGATTATGCCGTTCTTTGTAACCATGCAAAGATAGTGGCGCTCGTTTTCACCTGTAAGGCGAACCATTGCGGAAATTTTTTCGCCGTTTTCAAGGGGAAGCAGGTTAACAACGTTCATTCCCTTTGATGTTCTGGAAGCCGCGGGAATTTCGTAGCCCTTCATCTTGAATACCTTGCCCTTGTTGGTAAAGAGCATAATGTAATCGTGGGTAGAGCAGGTGAACATTGTCTTGGCAACGTCTTCGTCACGTCTGGACATACCCATGATGCCCTTGCCGCCGCGGTTCTGTGCCTTATAAGTATCTACCGTCTGGCGTTTCATATACCCCATAGTGGTAAGAGTTAACATACAATCCTCAACGGGAATAAGATCTTCGTCGTCAACGTCGCCTGAAGCCGCTGTAATCTCCGTGCGTCTTTCGTCGCCGAATTTGCCGCTTACGGCGCGGGCTTCTTCCTTAACGATTTCAAGAATTCTTGTTTCGCTTGAAAGAATATCAAGATAATCCTTAATCTTTTCGTGGAGTTCGTCCAATTCGTTGCGGATTTTCTCTATTTCAAGACCTGCCAACTGGCCAAGTCTGAAAGCAACGATTGCCGCCGCCTGGGGCTCGTCAAAGTCATATTTAGCGATAAGTTCCTGCTTGGCTTCCGCCTGGCCGCCTTTGCAGGCACGGATAGTTGCGATAATCTCGTCAACAATGTCTATCGCTCTTGCAAGACCTTCCAAAATGTGGGCGCGGTCCTGTGCTTTTTTAAGATCGTATTTTGTGCGGCGTGTGATAATCTCTTCCTGGAAAGAGATATAATTTCTAAGCATTTCCTTAAGAGAAAGCACTTTCGGAACGCCGTTAACAAGGGCAATCATGATAACGCCGAAGGTTATCTGCATCTGGGTCATCTTGTAAAGATTATTGAGAACTACCTGAGCGTTTGCGTCTCTCTTTACAGTAATTTCAATGTGCATACCCTTGCGGTTTGAGAAATCCTTGATATCCGCAATGCCCTCAAGGCGCTTGTCGCGCACAAGGTCGGCAATATTTGTAATAAGTCTCGCCTTGTTTACCTGGTAGGGCAGTTCCGTTACAACTATCTTGTAGCGGTCGCCTTTAGATTCAATTATCTCCGCTCTTGCGCGAACGTAGATTTTGCCTCGTCCCGTTTCATAAGCCTCGCGGATACCTCTTGCGCCCATGATAATACCGGCGGTGGGGAAATCCGGGCCTTTGATATACTGCATTAAATCTGCGGTGGAAGCATCGGGATTGTCAATGAAATAGCACATTCCGTCAATGACCTCACGCATATTGTGGGGCGGAATGTTGGTAGCCATACCTACCGCAATACCTGATGAACCGTTAACAAGAAGGTTCGGAAATCTTGTTGGAAGAACTTCCGGCTCTTTAAGACGGTCGTCGTAGTTGGGCAGGAAATTAACTGTATCCTTGTCGATATCAGCAAGCATCTTCATGCTTATCTTGCTCATTCTTGATTCAGTGTATCTGTAAGCCGCGGCGGGGTCGCCGTCAACTGTACCGAAGTTTCCGTGGCCGTCAACGAGAGTGTAGCGCATTGAGAACGGCTGGGCAAGACGTACCATTGCGTCGTAAACGGAAGCGTCACCGTGGGGATGGTAACGTCCCAGTACGGCGCCGACTGTATCGGCGCACTTTCTGTACGCTCTGTCGGGGTACAGATTGTTTTCGTACATAGTGTAAAGAATACGTCTGTGAACAGGCTTCAGTCCGTCTCTTACGTCCGGCAGCGCACGGGAAACAATAACGCTCATGGAGTAATCCAAAAACGCTTTGCGCACTTCTTTATTGATTTCTACATCAACAATTTTTTGGTTGTCATAACGGATTTCATTATTATCCATCGGTTGCATCTCCTATAACGGGAAAACCCGCTGCTTTGTCTATTTTACATTGCGGTATACCGGCAGTTTCATAAAGCGGTCTTTCATCTGGCGCGCAAATTCTTCGGGAAACGCGTGCTTAGGCAGAATGATCGTATTGATACCCGGCACAAATATATAAAATCCCTCTTCCGTATCAAATACGGCGGAAAAAATCGAAAACGGATAAACCGAGCTGAATTTAAGCCCGCCCTCTTCGTGGTCAACGCTTATCTCCAGCGTGGAATCGGTAACTTTTACTGTCTGCGGAGCAAAAAGCGACGGGTCCGCTTTTGCCGCGGCGTTCAGCTGCTTTTTTACGCTTACCGTTCGTGAGTAGAGCAGAAGCCCGCCGCAAACGGCGCAAAGCACAACCATCGCAATAAGAAAGTAATAATCTTTTGTTGTTATTGCGTTATACAGGCTGAAAGCCAGCGCAATCATGCACAAAACGTAAAAGATTGCTGAGGAGCGCGTCATTTTCGTGCGGAATTTCTGATATTTTAAAAAGTCGTCGCGGCGGGGTGTAAATGTAAATATAATCATTTTTCACCTCGGAAAGCCGCCGCTTTCTCATGGACATCGCTTAAAACAGCGTTTAATTCTTCCCCGGCATAGCGCGATTTGCTTATAACGAACGCGCCCGTTCTGCGGCAGGGGATAAGGATAAGTTCTTTTCCCGTGTCCTTAACGCCGGTGAGCCTGTCCCACTTAACAAATATTTTTTCAAATCCCCCGAAAAATTCAATTCCGTCTTCGTGGAGCCGAACGGTGTGCTCGCCGCTCATAACGTGGGATGACATATATTCCGCCTTTATCGTCTTTTTCTCTATCCATAAAGATGAGGAAGGAAAAATGATAAGCACTGCGGCAAAAAACGGCATTATCTGTTCTTTCCATAAAAAGAAATAAAGAACTATCAAAACAACCGAAATAAGCACAGAAACAATCGGCATAAGCACCATTGCGCTCCTGTTTTGTCTGCTTTTGAATTTAAAGCCGCGGTAGTATTCCTCAGGCGTCATTGTAAAAGATAAACTTGTCATATATCCAGATTTTCAACGTATTTGGCGTTCTTTTCAATAAATTCACGCCTGGGCTCTACGTTGTCTCCCATTAAGATTGAAAATGTTTCATCAGCCTGCTGAGCGTCCTCAACCGTAACTCTGAGCATCGTTCTGAACTCGGGGTCCATTGTTGTTTCCCAAAGCTGTTCGGGATCCATCTCACCAAGACCTTTGTAACGCTGAATATCGCACTGACCGCCCATTTCGGCTATCATGCGGTCGCGCTCTTCGTCGCTGAAGGCGTATTGGAACTTTTTGCCTTTTGAAATTTTGAAAAGCGGCGGCTGGGCAAGGTAAATATAGCCTCCCTCAACCAGCGGCTTCATATAGCGGAAGAAAAATGTCAAAAGAAGCGTGCGGATATGGGCGCCGTCAACATCGGCATCCGCCATGATTACTATTTTATGGTAACGCAGTTTTTCAATGTCAAAATCGTCGCCGATGCTTGTTCCCAAAGCGGTAACAACGGGCATCAGTTTTTCGTTGCCGTAAACCTTGTCAAGACGTGCCTTTTCAACGTTGAGCATTTTACCCCAAAGAGGAAGAATTGCCTGGTGGGCACGGTCTCTTCCTTCCTTTGCGGAACCGCCGGCGGAGTCACCCTCGACGATATATATTTCGCAGAGTTCAGGGTCGTTTGATGTGCAGTCGGCAAGTTTGCCCGGCAGCTTCGTGTTTTCAAGTCCGCTCTTGTTTCTGGCGTTGTCTCTTGCTTTTCGCGCCGCTTCTCTGGCTCTTGAAGCGTCAAGAGACTTAGAAAGCAGTGCTTTTGCAACGGCGGGATTTTCCTCAAAATAAGTCATCAGCTTGTCGTAAACAAGGGAAGAAACAAGGCCGGTAATATCCGTGTTGCCGAGTTTGCCCTTTGTCTGGCCTTCAAACTGGGCTTCTGTAAGTTTAACGCTGATTACCGCGGTAAGACCTTCGCGAACGTCGTCGCCGGTAAGTTTTTTGTCGTTATCCTTGAGGATATTGAACTTCTTGCCGTAGTCGTTGAACACTCTGGTCAGCGCTGTTTTAAATCCTGTTTCGTGGGTACCGCCGTCAATGGTGTTAATATTGTTGGCGAATGAAAGCATAGTTTCATTGTAGCTGTCGGTGTAGCAGAGAGCTACTTCCGCACTGCGGTCGCCTTTCGTTGTGGAAATATGGATAACTTCGTCCTGAATAGGATTAAGTCCTCTTGTGGTATTGATATATTTTACAAATTCGCGGATACCGCCTTCATAGCAGTATTCTTCGCTTATCTCTTCTTCCCCTCTCTTGTCGGTAAGAGTTATTGAAAGACCGGCGTTGAGAAAAGCCTGCTCTCTCAGTCTGCGGGAAAGAACGTCAAATTCATATTCGGTAGTTTCAGAGAATATTTCTGCGTCAGCCTTAAAGCGGATAAGAGTTCCGTGACCTTCCGCGTCGCCGATAATGTGGAGATCGTCAACGGGAATACCTCTTTCAAATCGCTGAGCATAGATATGGCCGTTTTGGGTTACTTCAACCTCAAGCCATTCAGACAGCGCGTTTACAACAGAGGAACCAACGCCGTGAAGACCGCCGGAAACCTTGTAGCCCGAACCGCCGAATTTACCGCCGGCGTGGAGCACGGTAAGAACGACAGTGACTGCGGGCAGTCCCGTTTTTTCGTTGATACCTGTTGGAATTCCTCGTCCGTTATCTCTTACCGAAATAACGTTTCCGGGAAGTATCTCTGTTTCAATATGAGTGCAGACTCCTGCCAGCGCTTCGTCGATGGAGTTGTCCACAATCTCGTAAACCAGGTGGTGCAGACCTCTGGGGCCTGTTGAACCGATATACATACCCGGTCTTTTGCGCACCGCCTCAAGTCCTTCAAGAACCTGAATATCTTTTGCGGAATATTCTTCCGTAACAACGGTGTCCATATCTTCCTCTTCCAGGTTTGTTTTGATTTCTTCGCTCATTTTATAATCTCCTATCTGCTTCGCTTAAGCAGTGTTGTTGCGTTAAGCGGGCTGACATAAATTTTATTCCCGGTCACTACGAAACTTTTTGGCAGTTCGTAGTTGACGTAAACGATTTTTTTGTTTTTCTCCGCCTTGTTCAGAAAGTCACGGGTAACTTTGCTGACGGTGGAGGTATCCATATCAAAAATTCCGATAATCTCTTTTGAGTTAACTACGGTGTCTTCGCCGAGATGAAGAAACATTAGGCTATTCCTCCGTTTTCAATATGAAAAGTTTTGCCCTCTTTAAGGCGAAGCACTGTATTTGCGTCACAGCAGGTAATAAATATCTGCCTGTTCTTCATGTGGTTTAAGATATAGTCCTGGCGTGTTTCGTCAAGTTCGCTCATAACGTCGTCCAGCAGTGCGATTGGCTCGTCCCCGGTCATTCGGCTGAGAATTTCTGCCTCCGCCAGTTTAAGGGAAAGCACACAGCTTCTCTGCTGGCCCTGACTGCCGTATTTTCTTGCGGAAAAGCCGTTTATTGTAATTTCAAGGTCGTCCCTGTGGGGGCCCACTGTTGTCGCCCTTAAATACATATCTTCTTTCTGGGCTTCCTGCATTTTTTCGGAAAGGGCGCTCTCTATCTCTTCAAGGCTCATTCCCGCCGGCTCAAAACTGCCGGTAACGGAAAGACCTATTTTTTCCCTGTCGCCGGAAAGACCGAAATGTATCTCCTCGGCGGGTTTTTGGAGCGCTTCAATATATTTTGCTCTCTGATAAATTATCTTCGCCCCTGTTTTTACAATGTTTCTGTTCCAGATACAGAGCATATCCGGGTCAATCTTTCCCTCGCCTATATCTTTAAGCAGAATATTGCGCTGAACAAGACAGCGGTTGTAATCAGAAAGCAGTTTCTTGTAGCCTGATTTTATCTGGCAAAGCGCCGTGTCTATAAATTTTCTTCTTTCAGCAGGACCGCTTTTTATCATTGAAAGATGAGCGGGGCTGAAAACCACCGCCTTTACCTCGTCGCCGAGGGCAGAGGGGCTGGTCTTTTTTATGCCGTTGAGTGTGGCCTGACGTCTGTTTTTTATAACCAGCGTCGCTTCCTGCAAACGGTCTTTCCCCTCAAAATTTATTTTAAGGCGGGCAAAGTCACAGCCGAAACGGACGGTTTCCGCGTCTTTTGCCCCGCGAAAACTTTTTGCTCCGGTAAAAAGATAGATTGCTTCAATAAGATTTGTTTTGCCCTGAGCGTTTTCGCCGTAAATAATGTTTACGTCGTCAAAACTCATCTGAGCCTTTTCAATATTGCGGTAATTTTCTATCTCTATTGAGTTAATCTTCATGTTTTATTTTGTAATCTGTGCCGTAAAAAGAAATAACGTCGTTATTCTTAATTTTTTTTCCTCTTGCGGTGCAAACTTCGCCGTTTACCTTCACCATTCCGTCCTGGATAAGCATTTTTGCGTGGCCGCCTGTCTCTGCAAGTCCTTTAAATTTAAGAAAAGCGTCAAGCCTTATAAAATCGGTGTGGATCGTTACTTCTTCACACTCATGTTTTTTTACGGAAACGTTAACCTTCATTTTTAAGCCTCATTGGAAGAACGAGGAACAGGAAACTGTCGTCGTTCAGCGGTAAAATCTTTGTGGGGCTGACAGGACCGTTGAGTTCAATGCGAACCTGGTCTGTGTCAGCGGCGTTAAGTGCGTCAAGCACATATTTTGAGTTAAAACCAATCTCAACTCTGTCGCCGCTGCAGTTTGCGTGGGTGTAGTCAACAACTCGACCGAGACTTGAAACGGTGGAAACTCTCATTTCGTCGCCTTCAAAAAGACAACGAATGGGGTTTTTCTGGTTATTTTCAATAACAGGCAGTGTGCTTGTTATACATTTGATTGCGTCTTCTGTATTGATAAGAACGGTAGTAGCCGCAGTTTTCGGAACAGCCGCGTTGTAATCAAGAAAATCGCCTTCAAGCAATCGGCTTATAATGCTGTAATCGCCTACTTCAAAAACAATGTGGCGCTTGCCGACGCTGATTGAAATATTTTTATCATCTTCGGGAGACATAAGTTTAATAAGTTCGCGTATAGTCTTTTTGGGAACGATAAAGCTGATATCTTCTCCGTCGTATTTAACTGTTTCTGTGCGGATAGCAAGTCTGTATCCGTCAACGCCTACAAGACGAAGCTGGTTCATGCTCATTTCAAATTTAAGACCTGTATGAACAGGCTTTGACGCCTCGCTGTCTGCAACTGCAAAAAGCGTCTGCATAACCATTTTCTGAAGTACGTTCTGGTTAAGGAAAAGAGGATAGCCGCCGCTTACGCTGGGCAGTTCGGGATAATCCTCCGCGTCAATACCTGTAATATTATACTGAGCCGCTCCGCTGATGATAGAAACGGAAACTCCGCTGATGTCAAAAGTTACCGTATCGGCAACAAGCTCTTTAATAATTGAGCAGAGCACCTTTGCGTTGATAACGATTGCGCCGGGGTCGGTAACGTTTGCCTGCAGTGTGGTGTTGATGCCGAACTCAAAGTCATAACCTGTAAGGCTCAGAGTATCGCTGCCGCATTCAATAAGTATACCTTCAATAGTAGGAATAGTTACCTTTGTGCTTACAGCTCTCATAACGTTGTTGCAAGCATTGTTTAACTCTTTTGTGCTGCAGGTGAATTTCATAAGAACAATTACCTCCGTTTTTTCTCTTCATCATACATATTGTTTTATTAGTATTCTTATAGGGTGTGGAAATTTAGGAAAACTTAATTTTTTGTTTTTATGCTGGGAAAAACAGCCGTTAATTTTTCCTAAACCGCCGTGTTGAAGAAATGTTTACATTGTGCAAAATTTTTGATTTCCGCAGCGTATGTTAAAAACTTTCTGTGGAAAAAGAAAAACTCTGTTGAAAAGTGGTTTTATTGGTAACTTTTAACATTGCTGATAATGTTGTTTATCTGTCTTTCAAGTTTTGAGTCCCGCTCCATCTCTTTTTCAATCTCGTTGATGTTGTACATAACGGTTGAGTGGTGCTTTTTGAATTCCTCGCCGATGGCTTCGTAACTCATATTTGTAACTTTTCTTATTACGTAAAACGTCATTTTGCGGGCGTGGCTGATATTTGCCTTCTGGAGTTTGCCGTAAATGTCTTCAACGGCGATACCAGTTGTTCTGCTGACTTCTTCAACAATGCGCTGAATTGTAATCGGCAGGGGCTGAGAGTCAACAAGAATATCTTTAATCACGCACTGAGCAAAAGCAATGGTGGGGGGCTGGTTGTTGAGGCTCTGCATCGCCTGGAGTTTCTTTGTAACGCTTTCAAGGTGGCGTATGTTTGTCTTAACTCTCTCTGCAATGTATTCAACAACAGGTTCCGGAATATCAAAGTTGAGTATCTGCGCTTTGCGCTTGATGATAGCGCAGCGGGTCTCAAATTCCGGAGGCTGAATGTCCGCCAGCAGACCGTCCTCAAATCTTGTTTTAAGTCTGTCTGTAATAGAAGGAATTTCTTTCGGCAGACGGTCTGACGTCAGAACAATCTGTTTTCCGTTGTCCCTGAGGGCGGAAAATGTATGGAAAAATTCCTCAATCGTCTGTTCCTTGTTACCGATAAACTGAATATCGTCCACAAGAAACAGGTCGATGTTGTTGCGGTATTTATTGTGAAATTCGTCTATGCTCTTGCGCTGAAGAGCAACGAGAAATTCGTTTGTAAATTCTTCCGCCTTGACGTATGTAATTTTCATTTCGGGAAAATTACGGTTAACTTCGTGGCAAATAGCGTTTAGGATATGGGTCTTTCCAAGTCCTGAATTACCGTAAATGAAAAGCGGGTTGTAGTTGGTTTTGTTGTTAAGTCCGCCCGGATCTGCCGCAACAGCCTTTGCCGCGGCGTAAACGAAACGGTTTGACGGACCTACGATAAAGTTGTCAAATGTGTGTTCGTCGCTTTTGTAAAACTCGGCAATTTTATCTTCTTTATCTTCCTGCTCCTCTTTCTTTTCTTCGTCGCAGGTATATTCAATATCAAGTTTAAAGCCCATTACTGCTTCAAACGCTTCTTTAAACATTTCGTCGTACTGAGCAACAACGATGCTCTTCTTCATTGCGTTGGCAAAATGAAGTTTTACTTTTGTTCCCTCAATTCCGTCGAAGCGGATAGTATCAATCCAGACCTGGTAAGCCTGAACAGAAATACGCTCCCTGAAATAGTCGAGAACAGCGTTCCATATATCGTTAAATGAATCCATATTATCTCCTTGGTACACGTTGCACAATAAATAGAAAAAATGTGCAAAATTTCAGAAATACAATTTGGATATATTATATCAGTTTTTTTAA
>URGA01000051.1 GCA_900547275.1 uncultured Oscillospiraceae bacterium | reverse complement strand
GTTTCATACCAGCAGAGAGCAAAATATCTCGGAATGCTGGCAAGCGTAGGCGCAACAAAACGCCAGAAGCGCAACTCCATTTACTACGAAAGCCTGCTTCTCGGAGTTATCGGTATTCCCGTTGGCCTTCTTGCAGGTATCGGCGGTATTGCCGTAACGTTTAAAGCGATTGGACCGCAGATAGAGGCATTGGCGCTGTCATCATCTTCCGACAGCACTACACTAAGAGTACACGTTAACTGGATAGTTATTTTAGGCACTGTTATTTTAAGCGCTCTCACCATAATGGTTTCCGCTTATATCCCAGCGCGCCGCGCTTCAAAAACAACTGCCATTGACGCTATCCGCCAGGCAAACACAGTTAAAGTTAAAAACAGCAAAAAACTTAAAACCTCCCGCCTTACCGAAAAACTCTTCGGCTGTGAAGGCTCCCTTGCCGCAAAGAACCTTAAGCGCAACGGAAAAAGAAGCCGCAACATAGTTTTCGCTCTTTCAATGAGCATTGTTCTCTTCCTTTCTGTTGCCAATTTCTCTGGTATCTTTACAGGCATGATAAACACCAATTATGACTCATATCCCACAAACGTATATATTTCTCTCAACAGCAAAGACGACGCAAAAGTAGTTGAACAGCAGCTTAACAAGATGCCCAACGTAAGCGATTACCGCGGCTCAGCAATCTGCTACAACATTACCTTTGACAAGTCAAAAGAATATCTCTCTTCCGAAGCAAGCGAATACAAGGACCTTTTGGCAGAAGATTCAATGGTTGCATTATGTCTTGACAACAATTCTTTTGACGAATATGCAGCCGAACTGGGAACAGACGCGTCAAAATATCACGACGCTTCAAAGCCCGCCGCTATTCTTTACAACACGGCAGAACTTAACAACATAGATGATAAAAAGTCAAAGACTGTTGAGATGTACCAGGATCTTACAGGCAAGACAATAAGCGGCTTCTTCCCCGGAAGTTACGACGAACAGAACAATCCCATCAATAAAGACTGGTCAGTAAAGATTGAAAATCAGACAACTGCCGCTCCGAAATCCGGCAACTTTGACCAATTTTACAACCGCGTTATTCTTGTTATGCCTTACGACACGTTCTTCACCGTTTTTGACGACGGAGTTGGCGCAATGTCTTACGGTGTTATCACCGAAGATCACAAAGAGGTTATGGAAACTCTCGATGAGACCCTCAACGATATCGGCATCGGATTTTCACTGAATGACCTTACCGAAAACGCCAACAGAAAAAGCGCAATCGTCACTGTTACAAACGTGTTCGGCTACGGTTTCATTATCCTTATCACTCTCATCTCGGTAACAAACATTATCAACACCATTTCCACTTCAATGGAAGAACGCAGACGAGAGTTCGCAATGATAAAATCCGTGGGAATGACCCCAAGGAGCTTCAAGAAATCAATCTACCTTGAAAGCATTTATTACGGACTGAAATCCATCTTCTGGGGCATACTGATAAGCTTCGGCATTGATTATCTGATGTACCTTACGCTGGCACAGAGCTTTGACTACGGCTACACCTTCCGCTGGCAGTACTACCTGATAGCAATTGTTGCCATCTTCCTGATAATCGGATTTGCTCTTGTTTACTCAATGAGCAAAATCAAGAATGACAACATTATCGAAACACTCAAGCAGGACGAAATTTAAAATCAACAAAAAGAACCGCCGCGGTTAATCCGCGGCGGCTTTCTTTATTTACTGTTCTTTTACTTTTTCAATATGTTCATCTTCTATTGCCAGTTCTTTTTGGCCGAAGATAAGAGCTAAAAGCACGGGAACAAGCACTGCGCAGCAGAACCAGACTGATTTTTCCGCCCAAGCTTTAACGCAGAATGTACCCACAACTGCTCCCAGCAAAAACGAAGCGTTTATTGTCATATAGTGAAAACTGTTTCTCAGGCTCTGCTTGTCTTTCGTGCGGAAGAAATCAATCATATGCAGAGCAACCTGTCTGAGATTGTTTGTACAGAAAGTTGACGAAAACGCAAGACGGTTTGTTCGTTTAAAGGTGTTGTACTGCATAGCGCAGATAAACGCCACGGTCACCGTTGAAACGGTGAAGTTCACCGAACTCGGCAGGCTTCCGATTATCGCCAGCATCACAATTTCAAAAAATACAAAAACAATGTTCCAGTGGATATGACCTTTATCGTCCAGCAGTCTGGGCATTGTTACAGTAAGGGCTATTCCCAAAACGTAAAAGCACATGGGAATAAGATATGTCAGCGCTTTTGAAAATTCACCCTTTGCTATCGCCATTCCCATAAGAGCAAAGTTACCGGTCTGGGCATTGGCAAAAACGCCGCCCTTGAGCAGATAAGTATATACTTCAAGGAACCCGCTGACCAGCGCCAGCGACGTGCATATGTAAGTCGTTTCGTGAATAGGCACTCTTTTCTTTTTGCCCACTTTATACACTTCCTTTCATTTTACGCAACTATTTTAGTCTCAAAGGAAGAGTATTGCAACCCTAACATGATAAAAATATAAAGATAATGATATTTTGTAAAAAACGCCAGGCTGTTATCTTTTGCGAACGCTTATTTCGCCGCTTCTCAGCGTGGTTTCGCTTCCGTCCTCAAGGCGGACAACAAGGCCTCCGCTCTCATCAATGGCGATTGCTGTTGCAGGGGTCACTTTTCCGTTTTGAATAAAATTGATTTTCCTGTTTATAAGCATACTGTGGGTGCGGTAATAATCAATAAATTCTTTATATCCCCCGTCTATAATAGCCATAAGTTCGTTCGTTATAGCCGCAATAAGGTCTGAACGCTTTACGTCAGCGTCAAGACAGGAGGCGTTTTCAATATCTTCGGGAAAAGCCACCGTCTTAATATTCGTTCCTATTCCCACCAACATACTTTCTGCAACCGATGTTTCAAAATCCACGATTGCTTCCGTAAGAATACCGCATATCTTGTTTTCCCCGATATAAACATCGTTTACCCATTTTATCTGGGGCTTTTTATCAGTGAGTTTTTCAATGGCTCTGCAGACGGCTACACCTGCGGCGGTTGTAACGGTAACAGCGTCCTGCAGTTCCTTGTTGGGGTGAACCACCAGCGTCATATATATTCCCGTCATCGGAGGAGAGTAAAACGACTTGCCCTGGCGGCCTCTTCCCGCAGTCTGTTCGTCCGCAACAACAAGAATAACGTCTTTCTCGCCGTCGTTAATCAGCCGCTTTGCCTGAGTATTGGTGGAATCAACGGTGGGGTAATACAAAACTTTGACATTATAATCAAGTTTCGGTGCAATAATGTCTGAAGTAATAAGGTCGTTGTCACCTGTAAGGATATATCCTCTGTTTGTAACGGCGTCAATAAGATAGCCGTCGTTTTGAAGCGACTTCACCGCTTTCCACACTGCGGCGCGGCTCTTTCCGAAACGGCGCGCCAATTCTTCGCCGCTTACATATGTACCACTGCTCTGGAGAGCGTGGAGAATATCAATTTTAAGGCTCATTGTTTACCTCCGAACGACTATTTGTTTACAATACTGAAACAGCAAAAGGCGGTTGCCCGCCTTTTAAATTTTCTGAATTTAAAGGAAATCAGAATTTATTTTTTAATATAGAATATTGCGAAAGTTCCGGGTCCGCAGTGGCTGGAAATAGTACAGCCCGCCTCCGCAAGAATTATTTCGCCGAAGTTCGCCTTGCCGGCAATCAGTCCTTTTGCAAAAGCGATTGTGTCTGCGCTTACGTTGCCGCTGTTGGCAATAACTATTCTGGACTGGTCAATGCGGTTAACCTCCGCAAGTCTGTCGTTGGCGTACTGGCGGTAAACCGCCTCTGTTTTTCCGCGGTATTTCTTGGATACTTCAAGAGTTCCCTCAGCCGTTACGGCGATACTGGGCTTAATTCCCAAAACGTTTGCGCCAAAGCGGGTAACGCCGGAACATCTGCCGCCCTTGTGGAGATACTCAAGATTGTCAAGCACAAATGTAGAAGAAACTTTAGGAACCAGTTTGCTGATTTTAGCGGCAATTCGCTTAGCGTCCATACCCGCGTCGCGGAAATCGCAGGCCTTAAGCACAAGAAGCCCCATTCCCATGCAGAGATTGCGGGAATCAACGCAGTAAACGTTGCTGAATTCAGAAGCCGCAACCATTGCGTTTTGGAAACTGGATGAAATCGCGGAAGAAAGACCGATATGAACAACGTCTTTCCCCTCGTCCGTCAGGCGCTTAAACAAATCATAATAAATACTCGGTGAAACCGCCGCCGTTTTCGGAAGCTCGCCTGTTTCTTTAACATGGTCATAAATCTCTCTGGGGCTGATCTCAAGCCCGTCAAGATAAGACTTTTCTCCAAGAAGAATTGACAAAGGAGTAATGCGAATATCCCTCTGCTCTACAATATAATCTGGCAAATCGCATGTAGAATCCGCGCAAATAACCGTTTCTCGCATGTGTCTATCACTCCTTTTTTGCAAAAGTATATCAAACGCCGGCCAAAAGTCAATATTTATAGACGATTGTTTATCTTAGTTTAATAATTTAGGCAAATCTTATCAAGCGCCGAACTTGATGGAAATATTTTTAAGGTGGCTTCTCTTGTAACTCTTGTCCAGCGTAAAAGTAAGAACACTGTTTGAACCGCTAGTGCTTACCTCGGCAGAAGAAACAATATCATAATCCACATCGTCAAGAGTAATAGAAACGCTGTAATCTCCTGAGGTTACATTTGAGTTTACAAAGTTAAATCCGTCCTTAGCGGTAAGAACGATTTTTCTGTTTGTTATCTCAATGCTGTCAACAGATTTTATCTCGCTTTCCATTGAAACAAAGGACTTATTATCACTGCTGCCTGAAGACGGAACTTCAATTTCCGCCTCTATCCAGTTGATATTAGTATCCGTTGAAGAAGCGGCAGTGGCAATATTGTCAATAGTATATTTCCAGTTTTCAGAAGCAGTTTCTCTCGGGTCGGTAACTCTTCTGTCTTCAGAAGCCTCAAAATAAACGCTGTTCGCCCTTATTGAGAATTCTGAACTCTCCAGCACAAGGCCGCAGTATATTTTTCCGATGACAGACGCGGTTTTTTCATCTTCATAAGTTACCCTGATGTCAATTTCAACCGTTATTTTGTTTCCGTCAATAACGTATTTACCGTTGCCCTTGTCCCATCTGGCAAGCGTTTTGTAATTTCCTTCGCTATTTTTATCGGCTCTTGCGTAACCCACATACTTTGAGGTGGAAATACCCGTGTCTTCATTATAGGAAATTGTGTTGCTGGCATTGTCCATAACCACCTGAATACGGGACTTGTCCTTCTTCAGCTGATTTACGCCACACTTAATATATTGCTCAAAAGGCTGGCGCCACGTATCTCTGTTTGCCTGAACAATTGTGTATTCGTAATCGCCGTTTTCCTGTTGCTGAGGCGAAAGAATATAAAGGTCGTAGGAATACTTAGTTTCTCCGCCGTAAAGATTATTGCCGGAAACCACCTGGATAAGAAGTTCCCGTTCCCCGTCGTTGTCAAAATCCGCATAATACATTTTCGGCTTTTCGGCGTCTATATATTCACTCCAGCCGGTAAATTCGTTGGTTTTACCGTTATGCTCAAGGAGAACCTTTTTCCCCTGCTTGTAAAGCTTGAAATCGCCGTCCTTGTTTTCGGCAAGAAATACTTTATTTGAATTTTCAGTTGTTTCTTTTGTGGCGGCGGTGGTAAGCGTAACACTGCTCTTCGGCTCGTTATAACCATTGAAATAATAATAAACGCCTACTATCATTCCTACCGCAACAACCAATGTCAGAATAATCGTGCCAAAATACTTCATTGATTAACCTACTTGCTGCTGTATTGTTTATTGTAGTCGAACAAAACGCGTTCGCCGTTTTCAATATGATAACAATTACCATTTGCCAAAGAAAATATCGGCCTGTCGTGAGTGTATGAATCGGAATAAACGTCCTGAACCTCCGCCTGAGGAAATTCTTTTCTGAAACGGATTACCTTTTCATCGTCTCTGCAATTTTCGCCGATAATGGCGCCGGTCTTTCTGTTGTGGCGTGTACAGATAAGGTACTTTAAACCAAGCCTTTTCTGAATTTCGCCCAGAAGAAAATCAGGGGAAGCGCTGATAACAACAGCTGTTCTCGTGCGCTCCTTAAACCATGGAAAGACCTGGTGCTCGTGCTTGTCCCAAAAACCTTTTACCGCCTTGTCAAGAGGAATTAGCGGAACAAACATAAAGCATATTTTCTTGAATTTTGTAAAACTTATTATTTTTGTTACCCACAGCAGGGCTGAAACCACCAGCACCGGGGTATAAATAATAATCCACGGATAGTGCAAAAAGCAGTATCCTATAAAAAGCGACCCGCTGTCAAAAGGGACAAGCGTTTTGTCGAAGTCGTAAATATCTACCTTCATTTATATATCCTTTTCATCAAAAGAAATAGTAATCTTCTTATCAGACTTAAAAGGAGTAAGCTTAACACCTGCAGAAGCAAGCATTCTTTTGCTGGCAATAGTTGCGGCAGAATCTGCGTACTTGTCGCTTATGTAAATTACCTCGTTAATACCGCTTTGAATAATTGCCTTGGCGCATTCGTTGCAGGGGAAAAGCGCAACGTAAATCTTACAGCCCTTAAGGCTGTTTCCGCCGGCGTTGAGAATTGCGTTAAGCTCGGCATGGCAAACAAAGGGATACTTCGTTTCGTTTTGGTCCTCGCCGCTTCTCTCCCAGGGATACTCGTCGTCACTGCATCCTTTCGGAAAACCGTTGTAACCAACGCTCATTATTCTGTTTTCACTGTTTACGATACAGGCGCCTACCTGAGTATTCGGGTCCTTGCTCCTGCAGCAGGAAAGCAGGGATATTCCCATAAAATACTCGTCCCAACTTATATAATCCGCTCTTTTAGGCATTTTTATTCTCCTTTCAGCACACTGACAAACTCGTCAATAGCGTCGCAGTCAACATCCTCCACTCTGCCTTCGTCAACCAGCGCGTTAACCGCCGGGTCAACAGGAAGTTTGGCCAAAACAGGAAGCCCGAACTCCGCCGCCGTTTCGTCAATCTTTGAGTTTCCGAAGATGGCGTGCTTCTTTCCGCAGTCAGGGCAGGTAAAATAACTCATATTTTCAACAAGGCCGAGAACGGGCACTTTCATCATCTTTGCCATGTTAAACGCCTTGCTTACAATCATCTTTACAAGATCCTGGGGAGTTGAAACAATAACTATTCCGTCAACAGGCAGGCTCTGGAAAACAGTCAGCGCAACGTCGCCTGTTCCCGGAGGCATATCAACAAAGAGATAGTCAAGCTCGCCCCAGCGAACGTCAGTCCAAAACTGCTCGATAACTCCGCTGATAACGGGGCCTCTCCAGATAACGGGTGAATTCTCGTCCTCAAGAAGAAGATTTATGCTCATCATCTTGATACCGCTTTTTGTTACGGCAGGAAGAAGGCACTCGCCGTCCTGCCTTGCTCTTTCGTGGATGCCGAAAGATTTAGGAACCGACGGCCCTGTAATATCAGCGTCAAGAACGCCTACCTTCAGACCTGCGGCGGCGCACTTTGACGCCAAAAGGCAGGTTACAAAACTCTTGCCGACGCCGCCTTTACCGCTGACAACGCCGATAACCTTTTTGATTTTGCTGTATTTGTTCATCGGCTTTCTGAAATCAGCCGGATTTTTTCTTTCAGAACAATTTGAACTGCAGCTTGAGCAGTCGTGATTGCATTCGCTCATAATAACACCTCTTATTAATCATTCAGCCTGCGTTATTTTACCACAAAACATTGTGTCTATCAACCTTTGCCGATTATCGTTAATAATTTCTTATCACAGTTTTTACTTTGCCCAATAATACAAGCTCGTCAACAATAATAGGTTCGTACTTTTCGTTCTCCGGCTGAAGCCTGAAATGGCCTTTTTCTTTATAGTAGCGCTTTACGGTGGCTTCGTCGTTTATAAGCGCAACGACTATATCGCCGTTTTCCGCAACGGGACAGCGCTCAATAACAACGATATCCCCGTCCACGATGTGGGCGTTTATCATTGAGTCGCCCTTAACGTGGAGCGCAAAAAGATTGTCTGTATTTTTTGCGCCGGCAATTGGTATGTACTCCTCAATATACTGAGCCGCCAAAATCGGAGCGCCTGCGGTAACGGTGCCGAGAAGAGGAATATGGGAAACGTGGCCCGCTGCACCGGTAAGCCTTATTGTGCGCTTAAGATTAGGGTCGCGCTCAATATATCCCGCGTCTTCAAGGGCGTTCAAATTATACTGAACAGACGACGTTGAACGAAGCCCAACCGCCTGGCCGATTTCCCTAACAGATGGAGCGACGCCCCTCTCGCCGATTATTTTTTTGATATATTCAAATACCTCTCGCTGTTTCTCAGTGATGTATTCCATTTTTTACCTCCGGTATTTATGAATAGCAGGAACCGCAATGCATATTATATACATTATATATAGTATCACGATGAATATTCAATGTCAAACAAATGTGCTAATTATCGACTTTAGCATGAATAATATAACCATTTTAAAAAAAGTGTTGACAAATTCGAAGTTATACGATATAATTCTGTTTGCAAGTTTGCACATGACACATATGGCTTTATAGCTCAGTTGGCTAGAGCATGCGGTTCATACCCGCAGTGTCACTGGTTCGAATCCAGTTAAAGCCACCAACGGCCCGGTGGTCAAGCGGTCAAGACACCGCCCTTTCACGGCGGTAACACGAGTTCGATTCTCGTCCGGGTCACCAACAAACCGAACCTTGAGTTTAAGGTTCGGTTTTTTCTTTATTTCCCGACCCTTGCTTTAATAAAGCCGAAGCGATAAACATCCTCTTTTGCGTTGACAGGCAAAGCAGAATTATTATATAATATATAAGCTTTCCGAATGAACGGCAAAGCAAAAACTAAACACCGAATACGTCTCCGTAGCTCAGCAGGATAGAGCGTCCGCCTCCTAAGCGGAAGGCCGTGGGTTCGAATCCCGCCGGGGACGCCAAAACGCCGCCGTGCTTTTTGCACAGCGGCGTTATTATTTTATCAGCTGAAAATAGTTTGGATTTTCTTTCCTATTGATTTGTTCAGAAGTCTGGCGATAAAGCCCACCGCAAGGGCGGAGATGAACGTGCCCTCACGGACACCTGCCAATTTGTGATACATTATAATTCCTATCACAGCGGCGATAACGGACATTGTTACGTCCATTGCAATTTTGCTTTTTCCGAAATCTATTTTGCTCACCGTTGTTATCGCTTTAACGGTGCATTCGCCGGGCAGCATTACCACGTTTGCGGCAGTTTCCATAAATACGCCCGTTCCCAAAACAATACAGCCCGCCACAAGCGAAACTGCCTGAAGCAAGTATGTATCGGGATCGAGAAAATCAAGCATACTCATTGTAAGATTATAAAATAAGAAAAAATAAGCGAAACAGGTATCTGGAGCCAGTACTGCTTCGGGAAATTTTTTCTCATTATTATAAGTTGTATTACGATAAGCAAAAGACTGAAAATCAGAGTAAACATTCCCAGCGACAGGGGCAGACCGATACTCAGCGTATACGGAATGCTGGATATAGGCGATGTTCCCATATCTGATTTTGTAATCAGGCTTATGCCCAGGGAATTGACAAACAGTCCGAAAACAAAAAACGCGTATCTTTTTATAAGTTCTTTTTTACTCATTGAAGCACCTCCGGGTCGCACAGTTTGGCGCATATTTTATAAAGACTTTCCTTCAGTTTTTCCTGTTCCTCCTGGGGCATATCCTCAAAAATCCGCTTTTCAAGCTCGTTAAACGCGGCGAGCACACGGCGCTGTTTTTCTTTCCCTTCCGGGGTCAGGTAAACGTGGATTGATTTTCTGTTTGAGTTTTCACTTCTGCGAAGGATAAGCCCCTTTTCCTCCATTCTGCTCAAAAGGCCTGTAAGAGTTGCCGGCTCAATCTGGCACGCCAGAGCAATGTCCTTTTGAACGCTTCCGTCGTGAAGTCCGAGATAGTCGAGAATCTTCGGCTGACCGGCGGTAAGCCCGCATTCGCTCAACTCGCTCATGATCTTCTTCTGAAAAAGTCCCTGTGACGCCAACAGCAGATAATGAAAACTGTAGTCCATAAAATATCACCAACGGCTAAAATTATTAGTATGCTAACAATTTTATATCCAACTTCTTCTGCTGTCAACGATGGGGCGAAACATTCTGTCTAATATATAAAAATTTCCAACAAATATCATAAATGTTTGTTTTATTTACCGATAAAAAAACTATTACATGAGCCTGAAAAAAATGATAAAATATATCGGCAATAGGCGGTAGTCGCAGTGAAACAGAGTAACGAGACGATAGTCATGTTACTCTGTTATTTTTTTATTTTATTTTCACGAGGAGGAACAAAAATGCCTAAAACAAAATTTCAGAACATCGTATTTACAGCAATCATGGCAGTCATCATGGTTTACGGAATTATCGTGTACAACGTTGCGCTAAACACAGGAGGCGTAACGGACAAAACTTTTCTTATGGCTTTCCATGAACTGCCGATAATGGCTCCGATAGCCTTTGTGCTTGAGTTTTTCGTTGTTGAAAAACTTGCAACGAAACTGACTTTCACGTTTTTGAAACCAACCGACAGACCTCAGTTTATTACATACGCAATTTCAACTATGATAGTCTGCATAATGTGCCCCACAATGAGCCTTATTGCAACGCTTCTTTTTAAAGAGCCCTCATTCGGAACATGGGTTCAGACTTTCGGATTGAATATGCCGATGGCGCTCATCTGGCAGCTTCTCTTCTGCGGTCCTCTGGTTCGCCTGATTTTCCGCACTCTTTTCCGCCGCCGGCTCAAAAAGTAAACAGCAAACCCGATAACGGCAGACACCAAAAAATGAGTGTCTGCTTTTTTTGCATCCACTCATTTAATCTTTGCTGTTTTTATGCCTTTTTAACTTTCGCTTTGATTTTTTTCTGACAAGCTAAATCAATTAAAAATCCTATAAGAAATCCCAGCCAGTTGAGAATGAGATCGTCAACGTCTACATTGCCGCATTCTAAAACATATTGGTATCCCTCAACAACAATAGGAATAATAAAGCCGATAACCATTATGTGTATCGGTTTTGCGTTTTTCAATAATCTATTCACGATGAAAGGCATCGGAATAAACACCAGTAAATTTCCGAAGAAGATAAGCGGCGCCTCAAAACTGCCTTTGGGATTGTTAATAAACGCCTCAAGCATCAGAAAAGTGCCGTTAAACGGGACGGCGTTAATCGTTCTGCCGGAAAACGGTCGACGCAGGAAGCAGAGTATCAAAATATACGCATACAGCGGAATAAAGGACAGCCAAAAATTATTGTAAAATAACTTGTAATCATCAACTTTGGATATTGACAACACGAGAAACACCGTGGCCTGGGCAATAAATATTGATATTATCCACCAAACGCTGTACAAAAACTGGCTTCCGCTGAATTTGGTTATCAAGTTGTCGAGAATAACCAACGCTGTTGCGCATCCCGTTACAATTGACGTAACCTTTGATACAAAATTTATTCTGTTTCTGTTTACATATGCCGCGGCAAACACAAAAACGAAAATCAACGCGCATTTTAAAATAATGAACTGGGTTGAAACGTATCTCATGTAACCGGTAAGATTATCCGAGTTCATTGTAAAACACGACAAAACAAATACAACTATAAAAAAAGCTTTTTCCAAATAGGTTTTCATTATATGCATCTATTATCAACTTCCAAAAAAATATATACAAATATTACCATATCGCTTTTGATGATGCAATTACCTGATTTTATGCCGAGATCATTGCTCATTATAGTAATTCCGATTATGTACTTAAATATTATATTGAAGTCCTTACTAAAACTTATTCCGCAAAGCTGTATTTTAATCCGAATTTAAGTTGAAAAGAGCTGTCCGCCCAGACTGCCCTTTTTGTCTGTTTCTATACCTATTATATATATAATGTCTTTTACACGTCAAACTCCTCATTTTCAATTTGCGTTTATTCTTTAATACTGCCCTTAAATTCTTAATACCGTTTATGAAAATGAAAAGACAAACAGCAACTTTAAATCGTATTTCGCACTTTTTGCCCTTTGTCTTCAAAAATGAGCCAAAAAATACAAAATGTTACTTTTTGATTTAAACACCACGTGTCGATTTAGCCCGAAAATCCCTGTTTTTCGCCTATTTACGCCATTTTTACCCGCCACTATATCTTGCGCTTATTGAACAAAAAGTTACATTTTTTAGCCATATTTTGCCACTTTTATGAAATTTTGCAACAAAAAAGTTACAAATTGAAATCTTTAGACCGTGGTTTTCTACCAATCGCACAAAATTTCACTTTAGTGCATTAAACCGAGAAACGCAATGACCACAAGATATTGATTAGCTTTTTCCAATTTTATTTTCAAAAAAAACAGCAGTTGTGCAATGTGCACAAAAAGTATCAATCAAAAGATTTGACTGATTAGTGATTTGTGATATAATTGTCAGCGTCTTAGGGAAATACTAACGGAAAAGGCAGAATATATTGCTTCTGCTTGGTGGTGTTTTCATTAGAAAATACCATGAATATTATAACGGCAAGTCTGTTTAATATTTTCCGAAAAACAAAGGAGATTAAGATGATTAACCAATCAGAAACTGTCGGCGTCAAACGCTGGGCAAAAATGATTGCAGTTGCTCTGGCCGCTCTGGTTATAGCATTCATCGTTTTTGCTTCCACCGCTTTCGCCGGACTGCTCGGTGAGTATAACGTTCAGATAATCACCGACGGTGTGGCAACAACAGTTACCACTAATGAAACGGAACCAATCGAAATCCTGACAAAGGCAAATATCACGCTGGCTGACAACGATAAGCTGGACATTTCCGGATTTGAAGCCGGAAAAGGCGGCAAAATCGTAATTGACAGACAGCACACCGTCAACATTGAAAAAGACGGAAAGATCACATCTTACTCAGTGTATGCCGATACAGTCGGCGACGCGCTGACAGAGGCTGGGCTGACCCTGGGAAAGAACGATCAGCTCAACTTTGAACTGACCGACGCCGTATCAGACGGTATGGTCATTAAAATCAACACCGCATTTACCGTAACTCTTAACGTAGACGGAAAGTCAACCGAGTTTGCGCTGGTTGAGGGAACGGTAAACGATATTCTTACACTCGCTAACGTTCAGCTTGGTGACGACGATTACACAGAACCTTCTGCAGACGCATCCCTAAAGGCAGGCATGAAGGTAAACGTTTACCGCGTTACCTACTCAAACGTAACTGAAAGCGAAGAAGTAGATTACGACACAAAACAGACAAAAGACTCCTCACTTGAGCAGGGCAAAACAAAGGTCGTTACTAAGGGTGTTAAAGGCACCGCAGACGTTACCTACAAGGTAAAGTACGTTAACGGCAAGGAAGACAGCCGCACTGAGGTTTCCAAGGAAATCACAAAGGAACCTGTAACCCAGGTTGAACGCGTAGGCACAAAGAAAGTTGCCGTTGCTTCAAACGGAGTTAAATCAAAGAACGGTTATACCGTAGGCCAGAAGATCAGCGGCCGCTATACTCATTACTGCGCTTGCTCACTTTGCAACGGTAACTCAAGAGGAATTACCGCCAGCGGTAAAAAAGTATATAACGGTATGAAAGACCCTCATTATGTTGCCTGCAACTGGCTGCCTCTCGGCTCTGTTATCCGTGTTGACGGCACAGAGTACACCGTAGCCGACCGCGGCGGAAGCGGACTTTCAACACAGGGAAGAATTGATATCTTTACTCCCGAAGGTCACGCCGCCTGCTACAAATACGGCACAGGCTCATGCACAATTGAAATTGTCAGACTTGGTTGGTAATCCGAAAAATGAACAAAAAGCGTATCCTAACGGATGCGCTTTTTCTTTTGCCCGCGGCGCTTGGGAAGGTATAATTTTGTTGACCTTTACCGCCTTATGTGATAAACTGATATCTGTATAAATATATTCGGAGGTATTATCAATGCTGAATACTGAAAAAACTATGGACCAAATTGTCAGCCTTTGCAAAGGCAGAGGCTTTGTATATCCCGGCTCCGAAATTTACGGCGGTCTGGCAAACACCTGGGACTACGGCCCTCTCGGCGTAGAACTTAAAGAGAACATTAAGCGCGCATGGCGCAAGAAGTTCATCCAGGAAAACAAATACAACGTAGGTCTTGACAGCGCTATCCTTATGAATCCCCAGACATGGGTGGCATCAGGCCATCTGGGCGGCTTCTCTGACCCGCTGATGGACTGCAAGAGCTGTAAAGAGCGTTTCCGTGCAGATAAGCTCATCG
>URGA01000050.1 GCA_900547275.1 uncultured Oscillospiraceae bacterium | reverse complement strand
ATTAATATATTTTTGCATTAATGTAAATAGAATAGGATAAAATTTCATAAAAATATTACCAAATTGAAACCCTTTATTTATTTGCAAAAATCGGCTTTAGAGACAAACAACCCCTGAAACATATGGCTTCAGAGGTTGTTTGGTAGTTTATTACTGCTGTGTTTCTGTTCCCGTATCCGGCTGTTCCGGCTGCTGAGCGCTCATTCTGGAAAGAAGAACATAGTCTCTTCCGTTGACCCAGCCGTCGTTATTAATGTCATAATAATAGCCAAGGAGGTGTTCTGAAACATTGCCCTGGTTTGAAACAAAACCGCTGTTTACAAGAGTCAAAAGCATCGTTCTTGTAGATTCGCAGTTTTCGCACTTATAGTTACAGGTCGTTCCGTCGCATGAAACAAATCTGTAAGAATGGCCGGAAGCGGGCACAACGTTTGTACGTGTTTTTGAACAGCCTTCAACAGTACAGGTATCGATAGAAGTTCCCGTCATCAGGCAAGATGGCTCGGTAAGAGTTCGGGTTGTATAATATCCCTCAATCCATTCCACATGAACAAGTTCCGTATAACTGTCGCCGCAGACAGAGCAGGTATATGTGTCTACTCTATGGCCGTCTTCACGAACTTCTCCCTCAGCAACTTCATATGAGTGGCCGCCTTTTATAGTTTCGACAACTGTTTCTCCGCAGACAGTGCAGACGCCTGTTCTGGAACCGTCAGTTGTGCAGGTAGGTTCAACTGTAACGGTCCATTCCTCCACCTGGTGACCCGGAGCGGGCGTATAGAAAGTTTCTGTTGCCGCGCACTTAAGAGTCGTCATCGGATCCTCAATGTTACAGCGGCGAATAACTATTCCGCTTTTTGTGCATGTAGCTTCCTGAAGCACTGTATCGGTATAGCTTCCTTCTACCCAAATGTAATTGCCTTCTTCGTCTCTGGCATGGGTCATTCTTATAACGTCTGTTTCAGGATCATTGCAGTTTGCGCAACGGTAATAATTGAACACATGGCCGTTTTTCTCAGTCTGATCGTCAACCTGAATTATTTGGAGGTCATGGCCTGTTGCGGCGATTTCCTCAGTCCTTAAAACTATTCCGCAGTCGTCGCAGATAATGTCCTGGCTTCCCTTCTCAGTACAGGTAGGAGCCAGCGTTACCTGAGCATGGGTATTGATATGCTCGCAGTCATCAATCGAAACAAACTTATAGCCTTTTTCAGCGGCGTATGAAGCGGTTGTAGAGCCGCCGTGGCCGGAGAAAGTAAGGTTAGTTTGGCATCCGTCAAACGGGTCGTTGCCGCCGAAACTCATATTCGGATTATAAATATAAACAGACAGCAGAAATGTATTGTTGGCAAAAGCGCGAAGGCCGACGCTTGAAATGGTTTCAGGCAGAGTAATAGTCGCCATAGAGCAGCCATAGAAAGCGTAATTGCCTATTTTTGTGCATGATACAGGGAAATTAACGCGCTTAACTCCCGCGTTTCTAAAAGCGAAATTGCTGATTTCCGTCATGGTTTCAGGAAGTGTTACATCAGAAAGAGCGGAGCAATTTTCAAATGCGTTTAAACCTATTGAAGTGATTTTTGTGTCTCCTAAATTGATAGCTTCCAGCGAAGTATCGTTATAAAACGCGTTACTGGAAATTGTGGTCAAGGTTGAGGGTAAAACAATAGTCTTAACGTTAGTAAGTTTGCTGAGGACATAAAGATTGAGCTGTGTTATTCCCTCGCCTACCACTACTTTGGTTATGCTTTCTCTGTAACTGTACCACGGTGTCCTTCTCAGCGGAGTTTCACCAGATGCATACCACTCTGTTTTTCCTGTTCCAGTAAGAGTAAGTACACCTGTGGCTGATTCAAAAGTGTAGCTTACCGAGTCGCCGCAGGAACCGCTGTCATCATTAGCCGCATAGGCAGAAAACGACATACCCGACAGCATTGAAACAAGAAGAAATAAACTCATTATCAACGATATCGTTTTTTTCATATTAAATCCCCCAAAAGTCATAATATCCAATTAAATACTAACATAATTTTTTGACTTATGCAATAAAAAGTAATGCTATTTTAAACACCTATTTATATAAATTAACTAAACCGGCAAGAAGTTTTTCTGCTTATTTTCAATTAAAACAATAATAAAAACAGACGTAAATAATTAGAAAATTCTGATTAAAATTGCAATTTCACATTCAAAACAATTATAAAAATATAAACAAAAAAGCTTGAAAACATAAAGTTCTCAAGCTTTTTCAAAATTGTTTTTAATTACTTAGCCGTTGATCTGCTTTGCAATTTCTTCTGCAAAGTTTTCTTCGCGCTTCTCAAGGCCTTCGCCCTTCATCATACGGATGAAGCCGTTGATCTTGATCTCTGTGCCAAGTTCTTTAGCTACGTTGTTTACGTAAGTCTGAACATCCTCGTGGTTTTCAGCCTTTACGAATTCCTGCTCAACAAGGCAGTTCTCTTTGAAGAACTTGCTCATCTTACCGGCAGCGATCTTCTCAAGAACCTGAGCAGGCTTATTAGCCATCTTCGGGTCTTCCTTAAGCTGAGCTGCAAGAATGCCTTTTTCGTGGTCAAGAACGTCCTGAGGAACAGAAGCCTCGTCAAGGAATGAGGGGCTCATAGCAGCGATCTGCATTGCTACGTCCTTACCCATTGTCTGGAAAGCTTCAGTTTCAGCCTTTGCTTCGTCAGCAACGTCAAAGCCAACCATAACGCCTACTGAGCCGCCGCCGTGAACATAAGTTGCGATAACGCCGTCCATTGTTTCAAAACGGCGAATCTTCATGTTCTCGCCGATAGCAAGAATAAGGTCGTTAAGAGTTTCTGTAACTGTACGGTCTGTGCCGTCAAACTTTGTATTGCAAAGAGTTTCAACGTCAGCAGGAGCTTCAGCGATGATTGTTCTTGCAACGCCCTTTACAAAGTCCATGAACTTGTCGTTCTTGGCAACAAAGTCTGTCTCAGAGTTAACTTCAACAACAACGCCCTTCTTTGCAGCAGCGTCATAGTAAGAAAGAACAACGCCTTCCGCAGCGATGCGGGTTGATTTCTTTTCAGCGGCAGCCAGACCTCTTTCACGAAGATAGTCGATTGCCTTGTCCATATCACCGTCAGCCTCTGTAAGTGCCTTCTTGCACTCCATCATGCCAACGCCTGTCTTTTCACGCAGTGCTTTTACGTCCATTGCAGTAAATGCCATGTCAGAATTCCTCCTTATTGAAAAATGAAATTATATGCAATTATTCAGCAGATTCTGCCTTTTCTTCTTCCTTAGCGGGCTTTTCTTCAGCCTGAGCTGCTTCAGCTTCTTCAGAAGTGTCCTTGCCGTCGCGGCCTTCGATAACAGCGTCAGCCATTGCGCCTGCAATAAGCTTTACGGCACGGATAGCGTCGTCGTTGCCGGGAATTACATAGTCGATTTCATCAGGATCGCAGTTTGTATCAACGATTGCAACGATGGGCAGACCGAGTTTCATAGCCTCAGAAACGGCAATTCTTTCCTTTCTGGGGTCAACGATAAACATAGCCTCGGGAATCTTCTTCATTTCTGTGATACCGCCGAGATACTTTTCAAGCTTTTCAATCTCAAGCTCATGACGAGCAACTTCCTTCTTGGGAAGAAGATCGAATGTGCCGTCTTCCTGCATAGCCTTAAGCTGAGCAAGACGAGCAACACGGCCGCGGATTGTCTTGAAGTTTGTAAGCATACCGCCGAGCCAGCGAGCGTTTACATAAGGCATTGAGCATCTTTCAGCTTCTTCCTTAATTGACTCCTGAGCCTGCTTCTTTGTACCTACGAAAATGATTTCGCCGCCTTCAGCTGCGATGTCGTGAACGAACTTATAAGCCTCGTCCAGCTTTTTAACGGTCTTCTGCAGGTCGATGATGTAGATACCGTTACGTTCTGTGAAGATGTATTCCGCCATTTTGGGGTTCCATCTTCTTGTCTGGTGTCCGAAGTGAACACCTGCTTCCAAGAGCTGTTTCATAGAAACTACATTTGCCATAATTCAGTTCCTCCTTATTTAGGTTAATCCTCCACCGTTCGGTATGGCAAAGCCCAGAGAGTATCACCACGGGCATACCCGAAACGATGTGTGTATTGCGCAGGCAACGGGCATAATACGGCCGTTACCATACGAATGCCGTAATATATTACCACACGGTCATGGAAAAATCAAGGAAATTTTTCAATTTCACTATTTTTTATTTATATAAAGCGACTCAACCTGTTTTCTTGCAAATTCCTCGACGGAATCGTTAAGACTTTCCAAAGTATAACCCGGGAAATTTCTCTGCATTGCGGTTTCAATCAGCTTGTCTGCAAGAGCGGGATTTTTAGGAAGCACAGGGCCGTGAGAATAGGTGCAGAAAGCGTTGTTATAATGAGCACCTTCGGTGCCGTCTTTTCCGTTATTGCCGAAGCCGGAAACAATTTTGCCGAGAGGTTCGCAGTTTCCCAGATACGTTCTTCCCGAGTGGTTTTCAAAGCCGATTATTCTGCCGAAGGACGTGTCGAAAGCATAGTTGCCGATAAGGCGCTTCTTCTCGCCTACAGTATAAAAATCGATTGCTCCGATGTATTCCATTTTTTCGCCGGTATATGTCTGGTAATATTTACCCAGCATCTGATATCCGCCGCATATCGCCAGCAAAACTGTTCCGTCGGCAACAGCTTTTTTTATCTCCACGTCCTTGCCTTTATGAAGGTCGTCAAGCAGTACATTCTGCTCAAAATCCTGGCCGCCGCCGATAAACAAAATGTCGTAATTATTATGGTCAAACCGCTGACCTACTGAAATCTCGTCTACAACGACGTCAATGCCGCGTTTTTCACAGCGGTATTTAAGGCACATGATATTGCCTCTGTCGCCGTAAAGGTTTAGAAGGTCGGGGTAAAGATGTGCTATTCTCATTGCCAAAACTCCTCTTTTCCGAAATGGTGCGCAAACTCGGGGCGCATTTTCATCATAGCCGTATAAGTCGGAACCACGAAAACATCGCCGGAGAGCTTAAGTACAGTCTCCAAAACATTATCTGTAATCTCAGCGTCAATTCCGTTGTACTTAAGGCGCAGCGCCATATCGCCGGAGCGTTTTCCGGCGGCATAAATCTTGCCGGAAACATCGATATCAGCGTCCCATATCCAGCTGATATCACGGCCGTCAGCCGCGTTATCGTTGAGGCAGAAAATTATCGTTTTGTCGCCTTTGAATGAGTTAATATAGCGGCAGGTCTGGGTAAGGCCTGCGGGATTTTTAACGAGAATCATTCGTACATTTCCGAATTTTTCCATTCTTCCGAATGCGCCGTTGAATTTTTCAAGAGCTTGAAGAGCAGTATCAGAATCGATACCCAGGGCAACAAGTCCCGCGTAAGCGCCGACGCCGTTATAAACATTGTAAACGCCGCCGAGATTTATCTTAGCAAGAGTTGTTCCGTTTATCATAACAGTAGTGCTGTCGGGAGTTGTTTCGATTATATCCGTAACGTTATAATCGGGTGTTCCTCTTTCATAGCCGCAGCCGGGGCAACGATATTTGCCGAGATGGGCGTATGTGAAATAATCGTATTTGAGTTCATGTTTGCAGTGGATACAGCGTGTGCCGTCTCTTACATCAGAAGTAAAGTTAAGAGGAACGCTGACGCCGTAAGTCACTGTATTCTCACGCTTCAGGGTATTAGTAAGCGAGCAGTCCGCATTGATAACAAGGGTAGCCTCAGGCAGATTGTCAACAGACTCCCTAATCGCGGAAAGAGTATGGGAAACCTCACCGTAACGGTCAAGCTGGTCGCGGAAAACGTTAGTAACAAGTACTACCTTCGCTTTAAGATACTTGCTTACAGTGCGAAACGCGTTTTCGTCGCACTCGATTACGGCATACTCCTTTGTGCACTTGCCTGAGTTGGTACAGTTCATAATAAAAGAAGCCGTAATGCCTGTAATTAGATTTGCGCCGGAACGGTTGATAAAATATGACTTGCCTGCTTCCTTAAGTCCCTCTTCCACAATTCGAGCAGAAGTGGTCTTGCCGTTGGTTCCGGTTATAACAATAACCTTTACCCCTTTTGAAAGTTTAGCCAGAATGTCAGGCTTGAAAAACAGCGCAATGCGCCCGGGCAGAGTCGTTGCTCCGTAACCCAGAAGATTCATAATTTTTGTAATCAGTTTTGTAAAAAAGATAATCATAGTAAAATTATAATTGCATCTCCGTAAAAGTATGATAAAATATTTTCAGAGCAGCTGACCGACTGCCGAAGAATGCGAGGTTAATAATAAAATGTATGCTGAAAAAATAAAAGAAGCAGTAAAACAAGTTTCAAAGCTTTATAGCGAAGCAACAAGCGGGATTTTAGTCGTTGACGAAAAGGGAGACAAAACCAATCTTGTTACTCAGTACGACAAAGCAATTCAGGAAGAACTGAGCAAAACGCTTATTGAAATGTTTCGCGGCGAATTCCCGGATATTGCCGTAATCGGTGAAGAAGGCGAAGGAAGCAAAGCGATACCAAAATCAAATTGCTTTATCATCGACCCCATTGACGGAACGACAAACTTCATCCATAACTATCTTCACAGCGCTATATCAGTAGCGTTCGTTAAAGAAGGCACACTTGAGGCCGGAGTAGTTTTTGACGTTGATAAAAATCTTATGTTCAGCGCTGAAAGAAACTGCGGCGCGTTCCTCAACGGCGATAAAATAAATGTGAGCAAAACACATCTTGACCATGCCCTTGTACAAATAGGAACCAGCCCATACAACAGAGAACTTACCGACCGCACATTTGAACTGGCAAAAAAAGTATATGAAAAAGCCATTGACATCCGCAGAAGCGGATCTGCGGCGCTTGACATCTGCTACGTAGCGTCAGGCAAATCAGACCTGTATTTTGAGCTGAACACATATCCGTGGGACTGGGCGGCGGCCTCTCTTATTCTAAAAGAGGCAGGCGGTGTAATCACTAATTTGAAAAACGCACCCCTTGCCACAGACGGACCTGATTCTATAGTCTGCGGAAATCCGCTTATTCACAAAGAATTCTTTGAGCTGATAAAATGAGAACGTATTACAGCCTTAATAAATATCTTCAGGACACGTTCGGATGCAAAGTTTACAAAGTTGCTCTTTCAGGAGGCTTTACCTGCCCTAACCGAGACGGTACAATCGGCACCGGAGGCTGCATCTTCTGCTCGGCAGGCGGAAGCGGCGACTTCGCCGAAAGCCCCGAACTTCCTATAAAAGAACAGCTCATGCTTGGCAAAGAACGAATAAAAAAGAAAGTACACGGCGGGAAATACATAGCCTATTTTCAGTCTTTCACCGGAACCTACGCTCCTGTTGAAAAGTTGAGAAAACTTTATTCGGAAGCTGTAAGCGATCCTGAAGTGGCAGCTCTTTCAGTTGCCACAAGACCCGACTGTCTGCCCGACGATGTCTGCTCTCTGCTGGAAGAAATGAACAAAATCAAACCTGTTTTTGTTGAACTGGGGCTGCAGACAATCCATCCGAAAAGCGCCGAATATATACGCAGAGGGTATCCTCTTGAAGTATATGACGATGCAATGGAAAAACTGACAAAAATCGGTGTAAACAAAGTCGTCCACGTTATCCTCGGTCTCCCCGGCGAAAGCAAGGAAGATATGGTCAAAACTGTAAAATACGTTGTTGACAGCGGTACCGACGGTATCAAGCTTCAGTTGCTCCACGTTCTGAAAGGCACTGACCTGGCAAAAGACTATCTTGCAGGCAAGTTCAGCACATTGAACCTTGACGAATATATCGATATTCTTGACGCCTGTCTTGAGGTAATACCGCAAAACGTCGTTATCCACCGACTTACTGGTGACGGAGCCAAGAAAGACCTTATCGCTCCGATGTGGTCGGCAAACAAGAAAAACGTTCTTAACACCATTCAAAAACAGTTTGCCTGTATTAAATAATATAATACACCAACGAACGAAAGAAATAAAGCCCCGTACGTAATTTTTTTAAACAAATTTTATTAAACTGCATTGCCGCTTTTTTGCCCAATAAATATAGAAATCCCCTCTCGGCGTTTTAAGCACTGAGAGGGGGTTTTATTATACAAAAATAGTTTCAATAAGATGCTAATCGTCCAAGTCAATGGTCGCTTCTGCCGCCATCATGAGCAGCCGTTTGAATTCGGCACGCTCTTTTTCGGTCATATTCTGGGTCATGCGCTGGAAAGACAGGTCTATCTGTTCCTTAACAAACGGATATACTTCCCGTGCCTTCTCCGTGGGACGGATGTCGTAGGTGCGTTTATCTTTTGCGTTTGTTGTACGAACCATAAAGCCCCTTTCCTCAAGTTTCGTAACCGTCTTGGCGATTACGCTTTTATCAAGTCTCAGGCGCTTAGTTATATCGTCCTGTGTCAGCACTCCGAAATCGCAGACAATAAGAATTATTGCCGCCTGGGCCGCAGTCAGGTCATACTGGGCGCAGCCGTTGTTCAGCCAGATATGTGATTTCCTGTACAGAATTGAGATTGATTTAAAAGGACTGTACGTAATATTTGGCATAGCGAGAGCCTCCTGATTATTATGTTACCATTATACCCCGAAATGATGGCATTTGCAACCAACTATTGACGAAATACGGAATTTGTGATATATTAAAACTGGTGGCAGTTGCTACCAGTTTTTACGTTATACAAAGGAGTTTTATTCAAATAGAAAAACCGAAAAAAATATGGAACAGAAAATTTATTCTTCTGTTCATTACAAACCTGCTTGTATTGGCGGCGTTTTATGCCTCCATACCGATCATCCCTGTGTACTGTCAGGAAATCGGGATTACAGGCTCAAAAGTCGGCATTGTGCTTACGGCAATGTCCGTGGCGACAATATTATTCCGACCAATCGCGGGATATCTGCTTGACAATTTCAACCGCTACAAAGTTTACCTGATTTTTCTTGCAATGTTTTGCCTGGCGTTTCCTGCGTTCATCGCATTTCCCATATTTGCGGTATTGATAATAATCCGTCTTTATATGGGCGCCGTTTATTCTGTCTGCGGCTCTGCAACAATGACCCTTGCAGGCGATGTTCTGCCCCCTGCCAAAATCACTGAAGGCATCAGCAGATTTGCATTTACAATTTCAATCGGCATGGCAGTAGGACCTTATGTAGGAATACAGGTTCAAAACCATATGAACAGTAAAGCCTCTTTCCTTACTGTTTTCGCAATCTCCGTTGTTGCTCTTATATGTGTTTCATGCTGCAATATCAAATACCCGAAAATTCAGCGCAAAAAATTTGTACTTAAAGACACAATACACAAACCGGCGCTTCCGTTCATGTTAAACATGACTTTCCTTATGATACCTTACGGCGCGGTAATAGCCTATTCCTCAATACTGGCGCAGGAGAAAAATCTGACATCCGTTATCCCTTACTTTTATATCTGCCTGGTTATCGGAATGCTTATTTCAAAATTGTCTACCCAGAAAATGATTGATGCCGGCAGACACCGCGTTCTCGTTTACGCAAGTCTTGTAATTCTTGTTGTTACAATGGTAAGCTATGTATTCCTTGCAACCGGTGTCCATATGCTTATCGCCGGCTTCTTCTTTGGTCTTGGTTACGGCATTTTACAACCCCTTTTTCAGTCTTTCGTTACTGGCACAACTCCTGCGCCAAAACGAGGTGTCGCCAACGCAACATACCTTCTTTCATACGATATCAGCATCGGCATTGGTTCTCTTCTTATGGGATTTCTGCAGGAATCCATCGGACTTACAAACGGATTTGCACTGACTGCGATTGCATACATTGCAGGAGGTATCATTTACGCCGTATATGTTGAAAAGTATTACCGAAAGCTGAGAAACAGCGAAGAAGAAACAGCGGTGCATACCGATAATTTATCAAAATATATGGAACACGAGGTATACGCAATTCAGGAGGACGCAACAGTAAGAGACGCAATCGCATGCTTCCTGGAAAATAATAATCAGCGGCGCACCTATCATATCAAAAGACGGAATTGCAGTCGGATATATAAGCGACGGCAACATTATGAGATATATGCGTGAAGACGAGAGCTCCCCCGCCGCCATAGACAGCACGCTGATGTTCATGGATTATGTCCGCAACCCTGACGAAGAATTTGAGCAAAAAATCAGTTCCGTAATGGATCTTAAAGTACGTGAGATCTCAAAGAAAAAGCCCATAACGATTTCAGTTAACGCCTCCATTGAGGATGCCTGCCAACTGCTAAGCGAAGCAGGCGTAAAAAAAGTTTCCGTTGTTGACGACAACAAAAAGGTTGTGGGTATTATTTCCCGCTCCGCAGTAACGCGGTATCTTACAAAACGATATCTCGAGCAAACCGAAACAGCGAAAGCAATAAGCAAATAAATAACAAACAAAACCTCCCGTGCAAATGCACCGGGAGGTTTTCTATTATTGTATTCTATTATCAGCCGTAAAAAGCAACTTCTGAAATCACCGGCGTACTGCGGCTCATTTTTATTACAAGCCTTGCACCGACGCACTTGATATTTTTCAGTTTAATAATCTTCTTTGAACCGACAACCGTGCCATCGTAAACTTTTTTAAAGTTGCCGTCGCTTTTTTTGACCCAAAGTTCAAATTTTTCCACTCGCTGGCTGAAACTTATGTCCTCGGAAATAACGGCGCAGGAAAGCTTTTTTTCTCCGGAAAAGTCAAAGTCGATATAACCCATATTCGGCTGAAGTTCTCCGGGGTGTTCAACGCACAAAGGACGCGCGGTCAGATCTTTAATCATTCTGCCCATCTCCTCCAGCGCCTTGACGTCTCGCTTATGAATAACTCCTTCAGCAGTAGGCGGAACATTCAGCAAAAGAGTGCAGTTCTTTCCAACTGAATTAAGATAAAGGTTAAAAAGCCTTTTACCGCTTTTAACCGTAATATTTTCGTCCTTGCTCCAAAACCAGCCTCTTCGAATAGAAACATCCACCTCGGCGGGATACCAAATAAGGTTGTCGCATTTTTCAAGAACGGCTCTGCTGCCGAGATCCTCATCTGTGCTTTGCTTTTTAAGTTTACCAGCTTCGCCTTCGCCGTGCTGGCTTTTTTCGTGGGTCTTCTCTGCGTCTGCCAGTTCAGCAGGAACTACGGAAAACTCGCTTTCTCTCGTTTTGCCACCCTCATTGCCTACCCAGCGGACGTCAGGACCGCAGATTGAGATCAGCGCGTCGGACTGCAAGCGGCGTATAAGATCGTAATATCTCTGCCAGTCGTATTCAAAATCAACAGCATTGGCACCCTTTGCACCGTCAAACCAAACTTCAAATATTTTTCCGTAATTTGTAAGAAGTTCGGTAAGCTGATTACAGAAATAGTCGTTGTATTCAGGTTTACCGTAAGTGCTTTCGTGCATATCCCAGGGAGAGAGATAAACGCCGAAGTCAAGCCCCTCTTCACGGCAGGCGTCAGACACTTCTTTAACGATATCGCCGTCATAGGAACTGTTTTTTACGCAGAAATCAGTGTATTTGCTTGGCCAGAGACAAAAGCCGTCGTGGTGCTTGCAGGTAAGTATAAGACCTGTTGCTCCAGCTGATTTTATCGTTTTCGCCCACTGTCTCGCATCAATGCTCTTTATTGTAAAGTCAGACGGCGTTTCGCGGCCGCTTCCCCATTCTCTTGCGGTGGCGGTATTCATTCCGAAATGAACAAAGCAATAAAAAGGATGTTTTGCAAGCCGAAGCTGATTTTTTGACGGAAGAACCGAAATATAACGCTGAACATTAGCGTCATTTAAGGGATATCCCCCGTTATCTGTTGTCCAGTTTGAAGAAAATAAATCGTTATTCATAAAGCACACCCCGCTGTTATTCATGTTTGCCTTTATTGATACATTTAAAGTAGCCTTCCAGATCACGCATATTCCAGATCATTCTGCCCCAGATATATGACATTTTTTCGCCGAAATTCATTGAATATGTAAAGGGACGTTTTTCCACTTCGTCATAAACCGGAGTTGCCAGCGTTCCGTGCGGATTGATAACTTCTGAAGCCGAAAGCACCACTGTCTGTTCATCCACCGGAAGCATAACTGTCTTTTTGCCCTTGACATCAAGAGTAAGAATATAGAAATATAGTCCCTTAGCATAAATATCCTTGCCGGCTTCGTCATGGGAATGGGTGGCTTCATAGCCGAGTTTTGCTTTTTTGATATATGCCGTTTCTCCGAAGTCATAAAGATCCCATCCGGCAAAACGTTCTGTCATGCTGAATACCTGTTTTACAACAGAATCGTCATCCACAAGGAATTCCAGTTCCTTATCGCTGTCGGAAGCAATAAGAAGCGCTAACTGTTCAGCGTCTGAAGAAAGTCTTATTGTCTGTCCGGCGCAGATAAGAGCGTTTTCGCCATCACGCTTGATATCAAAATGAAGGCCTGCCGCGTCAGCACTGTCTTTTATGATTTCTTTGGGAATATTATAGGGCATACTGCTGTTTTCGCCCTGAGCAGTAATAATTTTACAGTCAGCAGGAAGAGAAACAGGTCTGCTTACAGTCTTTTTGCCGAGAACGGCTGACGGTTTAAGTTTAAGCGCAAAAGACTTAATTTCATAAGGTTTGAAAGAAGTTACAAGTTTGCCGTTTTCTACGCAAGCCTCGCCTTTCGGCTCCTCAGATGCATAAATTTCTCTGGCAGATTCAATTCCTTCTCCCAAAGTAAGTTCAAAGCGCTCAACACTGCTGTTTGCACCCTCGTTAAGGCGTACTACAATTTCGTCGCTGTCCTCCGCTTTTTTGCAGGCGCGCATAATTACAGCCTTGTCTGAAACTCCACCGAAGGAATACTCGCTGCCAAGAACGCCCTGATGCTTCGTTTCAACGTATCCCGTCATAGGCTGAGTGAAAAATCTCGCCTGAAGCTGGGTATCTGCGCCGACTTTTCCCTTGTGGGAATAAACGGCATATGAGTAACGGTTAAGACCAAGGTCCATCATTGACTGCATTGAATCAATGCGGTAGTTGCCCTTCGGAGTGTGAACAACGGTCATACGAAGCGTATTATCCTTGTATTTATCCCATCCGTTCTTGCATTCGCTGAAAACAGAAACGCCCCATTTTTCGTCACTATCTGTAATATCAGCCCATTTCTGAGCAGGAACTTCAAAAAGCTTTTCGTTCATGTTTTCACGCTGAATAGCGCCGAGACCTAGATCAAAAGTGGCTTTTTCATTTGAGCACTTAAAAGCAAACTTATTCTTTGCCATTGTGCGCAGAGAGCGCCACTCTATCTCAGAATAAACTTCAACATATTCAGAGCCGTCAGTCAGCGCTATAATGCTGACAAAATTCGACTTTTTATCTTTCTGTTCAACGCGGAAAGCAACTCGTGCAGGTCCTGTTTCCTCAACCGTAATTGTAACGATATTGGGAATACGGTCAGGGTCCTTGTTTGCTTCCTTGAAATTCATTTCCCATGCAGGCCATGCTCTCGAGCCTTTGTACTTAAAGAGACCGAGACTTATCGGTTCCGCCAAAAGTTCCTGCTCGTTCATATTCTTGTCAACTATCGAAGAGATATTGCCCTTTTTATTAAGACGAACAATGTACTTTTGGTTTTCCATAACGTTTTCGGAGCTTATTGAAACATTGCCTTTCAGCATACAGGGAGTATCAGACGGACGAACGTCGTAAACTCTGAAACCGAGAGACGGAACATCTGCGATAAATACAACCTCTGTAATGCCGTCTTTAACATAATTCACCTGGCTTTTGACCTCTCTGCCTTTCTGGTCATAAACTCTGACATACGGCAGTTTTACATCTTTCAGGTGAAGCGTTACTGCGCCGGAGCGGCGGTGCTCAATGGAATTTGAAACCACAACAGGTATACCTGTGCAGAAATCCGTCTTCAAAAGACTGCCTACAGAAGCGGAGGAAGCTTCAAGTTCAGAAGCAAAGCCGTTCATAGACATTGCGTAATCGTTCCAGCTGCGGCGGTAAGCGCGCTGAACGGAAGTACCCGGCAAATCGTCGTGGAACTGATGGGCGATAAAGGGCTTCCAGTTGCGGGTAAGAGCAGTTTTGTTATATTCAGCCGTTCCCAGATAATCGGCGATAACGCCTGCTCTCTCAGCCATGTCTGCTAATTCTTCACATCGTTTGTTCCAGCGTTTTCCTATAGCGCGGGAGGTATAGCCGCCTACGCCGTGGTTCTGCATAACAAGTTCTGTTTCCCAGCGGGGCAGTTTTGCTTTCTGTTCGTCAGTAAAGCCTTCGTCAATATCATGGTAAATTTGGTCTGCTGATGAAGCCAGTACCTCAATATCGCTGTTGGCGTTTTTCTCTATCTCACTTTCAACAAATGCCACCGAAGCCTCTTTCGGTGCGCCGCCTC
>URGA01000049.1 GCA_900547275.1 uncultured Oscillospiraceae bacterium | reverse complement strand
TATCTCGGCAGCCAAAAATTCGGTGCCCTTGTTTGGTCCGGCGATATTCCGTCAACATTTGAAAGTCTCTCGGCGCAGGTCAAAGCGGGACTAAATATGTCAATGTGCGGTATTCCATGGTGGAACACTGACATCGGCGGATTTTACGGCGGCAATACAGAAAGCGAGGAATTCAGAGAACTTATCGTTCGCTGGTTCCAGTACGGTGTTTTCTGCCCTGTTATGCGCGTCCACGGCAACAGATGCCGCCACGGAGAAAAGAAGCGCGATATTCTTGAACCCACAGGCGACCCCAACGAACTTTGGAGCTTCGGAGAAGAAAACTTTAAAATTCTCAAAGAACTGGTTATGCTTCGCGAACGTCTTCGCCCTTATATTGAAGAGCAGATGAAAACGGCGTCGGAAAAAGGTTATCCCGTTATGCGCCCGATGTTCTTTGACTTCCCAGAAGATAAAAGATGTTACGATTTAGGCGAGCAGTATATGTTCGGCGACGACATCTTATTTGCGCCTGTTGTAAACAAGGGACAAACGAAAAAGAAAGTATATCTTCCCGAAGGTCAGTGGATACGCACAGCGGACAAAAAAAAATACGCCGGCGGCGAATACGAGTTTGAAGTACCCTTGGGCGAATTCCTTGCTTTTGTAAGAAAAGGCGCAGAAGTTATTAAAGCTTTCTAAAAAATTAAAAATATTATTATTTAAATTGACCTTTCGGTGTATTAGGGTTATACTGTAAGTGAGATTAGTCTCAAAAAATTGCAAAAGGATGATAAATATGGAAATGAAATTCTACATCTGCAAGCACTGCGGCAATATTATTGCGTTTGCGAAAAATTCCGGCGTACCCGTTATGTGCTGCGGCGAAAAAATGCAGGAAATCACACCCAACACAACTGACGCTGCCCAGGAGAAGCACGTTCCTGTTGTTACCGTAGACGGAAACTGCATTACTGTTGAGGTCGGCTCCGTTCCTCATCCCATGCAGGACGAACATTATATTGAATGGATAAGCCTGCAAACGGCTCAGGGCAATCAGCGCAAATGCCTGAAACCCGGCGAAGCTCCTAAAGTACAGTTTATGATCTGTGACGATGACAAGCCGCTTTCCGCAATGGCTTACTGCAATCTTCACGGACTGTGGGAAGCAAAAATATAAAATAAGATATTATTTTATCCGCAGGGTAAATACCCTGCGGTTTTTTATTGATTGTTCTTGTATTTCCCGCTGAAAATGATAAAATATAGAAAAATGTTAATTTGTGAGGTAAACAATGGAACTTCAAAACGGACGTCCGAAGAATACTGACGGCAGACTCCAAAAAGAAATAAAAGTTTACGATCTGCTGGACAGTCTCGGAATAGAATATCAGCGCACAGACCACTGCCACGCAGACACAATGGAAGCCTGCAATAAAATAGACAAGATACTGGGCACGATAATCTGCAAAAATCTTTTTCTCTGCAACAGACAGAAAACGGATTTCTATCTTCTTATGATGCCGGGCGACAAGCCGTTTAAAACAAAGGATATTACAAAGCAGCTGGGATGCGCGCGGCTCTCGTTCGCTTCTGAAGAATATATGGAAGAATACCTCAACATAAAACCCGGCGCCGTTTCAATAATGGGGCTTATGAACGACACGGATAACCACGTTCAACTTGTTATTGACAGACCGGTTGTGGAAAGCGACACAATGGGCTGTCACCCATGCGTCAACACCTCCAGTCTTAAGTTAAAGACAAAGGATGTTATGGAAAAATTTCTTCCTGCTGTCCACCACAAGGCGATAATCGTTGATCTGCCGGACGCAGTAGAAGAATAACACCGCATAATTTTTTTACACAGCGAGGATTTAACAATGTTCACCGGACTTGCCGCCGGAGCCCTTTGGGGACTTGATACGGTTATACTCAGCATTGCGCTGAACCGTTCCGGCTTTTGCTCTACCGCTCAGGCGCTTGCGCTTGCGCCATTTGTAAGCACGTTTCTTCACGACTTCTTTTCGTCCTGTTGGATGGTCGTATATACCACAGTAAGAAGAAAATGGAAAAACGTTTTATATGCACTTAAAACAAAAAGCGGAAAATTCATAATTCTAGGCGCCCTTCTGGGCGGACCTATAGGTATGTCCGGCTACGTTGCCGCCATCCACTTTATGGGACCCGCCTACACCGCTGTTATAACAGCAGTATACCCTGCTGTAGGTGCTCTGCTTGCAAGACTTTTTCTAAAAGAAAAAATGAAAAAATACCAGATAGTTTCGCTCCTTATCTGTATTGCGGGGGTTATTATTCTCGGTTACTCCCCCGGCGGCGGAAACGACGTTAAAAATTTTTATATCGGCTTTGCCTGCGCTCTTCTCTGCGTGCTGGGCTGGTCATCAGAAGCGGTTATTTGCGCCCACGGAATGAAGGACCCCGCAGTAACCAATGAACAGGCGCTTCAGATACGACAGGTAACTTCCGCTTTTGCTTACGCCGCGGTTATACTCCCGATAATCAAAGGCTGGAAATTTACTTCTGATATATTCCTTACAACAGACAGCGGAATAATTCTCATTGCCGCTCTTTGCGGAACGGCATCTTACCTTTTGTATTACAAAACCATTTCTTCAATCGGGCCGTCAAAAGCAATGGCGCTTAATATTACATATTCCGCCTGGTCAATCGTCTTTTCGCTTATCTTGCTCCATAATCAGCCGGATTTAAAGGCAATAATCTGCTGTATTATGATTGCCGTATCTTCTGTAATAACAGGAATGGGCGACGTAAAAAGAAAGACAAATAAAGAATTAAAGCAATAATCAGTAAATACCTGCGGCTTAAACGGCGCAGGTATTTTTTTGTAAAAACCATCCGATTTTTAAAATTTACTGTTGATTTTGAGCGTTGATGACACTATAATATTTTCTGTCAGTTCGCAACATCCTGACCAGGCAGAGTATTCTGTCTTCTAAAAACAAAACTAAGGAGAATTAAAAATGAAAAACAAAAAAGTCCAGTTTATTGTTCAGACAGCCATCATCGCAGCAATGTACGCGGCGCTTACATACGCCCAGAACTTTCTTATTCCGGGCACTACGTCAGCCGCAGTTCAGTTCAGAGTATCAGAAGCGCTAAACATTCTCGCTTTGTTTACACCCGCCGCAATTCCCGGCCTTACAATAGGCTGTGTGCTTTCAAATATTGTAAACATCGGAGCCGGTCTTCCTCTTGATATGATTTTCGGTTCATTGGCAACGCTTGGCGCTACGGTTTGCATCTACCTTCTTCGCAATGTAAAGATAAAAAATTATCCTTTCCTTGCTTTTTTGATGCCTGCTGTTTGGAACGGCGTTGTAGTTGGCTGGGAGATAGAAACTTTCTTCATTGAAGGACCGTTCAACTTCGCTGACTTCCTGCTTCAGGGCGGTCTTGTTGCTCTCGGTGAGCTCGGAGTGCTCTATGTTCTCGGCACAATTCTTTATGTAGTTATAGTTAAGCGCAAGTTAGACGTTAAACTGTTTCCCAAAAACCAGCAGTAATCAATTTAATATCAGACATTCAAAGGCAGCGAATAAACCGCTGCCTTTTTATTATTTCAGACTTGCAAAACGCAGGTCATTTTTTATAGCAAAAAAAATATCAAGGTTCCTTAAAAATATTATCAAGGAACCTTGACAATTATAATTTATATGTTTATAATATACCCGCACAGGAAAGGAACGATTAAAATGACAGAAGAAAAACCTTTGGCTTTTGATGTAATCAGTCAACTGCGGTTTTGCGGCCATTTTTTACATTACAGGATGGGAGAGCGCCACGGCAGGCGCAGAATTTTGACATTTATCGACGACCATCCCGAAATGCTCCAAAGTGAACTGCAGGAAATACTGGGCATACGCTCCGCATCAATCAGCGAAATGATAATAAGCATGGAGGCTGACGGCCTGGTTGAAAAAGCTAAAAGCGAAAAGGACGGGCGCCACGTTGTTCTGCGCCTAACACCGGAAGGCCACGCTCAGGCTCTCTACTTTAAAAAAGAGTATCTGAGGCGCGTGGAAGAAATGACCTCCTGCATGACGACCGAAGAATTAAAAGAATTTCATCGTTTGCTTAGCAAAATAGTTGACCACTGGCAAAGCTATGATGATATATCTGATTTTCCCGGCGTAAAACAGGATACTGACAATGATAAGTAAAAGTTTCTCCTTGGCAAGCAAAAGTAATTAAATTAAGAACACAGAAAGGATGAGAGAAAAGCATGATTAAAGAGATTTTCAAAAGTCTCCGCGAGTACAAGAAAGCGTCAATAATCACACCTTTTCTTGTAAGCGTGGAGGTTGTAATGGAATGTATTATTCCTTTCATCATCGCCCAGCTTGTTAACCAAATCAAAGATGGTTGCTCTATGGACGTTATTCTCCGCTACGGAGCCGTGCTTGTTGTCATGGCGGCAATTTCCCTTACATTCGGCGCGCTTGCAGGCTTCACCTGCTCCACCGCCTCCTGCGGACTTGCAAAAAACCTTCGCCATGATATGTTCCACAAAATTCAGACGTATTCCTTTGAAAACATTGACAAATTCCTTACGTCATCTCTTGTAACCCGTATGACAACGGACATTACAAACGTGCAAAACGCCTACATGATGTTTATCAGAACTGCTATCAGAGCACCGTTTATGATGATTTTTGCGTTTATAATGGCATTCATAATGGGCGGAAAAATGGCATGGATTTTCATTGTTCTTGTTCCGCTTCTGGGATTAGGTCTTTCCCTGATCATCGGAAAAACAATTCCGCTGTTTAGAAAAGTATTCAAAAAGTACGATAATCTTAACAGTTCAATCCAGGAAAACATAAAAGGCATCCGCGTTGTTAAGTCTTTCGTCCGTGAAGATTACGAACAGAAAAAATTTGACTTTGCTGCCGAAGACGTATGCAACGACTTTACCCGCGCAGAAAGAATTCTTGCTCTCAACAACCCGCTGATGCAGTTTTGCCTTTACGCCGTAATGGTATTTGTGCTTTCCTTCGGCTCATACCTTGTAATAACTACTCAGGGTCTCAAGCTTGACATCGGCCAAATGTCAGCTTTGCTTACATACAGCTTTATGATACTCAGCAGTCTGATGATGCTTTCAATGGTTTTCGTTATGATTACCATGGCAGGCGAATCAGGCAAACGTATCGTTGAGGTGCTTCGTGAAGAAAGTTCTCTTGACAATCCCGAAAATCCCGTTCACGAAGTAGCCGACGGTTCTATATCATTTGAAAACGTAAGTTTTAAATATTCCGAAAAAGCCGAAAGAATGGCTCTTTCCAATATCAATCTTAACATTCGCTCAGGCGAGACTATCGGCATAATCGGCGGCACCGGTTCTGCAAAATCAACGCTGGTACAGCTTATTGCGCGTCTTTATGACGCAACGGAAGGCGTTGTAAAGGTAGGCGGATTAGACGTTAAGAAATACGACCTCCACTCTCTGAGAAATCAGGTTGCAATGGTTCTCCAGAAAAACATTCTTTTCTCAGGAACGATAAAAGAAAACCTGCGCTGGGGCAACAAGGAGGCAACCGACGAGGAAATAATTCACGCCTGCAAACTCGCCTGCGCCGACGAATTCGTTTCTCAGTTCCCGGACGGATACGACACCTATATCGAGCAGGGCGGCGCCAACGTTTCCGGCGGTCAGAAACAGCGTCTCTGTATTGCAAGAGCACTGCTTAAAAGCCCTAAAATTCTTATTCTGGACGACTCAACGTCAGCTGTTGATACAAAAACAGACGCCAGCATAAGAAAAGCGCTTAAGGAGTATATTCCCGCAACAACAAAAATTATTATCGCCCAGCGAACAGCCTCAGTTGAAGACGCAGACAGAATAATCGTTATGGATTCAGGCACTATCAACGCCATAGGAACCCACGAAGAACTGCTTGCAAACAACGAGATTTATCGAGAAATTTATACTTCACAGAATAAGGCAGGTGATCAAATTGCAGAGTAACAAATCTAAGAAAACAACTATTTTAAGACTTTTCAAAACCATGTTTGGTTTTTACCCTGTAATGCTTCCGGTCACGCTTCTGTGTATCTTTTTCAGCGCAATTGTAAGCGCGATTCCGGCAGTATTTATGCAAAACGTTATAGCCGTTGTTGAAACGAGCTGGAAAAGCGGCGACTGGAACGGCGTTTCAAAACAAATCCTCACTTATGTAGGAATTCTTGCAATATTTTACGCTCTTTCGCTTATTGCAAGTTTATCGTACAACCAGTTAATGGCAATCATAACCCAGGGCACGCTGAAGAAAATGCGTGAAAAAATGTTTAACGATATGCAGCGCCTGCCCATCAAATATTTTGACACAAACAACCACGGCGATATCATGAGCCATTACACAAACGATATTGATACACTGCGCCAGATGATTTCCCAGAGTTTCCCGCAGCTGCTTGTCTCCATAATCACGGTTACGACAGTTTTCTGTATCATGCTCTATTACTCATTGTGGATGACGCTCGTGGTACTTGCCGGCGTAATCCTTATGCTCTATATCACGAAGAAGGTCGGCGGACGTTCCGCAAGATACTTCTTCCGCCAGCAGTCAGAACTGGGCCGTGTTGAAGGCTTTGTTGAAGAGATGATGAACGGCCAGAAGGTTATCAAGGTATTCTGCCACGAGGAAGAAAGCGGCGAAGACTTTGACAAACTCAACGATGTTCTTTTTAAAGAGTCAGAACGAGCAAACAAATACGCAAATACCCTTGGCCCCGTACTTAACAATATCGGCAACGTACTTTACGTTATAGTTGCCATTGCCGGCGGTATTATGCTTATAACCAAAACTCACAACGTCAGCATTTCGGGAATGGCAATAAGCGTAAGCATTGTTGTACCTTTCCTTAACATGACAAAACAGTTTGCCGGCAGTATCGGCCAGGTTTCCCACCAGATAAACGCTGTTGTTATGGGTCTTGCAGGCGCAGAGCGTATATTCAACCTTGTTGACCAGGAACCTGAGGTTGACGAAGGCTACGTTACTCTGGTAAACGTTACAGATAAAGACGGTGTAATTGAAGAAAGCAACCACCGCACAAACATCTGGGCGTGGAAGCATCCCCACCAGGCTGACGGCAGTGTTTCTTACACAAAGCTAACCGGTGACGTTCGCCTCTTTGACGTTGACTTTGAATACGAGCCGGGCAAGCCGGTACTCCACAACATTTCGCTTTACGCAAAGCCCGGTCAGAAAGTTGCTTTCGTAGGCGCAACGGGTGCGGGCAAAACTACAATAACAAATCTGCTTAACCGTTTCTACGATATAGCGGACGGAAAAATCCGCTACGACGGAATTAACATCAACAAAATCAAGAAAAGCGATTTGCGCCGTTCGCTGGGTATCGTTCTTCAGGATACAAACCTGTTTACAGGAACTGTAATGGACAATATCAGATACGGCAAGCTTGACGCCACTGATGAAGAATGTATTGCAGCGGCAAAGCTGGTTGGCGCAGACGACTTTATTACACGCCTTCCCAAGGGCTACAACACCCACCTGACAGGAAACGGTGCCAACCTTTCACAGGGACAGCGCCAGCTTCTTTCCATCGCAAGAGCGGCCGTTGCTGACCCGCCCGTTATGATCCTTGACGAAGCAACGTCTTCCATTGATACAAGAACGGAAGCAATCGTTCAGCGCGGTATGGATGCACTGATGCAGGGCAGAACAGTATTCGTTATTGCCCACCGTCTTTCAACTGTTAAGAATTCAGACGTTATCATCGTTTTGGAACACGGCAGAATTATTGAGCGAGGCACCCACGACGATCTGCTTGCCCAGAAGGGTCAGTATTACCAGCTCTACACTGGAGCCTTTGAATTGGAATAATTCAATACAAATCAAAAACAGGAGCATCATTCGATGCCCCTGTTTTTTTATATCTATTTATATATTTTTACATATTATTAAGTCTTCGTGCTGACGGCGGAGCCGTTGACTCTCTTATTACAAGTTCAGTATTAAGGAGAATAGTTTTTGCCGATGAAGACGGATTGCTTATCATATCAATAAGCATATCGCAGGCAGTATAGCCTATTTGGAAACACGGCTGGCTGACGGTTGTAATCGACGGAGTTGTCATCATTGAAATATCTATATTGTCAAATCCTACAACAGATATATCCTCAGGCACACGGAATTTGAACTGCTTTGCGGCTCTGATTACCGCGGCGGCGATAACATCCGATATCGTAAAAAATGCATTAGGAACAATCTCTGCGTCAAGGAGCTGACAGGCAGAAGCGTAAGCCATATCAAAATTTATCTTCGGCAGCTGCACTATCCAGTTTTGAGGCACTGAAAGCCCGGCGCTTTCCATTGCGTCAGTAAATCCCCTTTGCCTTTCAATGGCGTATCTGAAATTCAGCGGACCGTTGATAAAAGCAATTTTGTTTCTCCCGGTTGAAAGCAAATATTCCGTTGCGTACTTTGCCGACTGGTAATTATTTATAGTTACATAAGGAATATTAGTATCAGGGTTATATTCACTGCACTGAACAATAGGTCTTACGTTGTTTATCTTATGCAAAATATCAGCTGAAAGGTTATTAAGCGTTATTACACCGCTTGCATTAACATTTTGTATCATATCTATAAAATCGTAAACCCTGTTGTTTTTCAGCGAACTTTCGTAAACAAGAATATGACAGTCATGGGCTTTTGCAGAAACGGTAGCGCCGGATATTACTCTCTGGTAATAATTGTTTTCAATGTCGGGAATATTAAGAACAATAATTGGCTTATTGTCTTTCATGCCCTCAGAGTAATGCGCCAACGGCATTCCCAACTGGTTCATTGCCTCTTCTACACGCTTTTTTGTTGCGTCCTTAACAAGCGAACTGTTGTTAAGCACACGAGACACTGTTGCAGGCGACAGACCTGTAAACTCGGCTAGGTCTTTTATGGTAACTTTTTTAGCCATTTCGGTCACTCCTTATTAACTCCAGCTCAATTATATTTTAGTTTTGAAAAAAATGCAATATTTTTTCATTTTTTATGAAAAATTTTCATTAATTTAAATCATATAGCAGTCATTTTGTACAGTTTTTCAAAAATAAATTAGAATTTTTGTAGAACATTAACAAAACAGATTGAACAAACGGATTAAAAATGCTAAATTTCAATTGTAAGAGCAATCTTGTATTGAAAAATTTTCATTATATGACCGGAGGTATTGAGCATGATCAAAATAGGCATAATAGGGTGTGGAAAGATCGCCCAGACTCGACATATTCCGGAATATATAGACAATCCGGATTGTGAAATAGCCGCTTACTTCGATTTCAACGCCCAGCGAGCGGCTGAGCTGGCAGAAAAATACGGCGGAAAGGCCTACAACTCTGCCGAGAAACTGCTGAAAGATACGTCAATAGACGCCGTAAGCATATGTGTTGCCAACAATGCCCACGCTGAAACGACCGTCGCCGCCCTTAAAGCCGGCAAACACGTTTTGTGTGAAAAGCCAATGGCAACGAATATCGAAGACTGCGTAAAAATGGTAAACGCGGCAGACGACGCCGGCAAAATATTAATGATTGACCAAAATCAGCGGCTGGCAAAAGCTCACATAAAAGCAAAAGAGCTGATAGACAGCAACGAAATCGGCACAGTCATTTCTTTCAGAACGACGTTCGGTCACTCGGGACCTGAAACATGGAGTGTTGACCCGGGAATGAACAGCTGGTTCTTTGACAAGCGCAAAGCCCAGATGGGCGCTATGGCAGATCTCGGCGTTCATAAAACGGACCTTATCCAGTATCTTATTTCACAGCGAGTTGTTGAGACAACAGCAAAAGTCGTAACTCTGGACAAACGAACATCTGACGGAAATCTTATCGGAGTTGACGACAACGCGTTTTGCATTTACAAAATGTGCGGCGGTGCGGTAGGTACGATGAACGCCAGCTGGACATTTTACGGAGACGAAGACAACTCAACAGTCATTTACGGAAGCAAGGGCGTTTTAAGAATTTACGACAATCCCAATTTTTCACTTGAACTTATAAAAAGGAACGGCGAAAGGATATATTACGACATCGACCGTATCCAGACAAACGACAACCAGACGAAATCGGGAATAATAGATATGTTTGTCAACGCCATTAAGGATAACAACAGCCCGTATATCGCAGGCAGAGACGTTCTTAACGCAATGAAGGCCGTCTTTGCAAGCATCGAATCCTCCCAGACGGGAAGATCGGTTTCAATTGAATAAGAACTATAAATAACTTAACAGGAACGGAGGTGATAATATGAAATTCGGACTTTTGAGTTCTATACTTGACGGATGGAATTTTGAAGAAGTAATTGACTTTGCGTCAGAAAACGGATTTCGGTGCGTTGAACTTGCCTGCTGGCCTGCCGGAAAGGCCGAAAGACGCTACGCGGGAGTTAGCCACATTGATATTGAGGGATTAAACGAAGAAAAAATACAGTATATTCTCAAATATTGCAGCGAAAGAAACGTTGAAGTATCATCGCTGGCGTTTTATCCAAACACAATGGACCCCAACCCGGAAGCAAGACAGGCAAGCATCAACCATCTTATGAAGCTGATTGACGCATCCGCGGCGCTTGGTGTCAACATGGTTACGACCTTCATCGGAAGAGACCAGAGCAAATCGGTTGAGGAAAACCTTAAACTGGTAGGTGAGATCTGGCCGCCGATACTGCGTCACGCGGAAGAGAAGAATGTCAAAGTAGCCATTGAGAACTGTCCGATGCTTTTCGGCGAAGAGCAGTGGCCGGGCGGTCAGAACATAATGACATCCCCGGTTCTTTGGAGAAAAATATTTGACATTCTGAAAAGCGACAATCTGGGCATCAACTATGACCCGTCCCATTTTGTATGGCAGATGATGGATTATATTGCCCCGATTTATGAATTCAGGGATAAAATCTTCCACGTCCATTTCAAGGACATAAAACTTTATCCCGAAAAGCTGAAGAAATGCGGAGTTATGGCTTATCCCCTTGATTACATGAGCCCGAAAATCCCGGGTCTCGGAGACATCAACTGGAGTAAGTTCGTAAGCGCGTTGACAGACATAGGCTATGACGGCGCCGCAGTCCTTGAAATCGAGGACAAATCATTTGAAAACAGCAAACAGGATATAATTGATTCTATACTTCTTTCAAAGAGATATATGAGTCAGTTTGTAATTTAAAAAGGCAAAAGCCAATTAAACGGAGGGATTATTTATGAAACTCAAAAAAGTATTAGCCATTATTCTTGCGGTTGTTTTAGTGGCTGCAACATTTGCGGCTTGCTCCAGCGGCTCAACAGACGACAGCGGCAAGACTTCCAACGAGAACGCACACATCTATATTCTTACAGCTTCAGAGGACCACGGCTGGACTGGTTCCGTAGCTACCTTCGCTAAAGAAAAAGCTGAAGAAATCAACAATGCAGGCAAATACACTGCAGAAGTTATTACTGCAACAGACGCAGCTGACCAGATCACAAAGATCGAAGACATTGTTGCAAAGCACGAAGAGAATATCGCAGTTGTTGTACAGCCCATGGATGATACAGTTCAGTCTGCTATCCAGGCGCTTGTTGACGCAAATATTCCTTACGTTGCATTCGACAGAATCATCGACGCTGTTTCTTCAACAGCAGTTTCAAACGTTAAAGGCGACAACTCAGGCATCGGCGCAGGCGCTGCTGCTTACTTTGTTGAAAACGGCATGAAGCCCGGTGAAAAAGTATACGTTTACGAAGGCGATACCTCGTCAGTAACTTCTCTTCGTAACGACGGCTTTGTTAAGTATCTTACAGGCGAACTTGAGTTCAACGGAGCTAAGATCCCTGACGATAAGAAATGGACAGAAGACCAGGTTAAAAGCTCTATCACATATTCAGGAGCAATGAACTGGAGCAGATCAGACACAAAGACATCTTTTGAAACCCTTATGGGCGACTCTGCAAACGCAGACATCAAGTGGTTCTACGCTCAGGACGACGAGCTTGCAATGGGTATCCTTGAGGCTCTCAACGGCGGCGGTATCGCAGACTCAACAAAGAAAGCTTTCCTTGAAAACAAACCTTTCATCACCGGCTGCGGCGGACTTGATGAATATTACGAAGTACTCAGAGGCAATTCATACCAGGATATCGTTAAACAGCTGGGCGGCGTTATGTCAGTAACATACAGCCCCTCAATGATCCAGACAGCTATCCAGGATATGGTTGACTATCTTGACGGCAAAGAAGTAACTCAGGATCACGTTATCGCTTGTGAAAACGTAACACCTGAAAACGTATCTGAATACAAATCCTTCAGTTAACGGATTTTCCGTTACTAAGCGGTAAAAAAACAACAATGCCTGCCGCAGGTAGCTGCGGCAGGCAATTACAAAGGAGTGAAGGGCATGAAACTTCTTGAAATGAAGAATATTGACAAATCGTTCAGCGGCGTTCAGGTCCTGCATGATGTCAGTTTAAATGTTGAAACCGGGGAAGTCCATGCCTTACTGGGTGAAAACGGCGCGGGCAAATCAACTCTGATGAACATACTTACCGGCGTTATTCCCAGAGACGCAGGAACAATAATATTTAATTCTCAGGAACTGGAACATATCTCCATCAAGCAGAGCGAAAGCCTTGGAATTGCTTTTGTACATCAGGAACTAAATCTCTTTAACGACCTTAAAGTTTACGAAAATATTTTTCTCTGCAAAGAGTATGCCAACAAGTTAGGCGTGCTTTCCAAGAAAAAAATGATAGAGAAAACATCCGAATTGTTTGAAAAACTGGGTGTAAGCATAGACCCTCAAAAAATGGTTGCAGACCTGAAAACCAGCGAAAAGCAGCTGCTGGAAATTTCAAAAGCGCTGTTTTTCGACGCAAAGCTGCTGATTCTTGATGAACCTACCACCTCTCTTAATAACGAGGATGTAGCTCATCTTTTCTCAATTATCAACAATCTGAAGAAAAACGGAACTTCATTTATCTTTATTTCTCACAAAATGCCTGAGATTTTTGAAATCGCAGACAGATACACTGTTTTAAGAAACGGACATTATATCGGCGAGGGAAAAATCAGCGAAACAACGCCGGAGGAAGTAACTAAGATGATGGTTGGAGAAAAATATTCCAATCAGGACGTTTATACTCCCCGCAAACCCGGCGAAACAATAATTGAACTTAAAGATTTTTCCGGACCCGGATTCAAAAATATAAACCTTTCGGTAAAGAAAGGCCAGATAATCGGACTGACAGGCCTTCAGGGAGCGGGAAGCAGTGAACTTATGAGATGTATGTTCGGCGACACCCGTGCTTATTCGGGAGAAATGATAGTATTCGGAAAAAGCCGCTCGTCGTTCTCTATTCACAAGGCAATGAAGGCAAAAATCGGAATGCTGCCTTCAAACAGAAAAGAAAATTCTGTAATACCGGATATGAACATTCTCGAAAACACATATATTTCCGAGCACACCCTCTCAGGCAACAAGCCGATAATAAATAAAAAATCGGAAACGGCCAAATACAGCAGACTTAAAGAACTTTTAAACATAAAAGCCACCAGCGAAGCAGACAGCATAACGTCTCTCAGCGGCGGTAACCAACAAAAAGTCTTTATTGCAAGATGGCTTAACACTGACGCTGAAATCCTTCTTTTTGACAATCCTACCCAGGGCATTGACGTAGGTGCTAAAGCGGAAATATACAAACTTATTCTTCAGCTTTCGGAAGAAGGCAAGACAATCATAATAAACACTCTTGAAATACCGGAACTTCAAAAAGTTGCAGACTGCTGCGTGGTATTTTACAACGGATCAATTATAAAGACCCTCAGCCACGATGAAATTGACGAACAGCGCGTAATGATGTATTCAACAAATGCTGTCAACGCCGGGGAGGTAAGTTAAGATGGGAAAACTGAAAGAAAATAAACTAGCGAAAATAGTATCGCAATACAGTTTTGTTATTGTATTCTTTGCGATATTCCTTATTTACTCAATAACCAGCAGCGGACTGACATGGAGCGGAATAATGAATATTTTCCGCCATTCAACCGCTATCGGAATAATCGGAATCGGAATGGGCCTTGTTTGTCTTACCGGTGAAATCGACCTTTCTGTCGGCTCAATGCTGGCATTGCTCAGCGGCTTTTCCGTTATGGTTTTCAACGCCACCGGCAGTATAATCGTAACGCTGTTGTTTGCCATAGTGTTCGGCGCGGTGCTTGGATTTATTAACGGCTTCCTTGTAGGCGCAGTAAAAATGCCTGCGTTCATCGTAACTCTGGCTACAATGCTGATTTTCAGATCGTTTGCACAATACGTTTGCCAGCATGTTCCGAAAGAACTAATCGGCGGCGGCAGCTCCGTTTACAAAATGTCAACTTCGCAGGAATCATTCAACGCGTTTTTCAGTTTCGGAAACGGAAAAATACTTACAATCCCGATTGTGGGAATTATACTTATTCTTCTTACAGTGCTGTTTGTATTCATCTCCACCAGCACTAAATTCGGCAAAAAAATCTATGCCATCGGCAGCAACGAAAAAGCCGCCCACATGGCAGGCATAAACGTTAAACTTGTAAAAATAATGGTTTTCGTTATTACCGGCATCCTTGTTGGTATCGCTTCTTTCCTTTGGATTGCAATGAACGCTTCATCAGACCCTGCAACAACAGGAAGCAGCTATGAGATGTACGCCATTGCCGCGGTAGTTCTGGGCGGTATCAGTATGTCGGGCGGTAAAGGACGCGTTATCGGCATCCTGTTCGGCGCAATGTCTTACACGGTTATCGACAAGATCATCGTCGCGCTGAAGATGGACTCCCTTATCAACGACACGATCAAGGGCATCATCCTGATAGTAGTTATCCTTATCCAGATTGCCGGACCTCAGATCAAGGATTATTTTGCAACAAGAAAAATTGCTAAGAAGAGTTGACCCTTTCACAATATCTACCTCTAAAAAAGCGGCGCCGTGGTAATCACGGCGCCGCTCTCTTTATCAA
>URGA01000048.1 GCA_900547275.1 uncultured Oscillospiraceae bacterium | reverse complement strand
ATATGGCAGGCTTTGCAAGCTATGCTTTCAATAAGTCCCACGCCGCCTGCTATGCTCTTGTGGCGTATCGTACCGCTTATCTTAAAGTTCACGCCCCTGCTCAATTTATGGCGGCTTTGCTGACCTCTGTTTTGGACAGGCCGAACAAAGTAGCCTTTTATATTGCCGAGTGTAAAAAGATGGGGCTTTCTCTTGCGCCTCCTGATGTCAATACGTCAATGAACGGCTTTACTGCCAGCGGCAATGTTATCCATTACGGCCTGCTGGGCATTAAAAATCTCGGCTCTGATTTCATCAACGACATAATGGAGGAGCGCAAAAAGGGTAGTTTTGAAAATATTTTTGATTTTTGCCGCAGAATGTGCGACAAGCATTTTAACCGCCGCGCCGTTGAAAGTCTTATCAGATGCGGAGCTCTGGACCATATGGGCGCAAACCGACGCCAAATGCTTCAGGCTTTGCCGGCTCTCGTTACTAATCTTGAAGTGTACCGCAGAAATACGCGTTACGGCCAGATGGGATTTTTTGAACTGTCAGGGGACAGTGATGATTTCGGATTTGATATGGAACTGCCCCGGGTGGATGAATTTTCAAAAAATGAACTGCTCCAGATGGAAAAGGATATGACGGGCCTCTTCATTTCAGGCCATCCTATGGATAAATACGAAGATATCATAAACCGCTTGGGCTATCCGAGAACGGCTCAGCTTCTGGAGGCTGAAAACGGCGGAGCATTTAAAGACGGCGACAGGGTCACCGTCTGCGGAATGATTTCCGGAATTACGAGAAAACAGACCCGCTCAGGTGAGCCTATGGCGTTCGTTGAGATAAGCGACGTTATGGGCAGTATTGAAGTTATCGTTTTTCCGAAAATACTTGAAAACAGTGCTCCGCTTATCAGAGAGAATAAAGTTATAACCGTCAGCGGTACTCTGTCTGTTGAAGAGGAAAAGGACGCTAAAATTATTGCCAATAAAATTAGCGGAGAGCCTAAAATTACAGATAAATCAGACGGAATAAATTCCGCCACTGATAATACTAATCATAAAAAGAAAAAGCATTACGGCCTTTTTCTTCGTCTTGAGAATAAAGACGATGAGAGACTGGAGCGGGCAAAAATAATCACTTCTATTTTTGACGGGACAATCCCTCTTTGGTATTACTATAAGGACGAAAAAAAGTATGTCTGCGCACGTCACAGCGACTTTGTTGAGGTCAATCCAACAATGCTTGAAGAATTAAAACGCATTTTGGGCAGTGATAATGTTGTATATATTGCACCGTAAACTTATGTGATTTTTTGGTATTTCGACGAATTAATCCCGTTTTCGTCGCATATATCAAGCAAGTTGTTGACATTTTTATTCACAGTTAGTAAAATATACTGAGCACATTTATGACTGGAGGATGAATACAGTATGAAAACTATTGCAGTGCTGACCAGCGGCGGAGATTCGCCCGGTATGAACGCAGCGGTGCGTGCCGTAGTGCGCACAGCCTGTGAAAACGGAATTCGTGTATTAGGCGTTATTCGCGGATATAACGGTTTGATTAACGGCGATTTCATTGAGATGGATTTGCGCTCTGTTTCTGACATAATTCATCGCGGCGGAACAAAATTATATTCTGCTCGTTCAGTGGAATTTGCAACCGAAGAAGGAATGAGAAAGGCAATTCGCGTATGCCGTGAAAACGGAATAGAAGGCGTTGTTGTTATCGGCGGCGACGGCTCTTTCAGAGGCGCCCGTGACCTGTCCGAAAGAGGTATTCCCTGCGTAGGACTTCCAGGTACTATTGATAACGATATTGCTTGCTGTGACTATACAATCGGCTATGATACATGCCTTAACACAATAATGGAAATGGTTGACCGTATCAGAGATACTTCTGAAAGCCATGACCGCTGTGCAGTTGTACAGGTTATGGGCAGAAGAGCAGGTTTCCTTGCTCTTAACGCAGGTATTGCTGTTGGCGCAACATCAATTCTTATACCTGAAATTGAGTTCGATATTCAGAAGGATGTTATCGAGCGTATGAAGCGCACCCAGCAGACAGATAAAAAGCACTTCCTTATTATTGTTGCTGAAGGCGTTGACGTTAATGTTGAAGATCTTGCAAAAGAGATTCAGCAGAAGACAGGCGTAGAATCCCGCGCCTGCATTCTCGGCCATGTTCAGAGAGGCGGCTCACCGACAGTAAGAGACCGCGTTCTTGCTACCCAGATGGGCAACTACGCTGTTAAGAAGCTGCTTATGAAAGGTATCGGCAACAGAGTTGTTGCTATCCACAACGATAAGATCGTTGACTACGATATCTTTGAAGCTCTCAATATGGAAAAGCATATTGACCCTGAACTTTATCAGATCGCAATGGAAGTTTCCATCTGATTTCAGTTAATAAATAGATTTAAGCGTTTCGTTTTTGCGAAACGCTTATTTTTTTGCTTCTTCAGCAAAGAAAAAACCCCCGGTTCTACCGGGGGAAATAAAAAGCTTTAGTAAAAATGAATTCGGCGAGCTTAAAGCAAGCCGTGAGTATTGGCGAAAAAATAACCTCCAAGTATAATAGAAACGGTTTGGCAGCCGTGTTACTAAAATACAGGAGGTTAAAAACATGATAAAAAAGAATGGAAATAATGAGATAAAAACATTGTCACACTCAACATACAGATGTCAGTATCACATAGTGTTTGCAACACTCATCTGAATCACACACAGGTAAAACGGATGTGACAATTCCGGTTTCCTGTGTGTTTTCTATGTAACCGGTTGCCCGGAAGAAGTCATCGTAATCTTCTTTCGAGCAACCTTTAATGAAGATGTGACAGTGACGCTCATCATTTTCATCGGTAATATAAATGCGCTCCACAAAGGTCTGTATCAGCGTTACAAGCACATCGGGTGCGGCATTTTCAGCATACTTCCCGAATGACAGTAGCCGTTCCTTGATTTCTTCAATGTCTCGTATAGCATACATCTGACTTTGTCTGCTGTCCTCTATCTTTTGGAGCAAAGTATCGGTTTCGGAAAGCTCATCGGTCAGTGCCTTTACATCTTCTTGTATAAACCGTTTCAGACTATCATCCGCTTCCCGAAGATTTTTCACCTGATTGGATATCGCCGCTTCAAGCTGTGCTTTTTTCTTTCTGAGGTCGGATAGCTCTTTTTCATTTTGCGACGAACTAAAAATATCGGACGCTTTCTGGTTGAGAAGCTTTTCAAAGTATTCGCTGTCCTCATCGGCAAGGTGGGATAACTGTTGCACAACAAATTCATCAAGCAAAACGCCGTCTACAGCCCGAAAAGTACATTCGCCTACACGGTAGCCGGGACAAACATACTTGAATCTCGGTTTGCCGTTAGTCCAGCGGTTGGATTCGGAGATAACCCGCAGGCGTTTCCCGCAATGCGGGCAGTAGACCAGTCCTGCAAGCAAGGCGTTGGTCTTTCGGTGCGGGCGGTTGTATTTCTCGGCAATATCGTCCAGCATATTCTGCGTGTCGATCCATTTCTGACTTGAAATAAATCCCTCGTGTCTGCCAACCGAGATAATCCATTCGGAAAGCGGCTTTGTTGACATTAACTGCACAAATTTCGGTGAAATAAAGGTGCTGTCGGCATCCTCGAATTTCTCCTGATCGGTCTTGTTGTAGGCGGAGATACCGTGCTGACCGTCAAAGTCTGAAATATCCCCGCACAAACCGCCATTGTGCTCCAAGAAATAATTGTATGCACTTTCGTCGGCGGTGCAGTAAACGGGATTTTTCAATAGCAGTCTTGTTGTGGAGCTGTTAAACTTACTCCCAACCTTTGTACGGTATCCAAGCTCGTTCATTTTATCTGCGGTTTTTTTGATAGACCGAGTGGCTGCAAATATCTCATAGAGCTTTTGTATCATCGCTTTTTCCTCGGGAATGCTCTCCAAATAGCTGTAAGCGGACTTGTTTTTGCCACTGCCGGTTTTCACACGCTTCACCGTAAAGCCTGTTGGGGTATTGCCGCCCAGCCAGCGCCCGTCTTTGGCAAGTTCCATCATATTATCGGTGATACGCTCGGTTAAGGTATCACGCTCAAATTCGGCAACGACGGCAAATATCTGAATAAATATCTTCGACACGCCGGATGCCGTGTTGATATTGTTGGAGCATATCAGCAGGTCTACCTTGTGCTTTTCAAGGAAATCTAAAAGCCGCAGAAGATCGCTTGTCTTTCTTCCGATACGGTCTAATTTGTAGCAGACGACGGCACGGATCTTACCCATTTCAATATCGTGGAGCATACGCTGAAAATCGGGACGGTCGGAATAGTAGCCGGAAAGTCCTTTATCCTCATATTCAAGAAAAGTGTATTCTTCATCAAGGTGCAATTCCCGTTTGGCGTATTCTGCACATTGCTTGAACTGCACGCCGATACTGTCGCCCTTATTGGTGATGCGGGATTTCCGGGCGTAGATGGCTACGCCCCGATTATCCTCAGTATTGTATTTTTGTTTCTTTGTCATAATATCAGTCCTCCTGTTTTTTCATTATACAGCCAGCCCCGTGATGCTTTCCAATGTGCGGCCGTTTTTGCAAAGCTGGCGTAAGAGTAACCACAGCGTTTCGCTGTCAAGCGCTCGGATTTCCTGTTCCAGAAATTCCATTCGTTTGTGCTGAAAAGAGCGGAGGGCATTATTGTAGTTGTTGCCACGGTGAATGACAGCATTCATTTTAAAATCCATAGGCGCACCACCTATCTCGAATCACGGTCACGGTTACGAAGATACTTACGGTAATGTTCGCAAGCCCGTATAATGAAATCTTCCGTCTTTTGTGAGTCCATTCCTTTTGGAAGAACAGCTCGCAGACGCTCAGCGGAGACCTTGATTGTTTCTTTTTGATTTGCTTTTTCCTCGCACATAATGTCTTGGATAACGGCTTTGGTGAGCAGTCCTTCACGGTCTGCCTTGTGCATACGGAAAGCCTGAGAATAGGACGGCGTGCAGTCGTTGATTTCACATTGTTCCAAAACATCATACTGGCTCTGCTCATCAAGGAAGGAAAGCTCCACGCCAACGGATAAGGCAATTTCGCCGTTATCCATCTTGTCGAGAAATTCGGGAATCAGGTAGGTTAGGCGAATATAGCGCTGAACGGTACGACCACTTTCTGTATCTGAAACATTGTCACGAGACTTGTGGCCAACTTGTCCACAAGTGATACCTTGATGATTCAATGCCTCCATTTTCAGCTTATAGGCAAACGCCTTTTCGCTGGGTAGGATATGCTCTCTGTGTAGGTTGCTGTCCACTACCGAAATAGCAGCGGAATCTCGGTCGAGAGCATAAATTAAGGCAGGGACTTCTGTGATCCCTGCCTTAACTGCGGCGTGTAAGCGGCGATGTCCGCTTATTACCTCATATTCCTTTGTGTTTTCAATCGGTCGGACAATCAGCGGTGAAAGAATTCCTTGCGTCTGCACACTTTCGATCAGGGTATTCATTTCGTCATCGTCCTTGACCTTGAACGGATGTCCCGCAAACGGGCGAAGCTTTGAAACCGGAATATTAACCGGTTTTTTCATAGTATCTTTCATTTTCATCTACTCCTATCTAAATATCTCGCACGGGCTTTTCTCTCAAGCTCGTGCTCTTGCTTTAATAATTCATATAAATGCGGAGATTTCTCCAAAATCTTCTCCGCACGGCGAAGCCTTTCACGAACAGGCTTCATTTGTTTGGAAATTTCTTTGCGGCAATCTTTATTTTGGTTCTTATCCTCCGACGATTTCGGGCGTCGGATACGGTTGCCGAGTGTTTTGCGCTCACGCTCCAAATCGGATAACTGCGCTTTGCTTTCGTCGATGTTGGCTTGCAAATCGTCTACGTTGTGAATGTCATTTTCTTTAAGGAAATGATAATCTGAAATAAGGTCTTTCAAATCCTTTTCCGCCGCCCTTAAATCCGGTGACAGCAGCATTACATCGGCAAGCTCGGCGGCAATTTGGATAACCGTTATGATGATATAGAAAATCGTATCCACAAAAACCGTCGCCGCATCATAGCAGTGGTCAATAGAAAATTCAAGCTTTCGCAGTTCATCTTCCAGCGGAAACTTTTTAGGTCTGTACGGCGGACGGTATTCCAAGGTGAACAGGCGGTATCTTTTCACGGCGTTTTTATCCAACTGCGCCTGCACGATTTCCTTTGCAAAACCGATATTTACAAGACGAACAGAACGCTCCCATTGCTTCGCTTTTACAGAAAAGCGCACGGGGTCAAGCGTATATCCGAGCGCATAAAGTTGATTTTCAAACTCTCTCGGAGTGGTTGCAAAAGACAAGCAATATTCCACATCCTCACGGAGATAGTCCCGATGTGTTTTCTTGCCGGCTTTGTGCCTCCAATAATCCTTTTTGTGCCCACCGTAGAAACTGCTGTTTTCAAGAACAGATAAACCGTGTTCCCGGCATATTTCATCCGACACACGGCGAAGTTCCTTGTGGTCGCCGATTTTGTTTTGAAATTTTGTACCGTCCTTAAATGACACGGGATTCACAACAAAATGGCAATGCGCATTGTCTGTATTCAGGTGAACGGTCACAAGCACCTGATACCTATCGCCCCACATCTTTCGGGCGGTGGCTTTGCCGATTTCAAAAGCCTGCTCCGGCGTGACCTCACCTTCACGGAAACTCTGTATCCCGTGATAACCGACAACCTTGCCACGAAGTCCGAACCGCCGCTGTACGGCAATCATTTCGGCATAGGCATTTTGCTTGGAGCAGTTAATACCGCCTACATACATCTTGCGGTCGGTCTTATTATCGTTTTCAGCGTAAGAAAGTGCCGCATATAAATCGTCATCCAAATATCTGCGGTCGGTGGTCTTGTCGGGATTGTCGGCATAGTCAAGCGTTGCTTTCAAATTCTTGTAAATAGGCCAAAAGCCTGTTACAGCCACGTCGCATCACCCTTTTCCCGGCATTAAAAATTCCGCTGTTATTCCTTTCAGCACATCACCGATTTCCTTGTCCAATTCCGGTGAACTCGCTTTGTCAGCAAGTTCGCCGAGCTTTTCAAGGCAAAGAAAAAGAGCGTCGGGCGGAATACCTCTCGGCTCGTACCCTAACGCTCTTTGCTTTACATATTCAGTTGTGCTCAACCCGCACTTTCGGGCTTTTGACTGTATTTTCTCTTTTTCTTTTGCCGTAACACGCACGGAGATTCGTATATCTTTCCCCATAGTATCATCTCTCCTTTCCGGGGGATTGGGGGCGGTAAGCCCTCAAAGAGTAAATCCGCCTCTTGGGGCGGATTTTGATTGGGACTTTGGCACACAAAGTCCCTGCTTGTTATACCGTAGGACAGACCCCGCAGGGCATAAGAATAAGCGACTCTCAAATGCCGTAATTTCAGCGAATTTCTCCGCTGCACGATACCGAAAACGCTTCTTTTTCCATTGGGGCATGCCTCGTTATTGAGCCAAAATGGCTCTAATTTTACGTCAAAATAACAGTTTTGAGCCAAATATCGGCGTTTTGGCTCAGCCAAACATTTCAAGGTCATCAAGCACACTTTTCTCATTTTTGGCTTGTTCTTCTTCGGTCAGTTCCGTTTTCACAGGCTGAAAAGCAGAAGGCGTCGTAACAAACGACACCTCCTGCAATTTCTCTTGTATGACTTTTCTTATATTTTCAAGCGAAATGTTATTAACTGCACTTTTTCCTGAAACAGCGTCAAGCACTGCCGATACAATAAATGCATTGCGGGAATGTTCAAGGGATTGCAGAAACTTTACCGCTTCAGCCTGTTTCGGATCATCGGTCTCAAAACGCACATTGATTCTGTACTTGCTCATCACTTCGCCTCGGATTTTATCTGTACTTCTGCCAGATACTCATATCCTTTAGCGGCGGCGCAGATGTCATCAACGAATTTTACACGGTCTGCGTTTACTTTGCTGAAATTCTTTACAAGACACCCGCCGCCACCCGTGACATACAGAGTCATCGTGCTTTCATCATATCCGTGGTCACGAAGTCTGCGGAAAATATCCCTTACATATTCGGCGGCAATTCCCTTAATGATTTTAAGGTCAGCCGGAGCAATATTCGCCGTGCCGGTAATCAGCACCTCATCTACAATAGCGTCGTTTATTTCCCGCTGTGTTTTCTGCATAAAGGCTTCCCGTATGCTGAGCGTACACTGATAAGTTCCATATTTCTCGGTGAACATTTTGCCCTGCTGCGGTTTGCCGTTTATCATATACAGCACATTCATCGTGCCATTGCCGATGTCGGCAATTAAATTAACGTCTTTCAGCGTAGTGGCAAAGCTTGCAATAGCGGCATATCCCTGCGGATAAATGCGTACATCGTCAATATATAGGTGGTAGGCTGTCTTTTTGTAGTTGAACTCCACCTCGGCACTCTTCATCAGATACGCCTTAAACTCTGCTTTTTGTCCGCTTGTCCATGTCAGCGGTAAGCCTGCCGCAAGCACAACATGTGCTTCTGTGAGGTTTTCCGCATTCAGTTCCTTTGCAATAGCCGCAAGTGTGAGAACATAATAGTCCTCGTCTTTTACTTTGTCGGGAGCAAACTCTTTGTGTCCCTCGCCGATAAGATAATACCTGCCGTTAAAGGTAAGCATATCCGCCGTGAACAGCGGCTCGCTGTCGTAGGTGGATATGCCGGTTTTGAAGCAGTGGTTGGCTGTCTTCATATTGCCGTATCCGTGATCGATACCGATAATTTTTGTTTCTCTAAACGATTTCATAATTTAATTCCTTTCCTGCGCATAGCGCATTTCAAAAAAAATTCGGATAACGCTTTCTTCGGGTGGTTATCCGGTGATCCCGTTTTGCTGTAAGATTTCCGCATACAGTTCTTTTTCAGCCGGTAAAACTGCTTTCAGAAAATAGTTGCAGTAGATACCGTACCTTGAAATGAGCTGCACACATTTTGTTTCTTCGCCGTCATCAAGTAGCAGGCAGTGACCCTTGAAATAGTTACAGCAAGACCTGCGAACAAGGGCATTGACTTTAACTCGCTGCTTCGGTGTGATTTTGAGTACCATAACATAAATCCTCCTTTCCGTTTTTCTGGCAGAAAAAAAGCCGCCGAGTGCAACCTCGACGGCTCATTTCCTGCCTTCTGTATATATAATAATGGAAAACAGCGATTTTTTACGAAACAGCGCAACAACCAAAACTTCTAAAACGCAACAAGCGATAATCCTTGAAAATCTGCGCTGTTTACGGTATAATAGAATAAATAATATTTGTGCGAACAGAACTTTTTGACTCTATACAGCGTCAAGTACAGTTTTTGGTACAGTGCTTATGATAGAATAGAAGCAAAGGAGCAAAACAAAATGATTTCTTCATTTTTCACTGCCGATTACCGTGACAGCAGAGTTATATTCGGCGGCAAAAGCTATCCCGCCGGAGTGTTTGCCACGCACCTACTCAATCAGTTTTACATAAACGATACCGCCGCACGGATTGCCGTGTTTCGGGATGATTTGAATTATCATATTCTCACACAGCTAAAAAATGGCTACTTGAACATCACGGAATTTACGAAAACGGGAGCAAATACTCTTGAAGCCTTAAAAGCATTGCCAAAACTGCGACCGTTTGACGGGCTGAATATTGAAGAAATCCGCAATTCAGTAACAACGCTTTTCACGGCAGAAACCGGGCAAAAGATATGCGGATACTTTGCCGAAAAAGCAAAGCTCAGTTTATTGCCGCAGAATGAAATCGCCGCAGGCACAGCAGACAGAATGATAATCGCAACGGATTTTTCTGTAATTGAAAATAACATTGCAGAGACAAAATCGATATTGTTATTCTTTGATTCTCTTGCCGATGATTTGATACTTGCACACGGGAACCTATTAAAATTCTGCAACCGCATTGATGAGGTTGAACGACTTGACGAGGCGCATTTATTACCATTGGCGTTAGAAATATTCGTAGACCATCACTTTACGCAAAGCGGCAGATACATATCGGTAAAGAAGAACGCAAAAAGCGTAACCGGAACTGTTGCAAAGAAGCTGAATTTCGACAGCTATTACAGCTTTATCCTGACAGACTTTTTTGAGGGGCTACACTACGGGCACTATCCCCGCAAGTGTGAGATTTGCGGAAAGCACTTTCTTATGCAAAGCGCAAGGCGGCAGAAATACTGCTCTTACGGCATTGCACCTGAGCTGTATCGGGGCAATAAGATAACTTGCCGAAAATATGCCGCCGTGCTGAACAGAAAAGAAAAAGCAGAAAATGATCCGATAGTTTCACTGTATAATCGCCGCTGTGCCGCTATTCGCACCGAGTGCGGCAGAGGAACGATTACAAAAGAATACGCCGAAATCGCAAAACGAATTGCGAAAGAGCGCAAGCAACTTGCATTAAATGACGATAAATACGCAAAAACACAATACAAAAAAGATATGAGCCGAGAGGTGTTATACGCCGAAGTGGACAGGAATTTGAAATGAAAGAAGGTGTGTGCCGGTGAAAAATGAAAAGTGGACAGAAGATTTGTATTTATACCGTATGAAACCGGCACCGCCGAAAAAAGACGATTTACAGGAATATATCGCTCTATACTGTGCTGAAAGGAACGATAAATATCTTAGTTGGTTCTTTCATTATTACGAGCCGAGGCTGAACACTGCTATTATACAAACCGTGCAGGAAAACGCTATGCAAGGGCATTTTGCCGATATGAAGCAAGCATATGTTTTCGGCATATACAAGGCGTTGCAGAAATATGACATTTCCACAGGCGTTCCGTTCCTCATTTTCAAAGAGCATTATGTAAAAAACGAGATTGACAAGTACATCAGTACCATGCGGACGGGCTATTCCGTACAAAGCGCGGACGAATACCGAACGCTCAAAAAGGCAATGGCGCTGTATGCAAAGCATGAGTATAAGTTTGATGATGAAACGATAACCAAAATCGCCGCCGAAATCGGGAAAAGCGTCAAAGACACCAAAGAGATCATCCGTGCCGGAATTGACAGCACGCACTACACCGATTTTTACCGCAAATACGCTGACGAGGACGGTGAAGGCACGGCGGAGGATGTGACGGTTGACACTACCTCCAATCCTGAAAGGTTATTTTTCAAACAGTGGCAGGCAGAAGCGCTGTTTAACGCTTACGAAAGCCTTGATTACCGTGAAAGCAGTATGGTTGCCGATCATCTCGGCTTTTGCCCGGAATGTTACGGGATTTATGAACTCAGTAAAGACGAAAACGGCAATTCGGTCAAGCTGCTCCGCAAAGGGAAAGCCTACATAGACCTCGCCGCCGAGCATATGTTATCGTCTCCGGATACCGCTTTTCAAATTGTAAACGGCGCATATGAGAAAATGTTGATTGAACTTGCGATTGATGAGTATATCCATATTGTAGAGCTGCGGTTGACATCCGCTGACAATAACTCAGTCACCTATGAATACTGTGCCGATCATAACAATGACTGGGGCAAAATCCACTATACCCTCGGCGAAGACGATTACGATGTCAAAAGATATATCTATGCCGACAAAAAGGGAGGCTTCTATTTCGCCTCCGCAGGAGAATGGATTATGCACAATACCGGTAGAAAGCACATACCGAGATATATGGTGATAGCTTTATAGAACTGACAAAACGAAAAGCCCCGATGAGAATCAAAGATCTGAAACCCATCGGGCTATTATTTTGTTTGAGCTATTTAAAAATAAATCTATCGCTTTATAATTCCTTGAGTTTTTCGAGAATTTGTGCTATAATATTCTACAATAACTCAGCACCAACATATAACAGTATTTCTTTTCTCCCGATGATGAAGGATAAGAAAATACGCCCCTTCATAATTCCAATCGTTGTTACACTGGTTGTATTGGTGCTGTTTCACAGCATCTTTATGCTTGGTTATGTGTCTACGGAATCTATGGAGCCAACGCTTGAGACCGGAAGCCTTATACTGGGCCTTAGGATCTTCGATGAATTGGAGACCGGCGATATCATTATTTTTAGACGTGACGGCTCCTATCTCGTGAAGAGAATTGCAGCTTGCGCCGGTGATACCATTGATCATCAGAACAGCATAGTAACGGTTCCAGATAACTGTTACTATGTCTTAGGAGACAATGCGGAAAATTCCCACGACTCCCGGTACTGGGCGGATCCGTATGTATCTCATGAAGATGTCATCGCGAAGCTGCTGATGCCGATAAAATGAAGAAGGATATCACAAACCAGAAGTTCGGGCGACTTACTGCCAAGGAGGTTGTTCGGACAGTACCGGGAAAAGGCAGCATCTGGAGATGTGAATGCGAATGCGGCGGGGAAAAAGAAGTCCCTGCCGCTTATTTATTGAATGGGCACACGAGAAGCTGCGGCTGTATAAATGCCGAGCGACAGGCGCGCCTAGACATCACAGGACAGCGCTGGGGGCGTCTTGTGGCCGTTCGCCATGTTTGGATATACCACAATAGAACAAACCGGAAAAAAGCAAGCTGTGTGGCTTTGGCAGTGTGACTGCGGAAATACCAAAGAGATTCCTGCTACGCAGGTTAAGCACGGTGGCACGCGAAGCTGTGGTTGCAAGGCTATGGAGCATATCACCGATCTGCGAAAGCAAGACATTACAGGAGAGCGATTTGGCAGACTGACAGCGGTCCGTCCCACTGAGCAACGGGACAACAATGGCAGCGTTATTTGGGAACTGCGATGTGATTGCGGGAATTTGACTTATAAGACAGTAAATGCCCTGAAATCAGGACGTGTACTCAGCTGCGGCTGTAAATACCGTGAGACCAGGAGCGAAACAGTGAAGCACCGTCGAGATATGGTTGAGGGAACCAATGTCAGCAACATTGTTGTTTCCAAGCACCTTCGTTCAAATAACACTTCCGGACACACCGGTGTTGGCTTGGATAGGAGAACCGGGAAATGGTATGCATATATCAATTTCCAAAAGAAGCATTATAATCTGGGTTTGCATAAGGACAAGAGTGCTGCCATACGTGCTCGCCGTGCAGCTGAAGCAAGGCTTCACGATCCTGTCATACTGGAATACTGGGACAGTCTGACAGAAAAACGAAAGAAAGAATTTCAGGATTATCTGCGTAGCACTAATAAGTAATGCGTATAATGAAAGGTCGTCTGAGTTTAACTGCCCAGGCGACCTCTTTTTTTATTTGTTCTTTTTAGAATTTGTTAGAATCTTATCAGGGAATACCGATGCATTGATCAAATCTGCGGGATCTATGTCCAAGGCGTCTGCAATATTGTAAAAGACCTCAAGGGAGAACGGGCGAACAATACCCGGAGCTTCGATAGCGCTGATATGTGAACGGCTCACATTGGATAACTCTGCAAGCTTCTCTTGAGACATACCACGCATCTTACGAAGCGCAGCTATTGCAATGCCGAGCTGGATGAATCTATCTCTATTCTTAAATTCAACCTCTTTACTCATTTACAGTCACCTACCTTTCTTCTATTATTATACTTTTTTTACTCTTTTAACGCTGTATTTGATATAAAGCACTTGACTAATATTTAGAGCAAAAATATAATTAAATGATACAGTTGCTAAAATAGGTGAGCAAATGTAACTGAGGGAAGAGTCTTGCCAACCGCTATACACACATGCTTAATTTATGGGATGCCTATCCTAAGTAGAACACAGCCGAACAGGAATCATCCCGATGGGTTCTCTAAGAGAAACCATAAAGAGATAGCGAGTTGTAAGATAGCCCATCGGACTGTGTCAGTTCGATGGGCATTTTAGTTTGAAACTTGTTAGGAGTGGATGATGTGAAAGAAAAAACATGCTGCTTTACCGGGCATAGGGAAATTCCTTCAGGACAACGTCGAAGAATCTTCGCAAAGACCGAAGAAGCAATCGAGGGACTTATAAAAAAAGGCTATCTATATTTTGGAGCTGGAGGTGCATTGGGCTTTGATACAATCGCTGCCTTTGCGGTTCTCAAATTGAAGGAACGTTATCCTGATATTCGTCTGATCCTCGTGCTTCCTTGCTTCTCTCAAACGAGAGGATGGTCGCAGGAAGATATAGAGATATACGATGACATCAAACAGAAGGCCGATAAAGTTGTATATACTTCTCAGGAGTACACGAGGGGCTGTATGCATAAACGCAATCGCCATCTGGTTGATAACAGTTCTGCTTGTATTTCTTATCTCACAGAAAACAAGGGCGGAACTTTTTATACAGTGAACTAAGCTAAGAGCAAAGGTGTCGAGGTAATAAACATTGCAGAGTAAACAGAAAATAATCGTACTCCTTTCCCCTGTATTTTAGCTTCTTCACCTCGTTGGAAATAAAAAGCGGTAAATGTCTATGGCTGTAAAAGGAGCCTGTAAAAGGAGCGGCTGCTTTCTTTTGGCTTAACATTCGTAAAAATATGTGACATCTCATAAAATCCATTGACTTTTCACGATTTTTGTGCTATACTGTCTTCCATAAACAAGGCGGGAGATGAAGCGTATGGCTGTCCAGTACAACCGGCTGTGGAAATTGCTGATTGATAAAAAGATGAAAAAATCCGCCCTGACAGAGTTGGCAGATGTGTCCTCCTCTACGATAGCAAAGCTGAACCGGGACGAATATGTGAGCCTGGAGGTTTTGGAGCGGATCTGCCGGGCGCTCCGCTGTGACATCGGGGATGTAGTGGAGCTGACGGAAGAATCGGAGAAATAACGGGACGCCTGCAGCGGCTTCTGTGGAAAGGGTGGTACGATGAAAGGGGAACTGAGAAAGCCGGCGTCTGTCAACGCCATTCTGCTGATCGGTATTTTTACTTTTGTCTTTTTAGGGGCGGAATATCTGTTTGTCAATATGATTTCTCTGTCGGTGACGGAAGGGAGAACTGTCATTGCCCAGAACTATGCGCTGGGCGCCAGCGCCGTCGGCTTTTTCTTGTATCCGGCCATGGAACGCTGGGGCGGGAGGCGCTATAAAAGCGCGCTGACCTTTATCCTGGCGCTGGGTGCGATTATCTGTACCTTCATTGTCCAGCAGCATATCTCCTATGCGGCGACCATGACGGCAGGGATGGTGCTCTTCCTGCTGCTGGGCGTTTTCGGCAGCGCCGTCCA
>URGA01000047.1 GCA_900547275.1 uncultured Oscillospiraceae bacterium | reverse complement strand
CGTACTGATTGGCTGTGCCAACGACAACAACGAAGAAGGCACAACAACGGCAATCGTTTCCGAAACAGCTCAATCAACATCTGAAACAACAACAGCTTCTGCCTCAGACACTTCAACATCTACACTGGGCGAAGATATCTCAGAGGGTATGAGCGAAGCGTCAAGCAAGGCTGACAATGTTGCAACAGACCTCAGCGACGCCGTTTCAGACGCGCTGGAATAATGAGAAAAAGGGCTGACAAAAAGTCAGCCCCATTTTTTAATTTAGCAAATAAAAAGGGTCTGCAATGCAGACCCTTTCGTTTTAAGAAATTATTCTTCCTCGTCGTCCTCTTCACACTCAACTTCAAATTCCAGTGTTTCGCCGCATGCGGGGCACTGCATTGAGCCTTCAAGAACAGTATCTTCATCAACAGTGAATACCTCATGGCAAGCGGGGCACTCGATTTCGAATTCTTCGTATTCGTCATCGTCGTCGCAGTCGCAGTCGCAGCAGTCGCATTCGTCTTCGTCGAAAACGAATTCTTCAACTTCCGCAAGGTCTTCGTCTACAGCGTCAAGCTGCTTTGCCATCAGTTCCATACCTTCGGTAATGTCGTCAACGTCACCAGTAAGACTTTCCAGAACGTCGATGATTGCTCTGTAAATTTTTGTCTCTTTTTTGGATTCGTCAAGGTCCATTCCGTCAAGCAAACCTTTAAGGTAGCCCAGGCTTTCAGTTGTTTCCATAGCGATCTCCTTTCGCAATCAAGAAGGTTATTTTCAGCAGACGCCGAAAATCGGCAATCACGCTGAAACCTTATTTACAATAATATAATCAACGGCATCCGCCGGATTATGCACGCTCCATATATTCACAGGTTCTTGTGTCAACACGGATCTTGTCGCCCTCGTTGATGAACAGCGGAACACGAATTTCAGCGCCTGTTTCAAGAGTAGCAGGCTTAAGAGTGTTTGTAGCTGTATTGCCCTTAAGACCGGGCTCAGTCTTTGTAACTTCAAGTGTTACGAATGTGGGCGGTTCAACGCCGAAAACCTTGCCCTTATAAGAAAGAACACGGCAGATATCGTTTTCCTTAACGAACTTGAAGTTGTCTGACAGATCGTCCTGAGAAACGGGAATCATATCAAATGTTTCCTGGTCCATAAAGTAATAGAGACCGTCGTCGCTATATGAATAAACCATTTCTTTTCTTTCGATATAAGCTGTCGGGAATTTAGCTGAAGGGTTGTAGCTCTTTTCAACTACAGAACCTGTAATAACATTCTTTACCTTAGTTCTTACGAAAGCGGCGCCTTTACCGGGTTTAACGTGCTGGAACTCCACAACCTGGAGAACGTTGCCGTCTTCCTCAAAGGTTACGCCGTTTCTGAAATCACCTGCTGATACCATATAATTATACCTCCAATAATATCTCAATACTCAATTACTTTTACTATTTTATAATATTTCCATCAATAAATCAATACCCATTTTGTAGCTGTCTTTGCCGTATCCGCAAATCTGTTTAACGCACACGTCGGTAATAACGGAAATCTTTCTGAAATCCTCACGCTCGTGGATATTGCTCATATGGACCTCAACAAAAGGAGTAAATTCCTGCACCGCCTCGATAGCGTCTCTGATAGCATAGGAGTAGTGGGTATACGCTCCGGCATTTATTACAACGCCGTCAAACTCCGTTCTGCTCTCATGAATAATGTCGATAATATCGCCTTCGTGGTTGCTCTGGTAAAACGAAATTTTTGCGCCCCGGGCTTTGCCGTAAATCTTAAGTTCATCGTTAATCTGGGCGAGAGTTTCTCCGCCGTAGACGTTCTTTTTTCTAATACCCGTCATGTTGAGATTGGGTCCGTTGAGAACAAGAATTTTTTTCATTTAAAATCTCTCCGAAAAAGAAGCGGGAGCGCACTTCACGCTCCCACAAATTTCTTATTTGTACTTTCTTTTACGAGCAGCCTCGCTCTTTTTCTTGCGGGCAACAGAGGGCTTTTCATAATGCTCTCTTTTGCGCACTTCCTGGATGATGCCATCACGAGAAGTCTGACGCTTAAAACGTCTGAGTGCGCTGTCGAGTGTTTCATTTTCTTTTACTCTTACCTGGCTCATTACATTCCCTCCCTCCGACCTGTTTGTCAGGGGTATTTGAATACTCTTTTCAATATCCGCAACGATTATAAACAATAAGTTGCGCATTGTCAAGCATAATATCAAAAATTGTCAAAAAAACAGGTTAATCACCATCACTGTGCCCTATTCTGTTCCGAAAATCCTTCTTTATATCCCTAATTTTCTTATTCTTTTCGATTTAATGAGTTAATCAAATCGACATGATTTTTGATGAACAGAAAAATCCTAAATCAGGCAATATAAACAAAAACGGCCGGATAGGAAAAATCCTTCCGACCGCTTTTTATTATTTTTTATACGGCAACGATATTTACAAGTTTACCGGGAACGTAGATCTCCTTTTTGATCTGCTTGCCGTCAATGAGTTCTTTTATCTTCTCATCTTCTTTTGCCGCCGCAAGAACGTCTTCTTTCGCCATATCTGCAGGGATAGTCATTCTTGAACGAACCTTGCCCATTACCTGAAGAACAATCTCTACGGTGTTTTCCTTTGTCTTCTCCTCGTCATACTCAGGCCATGATGCTTCGTGGACCATTCCGCCGAAATTCATTACTTCCCAGAGTTCTTCTGTAACGTGGGGAGCAAATGGGTTAAGCAAGATTGTAACAGTCTTAAGCTCGCCTCTTGTCACGCTGCCCTTATCGTAAAGTTTATTGAGCAGTGTCATCAGAGCCGCAATAGCCGTGTTGCACTTAAGAGCATCAATGTCTTCGGTTACTTTCTTGATAGTTTTGTGCATCAGCGCTTCCATGTCTTCGCTGTAATTCTCGTCGTCAGTAACAATAGTCTGAAGATTCCAGAATTTTTCAACAAAGCGCTTGCAGCCTTTGATTGAATCGCTGTTCCAGGGAGCAGCCTTTTCAAAGTCGCCGATAAACATCTCATAAAGGCGCATTGTGTCGGCGCCGTACTGATTAACGATATCGTCCGGGTTAACAACATTGCCTCTTGATTTACTCATTTTCTCGCCGTTCTGGCCAAGAATCATACCGTGGGATGTACGCTTCTGATAAGGCTCTTTTGTGGGCACAACGCCGCAGTCATAAAGGAACTTATGCCAGAAACGAGAATAAAGCAGATGGAGGGTTGTATGTTCCATACCGCCGTTGTACCAGTCAACGGGAGACCAGTATTCCAGAGCTTCTTTTGAAGCGATAGCATTCGGATTATGGGGATCCATATAGCGCAGGAAATACCAGCTTGAGCCTGCCCACTGGGGCATCGTGTCTGTCTCGCGCTTTGCAGGTCCGCCGCATACGGGGCAGGTAGTGTTTACCCAGTCTGTTATCTTAGCCAGCGGAGATTCGCCTGTATCCGTAGGTTCATAGCTGTCAACTACCGGGAGACGAAGAGGCAGTTCAGACTCGGGAAGCGGAACATAACCGCACTTTTCACACTTTACAATCGGGATAGGTTCGCCCCAGTAACGCTGACGGCTGAACACCCAGTCACGAAGTTTAAAGTTAACTTTTTCGTGGCCTTTTCCGTTTTCTGTAAGCCACTTGATGATTGCCTTTTTCGCTTCTTCAACGCTCATGCCTGTAAGGAAGTCTGAGTTAACCATCTTTCCTGTTGCGCAGTCGGTGAAGGCTTCTTTTTGAACGTCGCCGCCTGCAACTACTTCAATAATAGGCAGGTCGAATTTCTTTGCAAATTCCCAGTCGCGTGTATCGTGGGCAGGAACGGCCATGATAGCGCCTGTTCCGTAAGAAGTAAGTACATAGTCTGAAATAAAAATCGGAATTTCAGTATTATTAACAGGGTTTATGCCCTTAACGCCGTCAAGGCGAACGCCTGTTTTTTCTTTGTTGAGCTCTGTGCGCTCAAAGTCAGACTTATGAGCGGCCTCCTGCTGGTAAGCGTGAACTTCGTCAATATTTTTAAGCAGCGGCGCCCATTTTTCAACAAGCGGATGCTCGGGAGAAACTACCATATAAGTTGCGCCGAAAAGAGTATCGGGACGTGTAGTATAAACAGTAAGGGTATCGCCGGCTGTTGTGCCGAAATCCACCTCAGCACCGGTGGAACGGCCGATCCAGTTTTTCTGCTGAACTTTAACACGGTCGATAAAATCAAGATCGTCAAGATCGTCAACAAGACGCTGAGCGTATTCAGTAATTTTAAGCATCCACTGGCTCTGGCGCTTACGGATTACCTCGCTGCCGCAGCGTTCGCAAACGCCGTTGACAACTTCCTCGTTTGCAAGTACGCACTTACAGGAAGTACACCAGTTAACAGCCATTTCCTTCTTATAAGCAAGACCCTTCTTGAACAGCTGAAGGAAGATCCACTGGGTCCATTTATAATACTCAGGATCAGTGGTATTTATCTCTCTTGTCCAGTCAAAACTGAAGCCCAGGGACTGGAGCTGCGCCTTAAAGTGGGCGATATTGTTTTTAGTTACTATTTCGGGATGAATGTGGTTCTTGATAGCGAAGTTTTCGGTGGGAAGACCGAAAGCGTCCCAGCCCATGGGATAAAGCACGTTGTAGCCCTGAAGGCGTTTTTTACGCGCAACAATATCCAGCGCGGTATAAGAACGCGGATGGCCTACATGCAGTCCCTGACCTGACGGATAAGGAAATTCCACCAGGCAGTAATACTTGGGAAGTGAATAATCGTCCTTTGCGGCAAAGGTGTTCTGGGAATACCAGAGATCCTGCCACTTCTTTTCAACAGCTTTAAAATTGTATTCCATATTTTAATCCTCCAATAATGCCTTAACATCCTGCTTTTCGCCGTCGCCCCAAAGGCGTTCCAGCTGATAATAATCACGCTGTTCACGGCCGAGAATGTGAATAACCACAGTTGTGTAATCAAGGCAGATCCAGCCGGTGGCCTTACCTTCAATATGGTGGGGCTCAACGCCGCTCTCTGTCAATTTATACTCAACTTCGTCGCACAGCGCTTTAATCTGGGTGGACGACGAACCGGTAGCAATAATGAAATAATCGGCAAGAATTGTAAGGTCAGTAACGTGAATTACTTCAATATCCTCACCTTTTTTGCTGTCAATGGCACGGACAGCCGTTTTTACGATGTCAATAATCTCCATTAACCTCTTTTGTTCCTTTCTTCAGTTTCTTCTATGACCCAGTTGTACGCATCCAGCGTATCCGGGTGAATTTCCTTACACTGATTTACCAGGTCAACGATGGTATAACGGAAAGCATAAAGCATTCCTTCCTCCATACCCTCTTCGACCTTGCGACGCATAACGTCAACATCCTCATAATCTCTGTCGGCAGATATAAAATCCGCAAGATAGATTATCTTTTCCAGCAAACTCATTGAGCGCCTGCCGGTGGTATGATAACGTATTGCGTTTATAATCTCATCATCAGTTATGCCCAGCTCCTCTTTTACATAAGCGGCGCCGCTCATCTGGTGGTAGACTTTTTTGTTTTTCTTTTCCAGCTCAGTCATCTTCATGCCCGCTTTTTCGATAACAGCGAGCTGATTTTCCTTCGTTTCTTCCTTCATAACGTCGTGGAGAATACCGGCTACGCGAGCCTTTTCTTCATCGGCGCCGAACCTCTTTGCAAGCTGGACAGCGCTTTCCGCAACACATACCGAATGATAAAAGCGGTAATCGGAAAGACGCTCTTTTATAAGTTTCATATAAGCTTCTGTATCATACATTGTAAAGCCCTTTTCTGTCAATATATTCCCAGACGCCACGGGGCAAATACTGCTCCGCGCAAACGCCTTTTTTTATCTTAGAACGAATTTCATCACTGCTCATAGGCAGTACGGGCAGATTGGCAACAAAAACTTTTCTGCCTTTAAAAACAGCCATGCTTTCTTTTGCCTTTTCCATTCTGCGATACTCTTTATCATCCATCCTTGCGCCGGCAAGCAAAGTAACCATTGAAAGTATGTCGTCTGCTCTGTACCACTTGTCAAAATTAAGAAACTGGTCAGCGCCGACTATAAGAAAAAGGCTGTCGTTAGGGTAAAGCCGTTTCATATCGCAAATCGTATAGTAAGTGTAACTTTTTCCGCCGCGCTGAAATTCGATATCTGAAATCTCAAATTTCGGTTTTCCCTCAAGCGCCGCTGCAAGCATATTGAACCTGTCTTCTTTTGAGGCAAACTCGCTGTCGCTTTTGTGGGGCGGATCAGCCGTTGGAACGAAAATCACCTTATCAAGGGGCTGATTTTCAAGAAACCACTCTGCCAAATGCAAATGGCCATTGTGGACGGGGTTAAATGCTCCGCCGTAAATTCCTATACGCATAAATTATCTTCCCCAGTATTTGGGACGCTCATACTTTGCATAAGGGTTTTTGGCTTCCTTTTCCTTCTGTCTCTGGCGCAGTCCCTTAATTTTGACCTTCTTTTTCGGTTTTTTCTTCTCGCCTGCTCTGGCGGCTTTCTTTGCTTTTACCTTTTCCTCGTCGATAGGTCTGTAAAGCACTATTATTCCGCCGATGACCTGAATTACATCTGCATTAAGAGCCTCGGCAAGCTGAGCGGCCAGTTCTTTAGGCGGCTGAGGAGCTGTTTCAAGATGGACGCGCACCTTAATAAGTTCACGAACGTCAAGCGTGTCGTCTATCTGTGAAATAAGATTTTCGGATATTCCCTCTTTGCCAATCTGAATTATTGCGTCAAGTCCATTGGCTTTGGCGCGCCATGCGGCGCGTTCTTTACTGTTCATATATGTTTCTCCAATTCCGCCACCAGCGCTCTGAGAGCCTTGCCGCGGTGGCTGATTTTATCTTTGTCTTCACCTGTGTATCTGCCGAAACTCTTACCGTCTACAATAAACAGCGGATCGTAGCCAAAACCGGCGTTTCCGTCGCGCTCAAAGCCGATAAGTCCTTCGCATTCGCCTCTAACGACAATCTTTCTGCCGTCAGGAAAAATACAGCAGATTGCACAGACATAATGAGCCGTGCGGTCCTCCTGCTTAACGCCCTCCAGTTTTTGAAGCAAAAGGTCATTGTTTTTCTCGTCGTTTCCGTGTTCACCGGCGAAACGGGCGCTGAAAATTCCGGGCGCTCCGTCAAGGTAATCTACACAAAGTCCGCTGTCGTCGGCAATAGCGGGAAGTCCTGTAATTTTGCAGGCGGAAGCGGCTTTTATTTCGGCGTTTGCCTCAAATGTGTCGCCGTCCTCTTCAACTTCGGGAAGCTCGATACCCAGCATAGCGGCTGTCTTTACCTCAATTCCGAGAGGAGACAGTATACGCTGCATTTCCTCAAGCTTTTTCATGTTATTTGTTGCAAGAATAAAATCCATATTATGATAAACGTCCTTTTCTTAGTCTTCCGTTCCCGAAATAAAATCGGCAATCTCTTTGTCGTCAACCGGATCGGTAGTATCAAAAAGTCCTGCGGCAAAAGCGTCAGCGTCAAAGGGCTGCAAATCGTCTATCTGCTCGCCTACGCCAACAAATTTAACGGGAACGTCAAGTTCATTATTTATCGCAAGGATTACGCCGCCTCGTGCGGTGCCGTCCAGTTTCGTAAGAACGATACCCGTTATTCCGGCAGCCTCTTTGAAGTCTTTAGCCTGGTTTACGGCATTTTGACCTGTTGTTGCGTCCAAAACAAGAAGCACTTCTTTTGACGCGTCAGGCAGTTCGCGCTGAATAACACGGCTGATCTTATTAAGCTCATCCATAAGATTTTTCTTATTGTGGAGACGTCCCGCCGTGTCAATGATTATAACGTCTGCGCCTCTTGCCTTGCCTGCAGCAATAGTGTCAAAAACAACTGAAGCCGGGTCTGCTCCCTCGCCGTGCTTTATCAGTTCTACATCCGCTCTGTCAGCCCATACCTGAAGCTGTTCTATCGCGGCTGCTCTGAATGTATCCGCTGCGCCGAGAATAACCTTTCTTCCCTGATTTTTAAGGCGCATTGCAAGTTTTCCGATAGTAGTTGTCTTGCCCACGCCGTTTACACCGATAACAAGGATAACAGACGGCTTTGTGCGCAGAGACAGATAACTACCGCCCCAAACAATACCTGAAACAATATCCTTCATCGTTTCTCTTACTGCAGGAACGCTTGTTATCTTATCATTTTCTATTTTTGCTTTAAGGTCACGGATAACGCGCTCAGCGGTGGGAATTCCCACGTCGCCCATAATAAGCACTTCTTCAAGCTCATCAAACAAATCGTCGCTGATGGTTTCGTGGCTTTCCATAACTTCATCCAGCTGAGCAGTTATGCCTTCGTCACGTGTCTTTTTAAGACCTTTTCTGAATTTGGAAAAAATACCCATATATTATTCCTCCAGTCCCATTTTCTCCGCCAGTTCCGCCGTCTGCAGTTCAAGAAGTTTTGAAACGCCTTTTTCCTGCATCGTTACGCCGTAAAGCACATCGGCTTCCTCCATCGTTCCTCGACGGTGGGTAATGCTTATGAACTGGGTGTTGTCTGTCATTTTGCGCATATACTTTGCGAAACGCTCAACGTTTACATCGTCCAGCGCAGCTTCAACCTCGTCGTAAATACAAAACGGAGACGGAGTTACTTTAAGAACGCTGAACAGCAGGGCAAGCGCCGCAAGGGATTTTTCACCGCCGGAAAACAGGTTAATATTCTGTACCGATTTGCCGGGCGGCTGAATTTTAATTTCAATAGCAGACTCAAGGCAATTGTCTGGCTCTTCAAGCACAAGTTCGCCCTTTCCTCCGCCGAAGAAGTCGGTAAAGCATACCGCAAATTCACTGTTTATCTTATTAAACTGAGTAAGGAATTTCTCGCTCATTGAAACGGTGAGATCTTCAATTATCTTATTCAGTTCGCTTTTTGATTTTTCAATATCGTCAATCTGTTCCTTAAGGAACGTGTAACGCTCGGAAACCTCTTTGTACTCCTCGATTGCGCCCACGTTGATAGAACCGAGTTTCTTTATTGCAACCTTTATTTCATGCAGACGCTTTTTGGCCTCGCTCATGTTCTCAATAACGATACCCAGCGCCTGAGCTTCCCTGCGTGTAAGTTCGTACTGCTCAAAGAGCATATCGTTTAGTTCATCATACTCCTTGCGCATAGCGATCTTGCGCTCGTCAAGACGAACAAGTTCGCCTGAAAGTTTTTCACGCTCCTGGCTTTTGTTTCGCTCCAGCAGACGAAGTTCGTTGCTTCGCTTTTCCAGATCGTTTCTCTGCTCAATCTTTTCCTTAACTGAGTCGACGGCGTTTTGAGCCTGACTTCTTAAATCGTCAGCCGCCTTTTTAATCTCGTTAACGGAAGCGCGCAGTTCGTCGCTCTGCTTTTCGATAGCGGCAATCTCCTCAAGTGTTGACTGAACTCTGTCTTTTTCGCTGTTCTTTCTTGAATTCAGGTCCTCAATAGTGATTTTCGCCGTTTCGCTGTCCTTAGCCAGAGTAACAAGCTGAAGGTTGATTTCCTGAATTTTCTGGCGAATTTCTTCTCTCTTCTGAGCAATCTCATCTGCGCCTTCGCCTGTGCTCTGGAGTTCTTTCTCCGCTTCGGCGATGGCCTCTTCGCCCTCTTTAACGCGCTTTTGAGCAGTTTCAAGCTCCTGCTGAAGAGAGATTATTCTTGCGCTGGCGTTTTCTTTTTCCTCTCGCAGTGATTTCTGCTGGGCTTCAATGGAAGAGCGTTTTTCACAAATCAGTTTGTAGTCGCCCTGAGCCCTTATCATATCTTCCTGAGCCTGCTTCATATCTGCCTCAGCACCCTGAAGGGACGCGGCGGCAAAATTCGCCTGCTCAACAGCGGTTTTGTATTCGCCTTGAATTTCACGGCACTGATCGTCAAGTTTTTTAGCTTCCTCAACAAGTTCTTCAATCTGGTTTGCTCTTGAAAGCACACCGGCTCCCTTTGCTCTGGAACCACCGCTCATTGAACCGCCCGGATTTATAACCTGACCGTCCAGCGTTACAATCTTAAATCTGTTGTGGTAGCGCTTAGCCATACCGATAGCGCAGTCCATATCCTCAACGACTACCGTTCTTCCCAGCAGGTTAGACAAAATTTCTTTATACTTATTGTCACATTTTACTAAATCGGAAGCCACGGCAACAAAGCCGTACTGATCGTCAAGATCTTTTTCGTCTAGGGTTCTGCCCTTGATGTTAGATACCGGAAGGAATGTGGCGCGTCCGAGATTATTCTGCTTCAAATAAAGTATCGCCCGCTTAGCGTCCGCCTCGTTTTCGGTAACAATATTTTGCATAGCCGCCCCGAGAGCCACTTCAATAGCGGTTGAATGGGCGTTTTCAACAGTAATCAGACGTGACAAAACGCCGTCAATTCCGCCCAAAGCCTTTGCTCTTGACTGCTGAATGACAGCCTTAACAGCGCCTGAAAAGCCTTCCATATTCTTTTCCAAATCGGAAAGCAGACGCGCTCTTGACTGCTTTTGGTCGCGCTGAGCAGCAGTTTTCTCCAGCTGTTCTTTTATCTTTTCCGCCGCCTCGGTTTTGCTCTTAAGTTTGAGCTGATAACCTGACAGCGAGTTCTTGTTTTCATCAATTCTGTTTTGGAGGAAAGCCATATTTTCCTCGCTCTCCCGCTGCTGGGCGAGAGTTGTCTCCAACGCTTTTTCGCTCTGCTGTAAAGCCTCGTCAACCGTTCCTTTGCGCTGTTCAATTTCCTCTATTGAAGAGGAAGCTCCTGAACAGCGAACCTTGTCGTCAGACATTGCTAAAGTCAAAACAGAGATCTTTTTATTGAGTTCAACCGTCATTCGGCTGTACTCCTCATTGGAGTTCATTAGTTCTTCGCCCTGGTGGGTAACATCTTCCAATGTCTTGCGGACAACTCTCTTTCTGTTTTTTTCTGCTCGTTGTCCGCAAGCCGACGCTCTTCATCGGCAATACGCTGGTCAATGGTGGCGCCTGTTTCGTTGGCCCCCTCAATATCGCTCTTTAAGCGGTTTATCGTATCCTCATTATGGGTAAGATTTGCCTGAAGAACATTTATCTGAGCGTCTTTGCGAAGCGCCTCTTCCTCAAAACTCTGTGATGACGAGCGGACATCTTCTATCTGGGCGTTGATTTTTGTAGTTTCGTTAATTACGTTTTCAATTTCCGCTTCAATTGATTTCAGTTCATTTTCACAGCCCTCATATGAAGCGTTGGCGGCGTCAATACGATGCTCCTGCTCTCTCAGGTCGTTTGTGAAACGCTCGATTTTCTGGAGCCAAACACCGATTTCCAGTTCTTTTTTCTCTTCGCTGAGTTCAAGGAACTGAGCCGCTTTCTCACTCTGTACTTTAAGCGGACCTACTCGGCTTTCCAGTTCTCCGAGAATATCCAGCAGACGAACAAGATTTTCCTGTGCCTGCTCAAGTCTGCGCTGGGCATCCGTTCTTTTATGACGAAATCTGGAAATTCCCGCCGCTTCCTCAAAAAGTTCTCGTCTGTCCTCATTCTTGGCGGAAATGATAGAGTCAATCTTACCCTGACCTACCATTGAATAGCCGTCCGCACCGAGACCTGTATCCATAAACAACTCGCGGATATCTCTGCGGCGCACGTTTTCGCCGTCAATTTTATATTCACTTTCACCGCTTCTGTAATAGCGGCGGCTTACCGTAACGATATCTCCCTTATCCTTCAGAGTTCCGTCCGTATTGTCAAGAGTAAGCTGTACCTGGGCAAAACCCAACGCCTTACGGGTTGAAGTTCCACCGAAGATAACGTCCTCCATTTTTGAACCGCGCAGAGATTTAGAACTCGTTTCCCCCAGCACCCAGCGAACTGCGTCGGAAATATTACTCTTGCCGGATCCGTTTGGGCCGACAACGGCGGTAATACCTTTGCCGAAGTTAAGCTGAGTTTTATCAGGAAATGATTTAAAGCCCTGCATTTTAAGTGATTTTAATACCATTTTCTATCCTCATTCCGTCACCTGTCAAAGTGGCGTCTGTTTTTATTCTAATTCTGTAGCCAAGCGCCTGCCACACCGTTTTGTTCGCTTTTTTTATTCCAACAAGGCGTGAGACCGCTTTCGGGTTAACAAATACCGTATAGTCGCCCGCCGGCTTTTCGGTAATGCGGTTAAGCATCAGCCTTGAGCGAACCAGTTCGCCTAGATTTTCGTGGTAAGCCCCGGCCACGAGATTTTGCCTTATATCGTCTGAAGCGTGGAGACCAAGTCTTATTATCTTTATACCGTTGTTCTCAAACATCGGAACAAGTTTTGCGCACAGCGAAACCGCTTCCTCAACAGTCTGGGCAGGATACTCTCCTGCTTCATACAGCTCTGCAAGGCGGGTGCATTTGAGCACAACTGTTGGATAAATTCTGACTGTATCAGGAGAAAGAGCAATCAGTTTTTTTGCCGTTTCAAGCGCTTTTTCGTCGGTATCGCCGTAAAGGCCGGTCATCATCTGAAGACCCAGTTCAAATCCGAAAGAACGGATTTTTTCAGACGCGTTTACAACGTCCTGAGCCGTATGGCCGCGGCTGTTCAGTTTCAACACCTCATCGTCCATGCTCTGGGCGCCGAGTTCTATGCTGGTTACGCCGTAAGACTTTAAAAGCAAGAGCACTTCGTCGTCGATGAAATCTGGCCTTGTTGAAATTCTGATACCTTCTGCGCGTCCTGATTTCACATAAGGCGAAGCCGCTTCAAGAAGCGATATCATGTAATTTCTGTCGATGGCTGTAAATGAGCCTCCAAAAAACGCAATTTCATAACTGAAACCGTCTTTTTCAAAGGCTTTCTCAACGCTGTCACGAACAGTATTTGCATCGGGAATTTCCGTTTTGCCGCTGATAACGTGCTGATTGCAGAACGAGCAGTGACACGGACAGCCGAGATGCGGCACAAAAATGCTTATATTTCCCTTTCTCATAATCCCATCAGGTGCAAAGCTTCCTTTGCAGCCTCCTGCTCCGCTATCTTCTTGCTCCTGCCAACGCCTGAGCCGATAATATTTGAATTAAGCCTTACCTGCACTTCAAACCGCTTATCGTGGTCCGGACCGCTCTCGCCCACCAAAACGTAATTGACGTTTTCTCCGGGATTTTGCTGAACAACCTCCTGGAGCATCGTTTTGTAATCCTTAAAAGCTGTAGTGTGGTTTTCAAGAGCGGGCACAAGAAAGTGCAAAATATGCTTCTTTGCGGCCTCCATTCCGCCGTCAAGATAGATAGCGGCAATGAGAGCCTCAAAGGCGTCCTCAAGAATTGACGGCCTTTCCCAGCCGCAGGTATTGATTTCACCCTTGCCAAGTCTGAGATAATGGCCAAGGTCTATAGACTTTGCAAACTCAGACAAACTCTGAGTACATACAAGCGAAGAACGAAGCTTTGACAGCTGACCCTCCGGCATATCGGGAAAGCGGCTGTAAAGCAGTTCGGCAGAAACTATTGACAGCACTGCATCGCCGAGGAATTCCATTCTTTCGTTGCACTTCACGTTGCCGTGGCGCTCATTGGCATAACTGGAATGAGTCATAGCCTCCGTCAGCAGTGTACTGTCCTTAAATGTGTAACCTATTTTTTCTTCAAGAGATTTCATTTTTGCAAGATCTTCTTTCAGGCGGGATCGGCTTGCGCCATTACCCGTTCAATTTCAGGGATAAGGCCGGTGTCAAGAAACATAACGGCCTGCTTAATTGCGTTTTTAAATGTGTTTGCGTCTGCGGAGCCGTGGGCTTTTACAACGGGTTTCTTTACGCCCAGCATAACTGCTCCGCCGTATTCGCGGTAATCAAACTGTTCTTTCATCTTTTTGATACCGCTGTAAACTCCGAGAGCGGAAAGCTTTGTAAGTATATTTTTTGAGAAAATATCCTTAACGCCGTTCATAAGAACTTTCGCAACGCCCTCGTACGTCTTAAGAATAAGATTTCCTGTAAATCCGTCTGCTACAACTACATCCGCATCGCCGAAAGGAATCTGTCTTCCCTCAATATTTCCTGTAAAGCAGTAAGGAGCGTCTTTCATAAGCGAATACGCTTCCCTTACAACTGGAGTTCCTTTTGTCTCTTCTGTTCCGTTGTTTGCAAGCGCTACCCTGGGAGTGTCAACGTGCATAATCTTGTTCATATAAATGGAACCCAATAGTCCGAACTGATAGAGATACTCGGGCTTGCACTCAGAATTGGCACCGCAGTCCATAAGCAAAAACGGTTTGTTGCCAGACGGCATTATAGATGCTATCGCAGGGCGTTTAACACCTTTTATTCTCTTGGTTATAAGCGTTGCGCCCATTGTTACTGCGCCCGTATTGCCTGCGCTTACAAAGGCGTCTCCGTCGCCGTCGTTAAGCAGCTGGAAGCCCACTGCCATTGATGAATTTTTCTTACTGCGAAGAACGCTTTTTGCGTCGTCCTCCATTGTGATAATTTCGGGCGCGTCAACAATATCTGTTCGCTTAAGCTCAATATTGTTTTTCTTAACGCAGTCGTTTATTTTTGCTTTGTCGCCGGTGAGAACAACGTCTATTCCGAATTCGTCAACGGCAAGCATGGAACCTTTGATTATTTCCAGCGGAGAGTTATCCCCGCCGAAAGCGTCAACAATGATTTTCATTATTTTTTCTCCAATGTTTCCGCCAGGCTGTCCAGGGCTCTTTTCGCCAAAGCGGCATAGCGTTCTTTCTTATCTCTTATTTTCGGCTCAATGGGCGGCAGAATACCGAAATTTGCTCCCATTGGCTGAAAATTCTTTACACTTTCATCGCTGATATAATCAGACAAAGCGCCTATCATTGTTTTGTCCTCAAGTCTCAGCGGTTCTTTTCCGTCCGCACGTCTTACGGCGTTAATACCCGCCATGATGCCTGAAGCGGCGGACTCCATATAGCCCTCAACTCCGGTGATCTGGCCTGCAAAATACAAATACGGATTGCTCCTTAGAGAGAAATCAGAATTAAGCAGCCGCGGCGAATCAAGAAAAGAGTTGCGGTGCATAACTCCGTAGCGGACGAACTCAGCGGTTTGAAGGCCGGGTATCATTCTGAACACCCGCTTTTGTTCGGGAAATTTAAGATTTGTCTGAAATCCCACAAGATTGAACATGGTGCCTGCGGAATTCTCACGGCGGAGCTGAACGCACGCCCATGGTCTGTGACCAGTTGAAGGATCAACAAGTCCCACAGGCTTCATAGGTCCAAATCTCGGAGCGTCGAGCCCTCGCTTTGCAAGTTTTTCAATAGGCATACAGCCTTCGTAAACGTCAAAATCGTGGGTAACCGCACCTTCGGCGCTGACAAGCTCTTCAATAAATCGCTCATATTCTTCGCGGTTGAATGGACAGTTGAGATAGTCGCTCTCGCCGCCTCGATCATACCGAGACGCACCGAACACCTTGTCAGTATCAATACTGTCCGCCGTTACTATCGGCGCC
>URGA01000046.1 GCA_900547275.1 uncultured Oscillospiraceae bacterium | reverse complement strand
CCCGCATGAACGCCGTCATGGAGCCCAAGGAGCCGCCTGCTTCCCAAAAGTCGGACGAAGAGCGCAGGGAGGCGTTCATCGCAAAATACGGGCTGACCGAACGGGAATGGGATGTATTTTCCCAGATGATTTCTTCGGACAGCAGCGCCCAGGAGATCGCCGACTGCCTGTTCCTGTCCAAGCGGACGGTGGAACGGCATATCTCCGCCCTGTACGAAAAGACGGGCGCAAAATCCCGCATCACTATGTACCTGCTTTACCGTAACGATTAACATACAGGATAAAAGAACACCCTGCTTTCTCTCAGGAGAGGCAGGGTGTTTTTGTGTGCGGTAACGAATTGTCCTGATAAAAAACATCGTTTTCCCCACTTGAAAAATGAAATTTACGCCATTCGGCATCCGGGAAAGGAAAAATCAGGAACGAAAAGTACACCTCAACCCCTATTTGGAACGATTAGAAGTTGTGCATATATAAAGCCTCAAAATAGTTGCTTTGATTTATATAATATGCACAAATGGCGGTTGACCGCCATCGGTTTTTTGAAAAATGGCGGTTCACCGCCACCTGTTTTGATACGATTGGCGGGATTTACGCATAGACAATCCGGCCTCTTTTCACCTAAAATGAGGGCGTAAGAATCCACTTCCCGGCGTCTGCCGCGGTTCCCCAAAAATTCAGGAGGAGAAGAAATGATGGAATACGTTCAAAGAGAACTTCCCTATGCGCGCTCCTTTGTCCTGCGCTCGGTGTAGCCAGCGTTGTTTTGCAGAAGGGATATCCCTTCTTTATGCTTTGGTCTTCACCAAAGCATAAAGAACTTTAACTGCGGCAAAGAAGGTTATTCGTTCCGCCCTGGCTGCCTGAACCGACGCACCGGGGAACGGATGGCATAGAAATATAGAGAAAAAGGCGGTGATACCCTAAAGAGAATCATCAAACCGTTTATTCACATGAATTTTATCTTGAAAGGAGAAAAATCAGTTATGAAATTGAAGCGAAAACTGCTTGCAGGACTGCTGACGCTTTGTATGGCTGTTGGAATGGCTGTGCCGGCATTTGCGGCGGGAGACCCCCTTACCATCAGCTTCTACTACGGCGGCGCGGAATATGGCTACTATCAAATGGGCTGGGTCGATGTCGGTGATATCGATACCGATGCCGGACGGTTCTATGCTACAATAACCATCGGACATGTGGAAAACCCAGGCGATGAGCCGGTGTATACCACCATTGAAGGCGATATCAATCCGGCGGACAAAAGCATCTCCAGCATTGAACCAGACATCACTACGGCGCATCTGTACTATGATGTGGAGGTCGCAGACGCATCTTCCTTTACTGTTCCGCTTCCTGACGGACCAGAATATCGTCCGGAAGGAGCCGGCTTCTATTATACGTTTGCCGCATGGATGGTAAAGGACGGAAAGGGCGGATATAAGGCGCTGAAAGGCTCCGTCACGGCGGAGGACGTCCGGAACGCGATCGAGACGGACGAGAGCGGCAATAAAAGCGTGGTTATCACTGCAGCATTTCATTCAGAGATTGTAGACAAAGATGACCTGACCAATAAAACACCTTCCGGAGAGTATCCGAAATACGCCGTCATCCTGCGGGCCAACGGCGGAACCTTTGCGGAGGACGGCAGCGACCATTTGTATATAAAGCCGCAGTCAATGGAATTCTCCGGCCAGGATGACTTTTTTGTGGAAGCGACCTGTCCCAGGCCGGAAAACGGCGATATGGTGTTTGCAGGCTGGTACAGGGACGAAGCCTGTACCGACGGGCCGATCACCTATCTGAGCATTTACAATGATTTGAAGGATGAGCCCTACGGCGCCGCGCCCTATGCGCCGATTGACCTCTATGCCAAGTGGGAGTCTAAAGGCGCTGAGAGCGGTACCACCGTTAAGGATTTGACTGCTTCCGACACCAGCGTTTCCATCTCCCTGACCAACGGCGTGCCGGAGGGTGCGACCCTTTCCGCCGACACCATCGCGCAGGAAAGCGTGTTGTCAAGCCGTCCGGAACTGAAGGAACAACTGCCGGGCCTGTTGTCTATTTACGACATCAGTGTTAGAAAAGACGGTAAAGCTCTGGAAATCAGGGATAACCCCATGACGGTCAAAATCCCGATGAACGACCACCTGAAGGGCTACAAATACTATCAGGCGGTATATCTGGGCGAAGAGCTGGAACGCTTTGACGCGGTGGCGGAAGGCGACTTCCTGGTGTTTGAGACTACCCATCTGAGCCAGTATGCTATCCTTGGCTCCAACACACCGTTTTCAACCAGTACGGTTCAGGACGGAGAGCAGACCGGCGCGGGCGATCAGTCTTCCGATACAACTAGTCCGCAGACCGGGGACGGCAGCAACATGATGCTGTGGATTGGTCTTCTGGCTGCATCCGGAGCCGGCGTCTATGGCATGACGCTTTACAGCAGAAAGAAAAAGGAACAGAATATATAACATTTTACGGCCGCCATCAGACAGATGGCGGCTGTTTTAGAAGGAAGGTGGGACTATCAAACGAATTGTGATTTTGGAACTATCAGACCAGGATAATGTTGCTTTAGAGGAAATTTCAAAGATTTTGGAGCGTCATCCTGATTTGAAGCTGATTGAAATGGTAGTTGAACCGACATTGATTTTTAACCACCTCATAATTGACACAGGAAAAAGAAAGGTATACTATAATCAGCAGGAGGTATTACTGACAACAAAAGAGTATGAACTACTTTACCGACTGGCCTTGTATGAAGGGCGGGTGTTGTCATACAGGCAGCTTTATGAGGCTGTATGGGGAGAAGATCCAATGGGAAATGAAGCCAATGCGGTAAGCTGTCATGTATACGGCCTGCGCAGAAAATTTCGTGAGATAGCACTCAGCTTACCTTCTGCTATCCGTTGTGTTCGAGAAGTTGGCTTTTGTTTTGAGGATATTACGGAATAAATAGGGGAAACGACCTGATAGCAGGTCGTTTCCCCTATTTATTTGAGCCATAAAGTCTTTTCTTACGGTGCAGTATTCAAAGGGCGGTAAAATTTGACATTATACAGCATTTTGTTGTTTGTTCTTGTCTAAACTTGCGACCGACTACGAAAATTCTACGGAAAATCTCGGAAAAATCTACAAAATTAGACGGTATAATCCCTATATCAACAATTATGAACGGGGATAAACATACCGGGCGGTTGTCCTAAGGAAGAAATTAATATCGTTAGCGATGTTCGCTGATTTTTAAGATAAAGGAGGAACCGAATAATGGGATATCAACGAAAAGATGCTGAGAAGACAAAACAATATGCAAAGAAATTTGTCAGGTATAAAGAAGGAGCCGAAAAGTACAGTCTTGGATTGACAAAGTTTCAGGCACTGGCAAAAGAAGCCAAGGCGGTTTATAAAATTGACGGAATAGCACTGGTCAACTGCGAGATTTTCGAGAAGTTTCTTGAGACATTCCGTGAATGCTGAAGGGTTAGTAATATGAATTTCCGAATAATATGGGGACGAAGAGCGCACGAGGTATTGACTTTCTGTCTTACAATAAGTATAATATACACAGTGTTTGGAGGTAGCATATGACACGAATGGGACGACCGAAGAAGGATAATGCAAAAAGAGCAACCATAACAATCCGTATGTCGGATGAAACCCGTAAGAAGTTAAATGAGTATGCCATCAAACATAATATGTCAATGACAGAAGTTGCCTTGCGAAGTTTGGAAGAGTATTTGTCCAAAAAGAAGTAAGTGCTGTGAGCCCCTTTTCAATATATATTGAAGGAGGTAATCAGTATGGCAAAGGCACGAAAAGACGAGCGTGGTAGAGCGCTTAGAAAGGGAGAGGTACAGAGAGCGTCAGACAAGCGATATATGTATACCTACACTGACCCATTAGGAAGGCGTAAGTTTATATATGCACAAGATCTGACGACACTTAGAGAAAAAGAAAAGCAGCTGATAAAGGATCAGTTGGATGGGCTGGATATATACGTTGCGGGAAAAGCAAACTTAAACGACACCTTTGATAGATATATGTCTACCAAATGCAAGTTAAGGGAGACTACCCGTAGTAATTACATCTATATCTATGATCGCTTTGTCAGAGACACTTTTGGCAAGAAGAAAATTGCTGAGGTAAAATATTCGGATGTGCTTCAATTCTACCTCCATCTGCTTAATGTAGATGATTTGTCATTGGGTACATTGGATTCGGTACATACTTTGCTGCATCCAACCTTTCAGCTGGCGGTTCGAGATGAAGTTATCAGAAAGAATCCGTCGGATGGCGTGATGAAGGAAGTCAGCAAAGAGAGTGACAAGGCAAGAGGTGTGCGGCACGCTCTTACAAAGCCGCAGCAGAGATCCTTTATGGATTATATTGCTAACCATCCGGTGTATTACCATTGGTGGCCACTATTTATAGTATTGCTCGGTACCGGTGGCAGAATCGGCGAGGTATTAGGATTGACATGGGACGACCTTGATTTTGATAATCGCAAGATCAGCATAAACCATAGCGTTGTCTACTACCCGGTAGGAAATTCCCGGACATCCACCTTGCAGATTTCAAAGCCAAAAACGGAAGCAGGTATCCGCACGATCCCGATGCTTGATGTTGTCTATGATGCATTTCAAATGGTGCGCGAGGAACAAGATGAGTCTGGAATATTCGATACAGAACTTGATGGTATGAAGGGATTTATATTCATCAATCGCTATGGTGGAATCCAGACCCCGCAGTCCGTAAATCGAACCATAAAACGCATTGTTTGCAGCCACAATTCAGATGAGGTTGTGAAAGCAAAAAGAGAACGTCGTGAGCCGGTCATTCTTCCGGATTTTTCTTGTCACCATCTAAGACACACTTTTTGTACCAGACTCTGTGAGCACGAAACAAATCTAAAAGTGATCCAAGATATCATGGGACATCGCAACATTGAAACGACGATGGATATCTATGCTGAAGCTACAGATCAGAAGAAGCAGGAATCATTTAACAACTTATCGAAGTTGGACATCTTTTGAGAAGGGTTCTCGGTGTGAGTCCTGACAACAAAAATTCTGCGAGGACAGCAGATTGACAACAATTTTGCTTTTTTCCTGATGTAATATGAATGAGTATGAAGTTCGGGAAAGTAAGCAAAACAAAGGATTTGAATGAATATGACGATGTACGAATTGTTGGGAAAACTTTCTCAAGCAATGCATACCCGGAGGCAGGCAAAGAATACGTATATGAGATAACCCTGACTGCGAAAGAGGGATATTATTTCCCGACTTATGGCACTGTTTTTTATGGTGAAGTTATTGTCGATGGAGTTGAAAAATATAGCTATGGACATGGCGATGCCGTTCCCAACGTGTACGATAACGGAAAAACCCTTAAGGTGAAGGTATATCCAGCTGTAATCGCTACAAATGGCACATCGCAGGGCGACACAACCATAGATAACGCCTACATCGAGAATGTGAAATTCGATTATCGTCCGGGTGACGCTCCGCAGGCAACGGCACAGGTATCGGACACTTCATTAGACCAATATGAGATTGCCTATGAATGCTGGGAGGAAATGGAGAACGGAGAGCCGGTTGCGTTCTGGTATTCCAATGAAAGCAAATATACGCCTTCCATGAAAAAGATTACTCAGTTTGAAGAGGGCAAGAACTATATGTACTCCATCGAGCTGAGAGAAAAAGACGGATATATCTTTGCGGATAACTGCTCCGTTACGATAAACGGGAACCCGATATCGGCAACCGCCAACGTCGTTAAAACCGTGGACGGCTTGTTCACTATGAATGTTAAGACAATTCGCCCGCAAGTAACCAAGGAAATCTCCGTTATTGAAATAAATAACGTAACCTTGACCTTTAAGGACTGCGATAAACCTGTCTTTACCGGAACGGTGCCTGAAAACGATCAGTATGCATTCCGTTGCGAGTGGTGGAGCTTAGATGAGAATACCGGCATTGTTTCCACAGAGCCGGAGTGGGGCGGCGACATTTATACTAACAAGATCACCGCTTTTGAGACCGGAAAGACCTATCACTACGGCGTATATGTGACTGCCTATACCGCCGACATCTCCCCCGATGCCAAGCTAAAGATCAACGGCCGGGAAGTGGAGTACACTCGTATAGGCGATGAGAATGACACCCAGAGCTTCTGGGTCGAAACCGATCTTTCCATGACGCCTACTGCGGCAGGTGCTTCGGATTACAAAATCATTGAAGGAGCAAACGGCGCTTGGACGCAGAACGGTGATGGAACGCTGACCTTCCGTGCAAACGGCGATTTCAGCAAATTCACAGGCGTTAAGGTTGACGGTACGCTGATTGACGCGAAGAATTATACGGCGGTCTCCGGTTCTACCGTCATCACATTAAAAGCCGATTACCTCAAAACGCTTTCGGTCGGCACACACAAATTAACTGTTGTCTATACCGACGGCGAGTGCAGTGCAAATTTTGAGGTTAAGAAAGCAGCATCGGAGCAGGCGAAGCCAAGCGAAGGAGATAAATCTGATACTACAACACCAACTGGTGGCAAGGATACAACAAGCCCTCAGACCGGAGATAACAGCAATATGCTTCTGTGGGTAGCTCTGCTGTTCGTAAGCGGAGCAGGCGTACTCGGAACAACAGTTTACAGCAAGAAAAAAAGAGTAAGATAATATTAAAGGAATCTACTTTGCATATTTGCAAAAAGCCCTCCTGTTCGATGCATACCGGACAGGAGGGATTGCTTATTTAATATGAAGTGTTACTCAAAATGCAGTTCAATACCTATTAAAAAGTATGAAATTACCGTGTTGATCGTATTAAATTGTGTTAATCAAATTGCTGTTTATGATTTCTGAGGCTCTGCTGCGAAGGTTGTTCATTTGCCTTACCCATTCCATTTGGTTTTCCGCTTTAAGCCGTTCTGTTACACCTTCGCGCTCTGCCATTTGCTTTACGAGACGAGAAAACATATCTTCTGCCTGTTTGTCAAGATCTGAGAGGTAACCGTTCAGTTTACCGCTTGTCAGCAGATTATGATAAAAGACCTTGCGATTTTGCTTGATATACCGCAAGTGTCGTTGTCCCCATAAGCCGACAGGCTGTTGTTCTACTTCAGGTAATTTTAAGCAAGGTAGATAGTAGTCGTCTTGAAGTTCATACCAAAGCCCGTTTCTTTCGTCAAAAATGTACTTTTCCATAATCACGCCCCCTTGAAAATTACTTTGAATTTCTTTTGTTTTGCACTAATGATTTTCAGCAGAACCTCATCCACCGCGTCGGTGTACTTGCCATCAGCAATAAGCTTGTTTCTTAATTGGTTCAGGCTCTCAATTATAAGCCGATGTTCCTGATCGTTTAGCACAAGATAGTATTTTTGCTTCATCATCGGTTCTCCTCTCAATTTTTGCAATTATTGTAATATAAGTAATCACGAAAATCGAATGTGCGGATAAAAATGAGCGTACCCACCGTTTCGGGTGAGCACGCTCAATGTTATATTTCGGGATAGATTACTTTTAATTGCTGATACATTTTTCTTGACGGTCTGCGGCTGCCCGATTCCCATTTCGCATAGATACTCGGAGAAATACCGGCATTTTCAGCAAAATCAACTTGGTTAAGGCCATAACGCTTTCTGACCTTATGTAATAGTTCCGTATATGGCGCACTTATGAAAACACAAAAATCATCAAACAGCAGAGACTTGGGTATTTGCAGCATTTGAGTAGCAACTACGGAAATTTCATACGGTATCGGGAAACGCCCCTGTTCATAGCCGAGAACTGTTGCCGGTACAATGTTTAATTTCTCTGCAAGCTGCCTTGTGGTAAGCCCTCTCAGTTGGCGATAGTAGCGCATATATTCTCCGGGAGTGCTTAAATCACTCAACGCTTCAAAGATAAATCTCAAGTGCATCAGCATTTTGCCGTGCCGGTATTCATATAGCCCTGTGTGATTGAGAATAGTATCGCATTCGAACCAAAATATAGGAGAAAAGAGATATATGGAAAAATAAAAAAAGATATCGGAGAAATAATCCGTAAATTGTGCGAACAGAAAGGCGTAGAAATCATAGAAGCAGAAGCGTGCAAAGATCATATACACCTTTTAGTGTCAATACCACCGTACATAAGTGTAGCACAATTTATGGGATATCTCAAGGGGAAAAGTACGCTGATGATATTCGACCGACACGCAAATTTAAAGTATAAGTATTGGAACCGCCATTTTTGGTGCAGAGGATATTATGTAGATACAGTTGGTCGAAACAAAAAAGTGATAGAGAAGTACATACAAAATCAACTTGAGGAAGATTTTGCAAATGACCAGGTGTCACTCAAAGAGTACATAGACCCGTTCACGGGTAACAAGAATAAGTAAGGCATAAAAAAAGGCAACCGCACGAGAGCGGTTGCCTGAAATAGTAATGCGATGTCAAACCATCAGTGCCGACTTTCAGTCGGCTAGCCAGTAGGCGGCCCTTTTAGGGCCTGTGCAAACCACCAGTTCAACTGGTGGTTATGATTTGTTTTTGCTGATATAGTCAAGGGTTGCTTTTTTTGAAGCGGCAAAGCCTTTTTTGATAAATCCGTGGTCGCCGTGGACTTCGATAAGTTTACAGTTTGGGTATTCTTCTGCGGCGCGGCGGGAATATTTTATATTTACAAGACTGTCTTCAATTCCGTGAACAATAAATACAGGTTTTTTGTATGTGCATATTTCTTTAAACGGACTTAAAGTTTTAGCGTCGTCCGCGTATTTTCTGCTTAGTTTTACGTAAATTGCGTAAAAATTGTCCGGAATGTTTTGCGGGTCAAATTTTGCCGTTATCATATGGCCTCTTCTTGCATCGTCGGGAATGCAAAGAGCTGGGTAGTAGAGAAAAAGATTTTCAATTTCTTCTTCGCGCTGTGCCGCCGCTAACGCACTAACAAGACCTCCCTGACTGCATCCTGCAAGGGATATATGATTTTCGTCAGTATAGCTGAGAGTTTTGACGTAATCTATAACGTCTAGGAGATTGTCTCTCTCCGTAAGCACGCTCATGCCGGTGCTTTTTCCGCCGCTTATTCCGCTTCCTGACATGCAAAAGTCATACAAAACAGCGATATATCCTGCCTGTGCAAACGTTTTTGCGTAGCCGAAAGTTATAAGCATATTACTTGCAAATCCATGGCTTACAATAACGGTTTTACAGGGAGAAGAAAGAGTATTAGGCCTTAGAATTATACCTCTGAGTTTATTGGAGCGGCTTATAATGCTAAATGGAGTTATTTTCATTTATAATACCTCATCATTTTTCTTTGCTTCAATGCTGATTATAGCAAATAAAACCGGAAATCACAAGAAACTCGATTTTCGGAATTAGCAATTTAAATGTAAATTAAGAATTTTTTCACAATCTGTTGATATTGTTGTGGGGATATGTTAAATTGAAATTGATAATAACTTAGGGGGATTTTAATATGAAAGGAAAACCAGTTGTACCGATAAACTGTTTTTTTCAGGGATGCTATAACACTGAGTTTGAGAAAGAGATAAGTAAATGCAAAAGCGTTTGTTATAAATACAATCAGCTGTCGCCTAATGACAGAGATGAACAGCAAAAAATATTAAAAGAACTTCTGGGCAAGATGGGCGAGAACGTTATAATCACGCCGCCGTTTTGGTGTGATTATGGCTATAATATTTCAGTTGGTGATTATTTCTATTCTAATCATAATCTTATAATCACTGACGGAGCCAAGGTCACTTTTGGTGATAATGTGTTTGTCGCTCCGAATTGCTGTTTTACAACTGCCGAGCATGCTCTTGATCCCGAAATGAGAAAAGCCGGTATTGAAATAGCAAAACCAATAACGATAGGTAATAACGTTTGGATTGGTGCCGGTTCTACAATCCTTGCCGGGGCAACGATAGGTGATAACTCCGTAATTGGCGCAGGAAGCGTTGTAAAAAAATCAATTCCGGCAAATGTTGTGGCTGTTGGAGTGCCTTGCAAAGTGTTAAGGGAAATTACCGAAGAGGATAAATACACTTATCCGATGTTCAACCAAGGTGAATAAGAATAAAGCAACTGGGGGAAGAAAAATGAAAAAAGTATTTTGCTTATTTATGGCAGTTGTTTTTGCTGTAATGTTTGCTCAATGCGCTAAAAGTGATAAAGCGTCTGCCGGCGAACCTGAGATAGTCGCTGACGGAGGCGCGGCAGCAGTTATTGAAAACGGTGTGCTTTCAGTTACATACCCGGATGACAGTTATATATCCGATATTACGATAGACGGCAACAGAGTTTGGCTTACAGATGATACATACTGTATAGGCGATACCTCATCAATCAGTGAAATTAATGTTGACGCCGAGAAATGCCCCGAATACGCTGAAAATAATGAAATGTCATCGGTACTGTTATCAATTTACGACAGTAAAACAAATTCTTACAGTGTAACATGGCATACAGACAGTATAAGCCATTCTACTGTTATGCTGGGTTGGGACGGAAACTCGCAGCAGAAAATAATTACTGCTTACAGTGACGAGGGCAACGGCGACTACGTTAACCGTGCAGTTTTTTATAATCTGGAATATAATACTGATTATTCATACACGATTTACGATTCCTTCGGCAATGAGTGCTATTCTTCATCTTTTTCAACGGGAGAAGAAAATCCGCAGGAAATTACGTTTATGCACGTTTCCGATACGCAGGATGAAACGTATAACGGTACAGTTTGGAATCAGCTTATGACAGACGCATACAGTCATACTGAAAATCTTGATTTTATTATCCATACCGGCGACATGGTTCAGTACGGCGGCAATGAGGATCTTTGGTCTATGATGCTCGGAAATGTTTCTGATTACGTCTCATCAGTGCCTACTATGCTCACTTCCGGCAATCATTCCTACTGGTCTGATTACACAGACGGCGCTTCTGAAATAGAGTATAACCACACAACCGTTAATCTCCCTGAACAGGATTGCGAAAATGGAATATATTATTCTTTCGACTACGGCGATATTCACTTTACTGTTCTTTCTTCAGGGGATTCTGAGCGAACTGGAGTGGGTTCAAAACAGCGTGAGTGGCTTGAAAATGACCTTAAATCAACAGATAAAAAGTGGAAGATAGTTGCAATTCATAATCCGCTTTATTCTCCCGGAAAGTACGGTTCATCACGGGACAGAAATAAGATAGCACGTTCCCAGCAGAAGAAATTGGGTAAAATCTTTAATGAGTATTCTGTTGATCTTGTTCTGGAGGGACATGACCACGCTTTTGCTGTAACTAAACCTATGGACGAGAACAGAAATCCTGTTGGATGTGAAACCGAAACACAGCAGTTTGGAGATTCTCAGGCGATTTATCTTCAAAAGCCCGCCGCTCCTGTTTATCTTATGTCCGCTGCCGGCGGCAGTCAAAACAGGAAAGTGGTGGACACTTATGAACCTTCGTGGTTTTTAAAGGCACAGTCAATTCCTGACAATACCGCGGGCTATTCAATCATTACCGTTTCAGAAAACACTTTGACTTCAACGTTTTATGAATATAATTACGCTGACGATGCGGTAACTTCAACTTATTCATGGGGAATTGTAAAATAGCGAGTTCGGACTTCCGACAATACATGTTACTTTATGCATAATTCACCATTCCTTTTTGGAGTTAAAATATGAAAACACTTTATGTTTCCGATCTTGACAAGACGCTTTTGAGAAGCAGTCAGACAACATCAGAATTTACAAACAGCGTTATCAACCAACTTGTCAGCGATGGGATGATATTCTCATTTGCCAGCGCAAGGTCATACGTTACAATGAAAAAAGTAGCGGCAGGTATTGATGTAAGAATACCGCTTATTGTTTATAACGGCGTTTTTATTGTTGAAAACGGCACCGGCCGAATACTAATGTCAAATTCCTTGCCGGATGCAGAGAAGTCTGTTGCCGACCTTACGGAAAACGAAATTTACCCGATTGTATATTCTTATATTGACGGCGAAGAGAAATTTTCGTATATACTGGACAGATCTTCTGTTCCTCTTCGTGAATTCCTTAATACAAGAAAAGATGACGTAAGAAATGATCCGATTAATTCAGTATCAGATTACTGCAAAGGAAACCCGTTTTACATAACGTGTATTGATGATGAGGAAAAGTTAAGACCTTTTTACGAGAAATATAAAAGCAAGTATAACTGTGTTTTTCAAAGAGACTCGTATTCAAACGAGCAGTGGCTTGAGATATTGCCTGCTTGCGCGTCAAAGGCAAATGCAGTATTAAAACTTAAAGATATGCTGGGCTGTGACAAACTCGTGGCTTTCGGAGACGGTATAAATGATATTGAGATGTTTCGTGTTGCCGATGAATGTTATGCAGTTGAAAATGCTGTTGATGAGTTAAAAGATATTGCCACCGGAATTATCGGATGTAACGACCATGACAGCGTTGCCAAATGGTTGTTAGAAAATTATAATAAATAAAAAACAGCAGGCGGGAATGCCTGCTGTTTTGTTAGTTTTTAAGGCTGTGAAGAGGAGCCGGTATTTTGCCGCCTCTGTTGATGAACTGGGCGGGAGAACTTGTATTTACTTTCATAACCGGACCGCTTCCGAGAAGGCCGCCGAATTCGAGTTCCTCGCCGACTTTTTTGCCGATTGCAGGAATAACGCGCACAGCGGTGGTCTTGTTGTTGACCATTCCTATTGCGGCTTCGTCCGCAATAATGCCGCTGATGACTTCAGGTGTTGTGTCGCCGGGAATAACTATCATGTCAAGACCTACGGAGCAGACCGCGGTCATTGCTTCCAGCTTTTCTATTGTAAGCGCTCCGCATCTTGCGGCAGATATCATTCCTGCGTCCTCTGAAACAGGAATAAATGCGCCTGAAAGTCCGCCAACGCTTGATGAAGCCATTACGCCGCCTTTTTTAACAGCGTCGTTGAGCATTGCAAGGCAAGCCGTTGTGCCTGCGCCGCCGCATTTTTCAAGGCCGATTTCTTCAAGAATATGGGCAACGGAATCGCCCACTGCCGGTGTCGGCGCAAGTGAAAGGTCAACAATACCAAACGGCACGCCAAGTCTTCTTGAAGCTTCAACACCTACAAGCTGGCCCATTCTTGTTACCTTAAACGCAGTTTTCTTAATGAGTTCTGCAATTTCATTAATGCTGTAATCAGGGTATTTTGCTACTGCTGCACGTACAACGCCGGGACCTGAAACGCCAACGTTAATTACGCAGTCCGGCTCAGAAACACCGTGAAACGCGCCTGCCATAAACGGGTTATCTTCAGGAGCGTTGCAGAAAACTACAAGTTTGCCTGCGGCAATGCAGTCCTGATCCTTTGTTCTCTCAGCCGCTTCCTTTACTTTTTGACCCATGATTTTAACGGCGTCCATATTTATTCCGGCCTTGGTTGAACCGATATTTACGGAAGAACAAATATGCTCAGTTCTTGCCAAAGCTTCGGGAATAGAATTTATAAGTTCAAGATCGCCTGATGAAAAACCTTTCTGAACAAGTGCTGAATAGCCGCCGATAAAGTTTACTCCGATTGTTCCGGCTGCTTTTTCAAGGGCGAGAGCATACTTTACGGGATCGCCGCCGCTTATGCCGGCCATAATAGCGATAGGAGTAACGCTTACTCGCTTATTGATAATCGGAATTCCGTATTCTTTTTCGATAGCTTCGCCTGTTTCTACAAGCTTTTCTGCTTTTGTGCATATCTTGTCGTAAATTTTACTGCAAGATTTATCTATATCCGTATCAGCGCAGTCCAGCAGGGAGATACCCATTGTGGTTGTTCTTATATCAAGACATTCGTCCTGAATCATACGGATAGTTTCAAGTATATCGTATGTATTTATCAAAATACTGCCTCCTATATTTTGTGCATGGAATTGAAAATATCCTCGTGCATTACGTGGATGGAAAGCGCATCCTTTTTGCCCAGTTCTTCAAACTCCGCTGAAAGTTCGGAGATAGAAGTGTCACACTTGGATAAGTCGGTCATCATGATCATGCAGAACATATCCTGCAGAATTGACTGAGTAACCTCAATAACGTTAATCTGGTGATCTGCGCAGACAGAGGATACTTTAGCAAGAATTCCGACAGTATCCTTGCCGACAACTGTAATAACTGCTCTCATATTCAGTCCTCCTGTTAATTATTGAAATGATTATACCAAAGTTATAAATTTTTTTCAACAAAACAAGAAAATATATTTTATTATCCTTTGAATTATGTTAAAATACAAACCAGTCAATATATCCGAGGTGATAATTTTGAAGTATGAAAATGTAATGGATATGCACACGCATTCCGATAATTCATTCGACGGAAAGCAGTCTTGCATGCTTTTGTGCGAAAAAGCAGTGGAAAAAGGCGCGGAAGGAATCGCAATAACCGACCACTGCGAAATAGATTCAAAAACAGAGGATTTCAGAGCGCTTTGTACAAACCAGTTTGTTGAGACATTTGAGTGCAAGCGTTATTTCGAAGGCAGGCTTCTTGTTCTTCAGGGATTAGAAATCGGCCAGGCGATTTACAATACGAAACTTGCAAACCATATTCTTAATAAATTTAATTATGATTTTGTGCTGGGTTCAATCCATAATTTGCCTGATATGGATGATTTCTTTTTCCTTGATTATACGAATTATGATGTGGATGAATTGCTTACCGCATATTTTGAAAAAGAACTTGAGCTTGCAAAGTGGAACGGATTTGACTCTTTGGCACATCTTACTTATCCGCTTAGATACATAGTCGGTGAAAGCAGTATTAGTGTTGACATGAGCCGCTACGATGACATAATTGAGGAAATATTCAAAACGCTTATTCAAAACGGAAAAGCTTTGGAGATAAACACTTCAGGTATTGCTATGAAGATAGGCGAGACTCTGCCGAATGAAAAATACATACGTCTGTTCAGAGAAATGGGCGGCGAATATATAACAATCGGTTCTGACGCCCATGTTCCTGATAAAATCTGCGGAAATATTGAGGCGGGAATGGATCTTGCCAAAAAATGCGGATTTGACAATCTGACGATATTCAATCACCGCGAACCGATGGTTGTACCTATTATGTAAGGAGAAAATGAAATGGATAAACTTTTATCAATTGTTAAAAACAATCCAAAACTAAGCAATAAAGAAATTGCTGTTATGCTTGATATTTCAGAAGATGAAGTCTCTTCAAAAATAAAAGCATACGAGGAAGACGGTGTAATTAAAGGTTACCGTGCCCTTATTGATAAGGAAAAGGCGCACGACGAAACGGTTACCGCTCTTATAGAAATTAAAGTCCAGCCTAAATTTGGCCACGGATTTGACGATATAGCAAACAGAATTGCTCAGCTTGAAGAAGTTGAAAGTATTTATCTTATGAGCGGCGGTTATGACCTTTGCTGTCTTTTTTCAGTAATATAACGTTG
>URGA01000045.1 GCA_900547275.1 uncultured Oscillospiraceae bacterium | reverse complement strand
TCTACCATAGGAGGTGCTTTTTTTCTATTGTCCGTTTTTCACGGTCTTGTTCATTAAGCGGTAGCTTTTTATATATGAGTATTTATTTTGCTACAACAGTAACAACTGACTGAGCGGGAACAGAAACGGTTCCGTTCATTGTGCCTGTAGATGATGAAGCGGTGAGTTCAAGGTCACGGGCTTCGTCTGTTGTGTAAACCGAAACGTTTTCTGCATTTATACGGCTTGCGTCTGTACTAAGGTCGTTGTTTGTGGCGTTAACGTAAACAATTACCGTTGAGCCGTCCTCGTTGCAGAAAGCAACTGAATTAAGGCCTTCAACGCCTGAAGAGCAGGCCACTCTTACAGCGCCTTCCTCAATAAATTTGGAGAAGTTTCCGAGACACCAGAGGCGTTTTGAAGTTTTAATATCACTGTGATCGTCAGCGTTGATATAAACAAGGCCGTCGGTGTATGTTCCGTAGGAACATCCCAGCCACCAGTCCCATTCCTTGGCGTTCAGGATGGTAAGATCGTCAACGATAACTTTCGCCATGGCAACGCCGTATTCAATTCCGAGGCCGTTTGTTCCGTTCTCTTCTTTTGCAATGAGATCATGAACTCCTGTGTTTTCATCGTCTGTCATCTGGCAATATTCGGTGCAGACAACGTTGTAATTCGAGTATTTATCCTGAAGATATGAAGCAGCTTCTTTTTTTGTATCGGTTGATGACCAGTAGGAGTGGGTGCTAACTGTGTTAAAGTAATCGCGAAGTGCAATATTATTTAACACATATTTCGGCCCTTTGCCGAGGATGCAGTCAATGTACGCTGCCGCTGTGGAGCCTTTGCCTTCTGCGGCGCCTGATTCAAACATAGAGATTTTGCATCCCTTTTTGTCAACTTCGCTTTCGTCAAATTTTTTAACCATTACTCCAAGCAGATCTGCCGCTTCCTGTTTGCTGTAATAACAGCCTTCCTGATTGACCGAGTAAGTGCCGTCCTCGTTGTACCATGCGCGCCAGCTGTACTGTGGCTCGTTAATCGGTGAGACGTCTGTAACGCGGTAACCCTGACTGAGAAAATAATCGGCGCATTCATAACAGTATTCAGCAAAAGCTCCGTAGTTTTCTTTGTCCAGGTTCGAAACGTACTGCTCATTTTCGTCCTTTACAGGGTCGCAGTAGCCTTTGCCGTTTTTAGTAAGGCTGACAGGAGCGCTGTTGCAGAAAAGGGTAACGCGCAGATCGTCGCCTGACAGTTTTTTAGCGGTTGCAAGAGCTTTTTGGGCTCCGGCGTCGGCACCGAAATTATATGAGCCGTCAGCTTTAAGAAAACATTCTGTCCTTCTGCTGTTTTCCAAAATATGTTCGTCGCCTTCAGAGCCTGCGCCCAGATTGTAGCGGTAAATGTTAAGCCCTATGCCGTCTTTGCTGTCATAAAGATAGGATAGGATTTCCTCGCTGTTTTCCCAGGTTCCGACTTCCTGGCCCCACCAGCAGGCGGAAGCGCCGAAACCGTTCATTGTCTGGTAAGTTGTTTTGCTGTCGATAACCGTAATACCGCTGTTTGCGTTGTTATCAACTGCCTCGCTTACGGGATAAGTACGTTTGCTCTCAACTCCCACTACGCCGAAAATTATGTAAAGCACAACTGCAAGCAGTACAACAATAACAGCGCATAGGGAAGCAATAATTTTCTTTTTCTTACTCATGTTACACCCCTTAGTAATATTTATCGTATAAATTTATTATAAACTAAGTTTTTGCTGTTTTCAATCCCGTATTGCAGTATAAAAAGAAGCCGGGCATTTGCCCGGCCTATGCTAATCTTTATAACTTATTTTCTGCGGCGTGAAGCGACAAAAAGAACTGCGCCTGCGGCGGTAATAAGCGCCGCTGAAACGGCGGCTGCATTGCCTGTGTCCGGTGATTTTTTGCTTTCGTCTTTTACAGCTTTTGAAGTATCTACCTTTGAAGCATCAGCCTTTGTTGTGTTTTCACTGTCAGTTTTGTTTGAATTGTTTTCTGTTGAAGGCTCTGTTGTTTCTTCGGTGTCTTTATCATCGGAGAAATAAACGCAGGGGAGATAATAACCGAGAGCCATAAGAGCGTCTTTTGTTGCGTAAGAGTTTTTGTCTGTTCCGTAAATGAATACGCCGGTTTCGTCTGATTCAAACAGGCAAAGCAAATCGTATGCTCTGTCTGCCATTTCTGTGTCGAAAAGTGAGCTGTATGCCATAAGAACGTATGCAGTGGTGTCTGCGTTTGCGTTGCCGAAGTTTGTGTATCCCTGGTCGCTGTAAGATTTTTCAATAAGTGTAACGGCATCGTCAATATAGTCGTAGTAATCATAAGCGTAGGGAGCAAGGGCGGCTACGAAAGCGCCAAGGTCGTCAGCGGAGCAGTATCCGGGACCCCAGAAAAGCGTTCCTTCGCCCATTTTGTAAAGAGAAGTGATGTTTGCCATTACTGCATCAACAAATTTTTCAGGTGCGTCAATGATACTGCAGGCTTCAGTAATTATTCTGTAATAATAGTAATTTGAGCCGTTGCATGCGGTCAGTCCGCAGTTTGTCATAATATCAGCCAGATTGTAGCCGGCAACATCGGTGAAATCAAGTCCGAGATAATCGTAAATTTCAATAACTGCAGCGTAAAGTTCAAGTTCCTCAGTATCCTTTGTGCCGATAAAGTTGTATTCGTCATCGTACTGGGGGATAGGATAGTAGAACTTTCCTGAATTTTCCTTAAGTTCTTTTTCTACATCGGCTGTGTAAGCGTCAACATATTTTGACACGTCAGCGCCGGCTCGTACAATGTTGAGAAAATCAAGAGAGTCTAAAACGCCGAATGTTTTACCGCTGTAAAGATAAGAGACAGCGCCGTTAATCTGAGCCTCAACCTTGCTTTGCTCTGCGGCGCTTGCGCTGAAGGCAGGCAGAGCCATGATTGCTGACAGCATCAGCGCCAAAATAATGGATGTTGTTTTTTTCATTTTCTGTTCCTCCGTTTGAAGTGATTTATTTAAACGACATATGAAAATTTGATTTCATCGCCGTTGTTAACAGTGTATTTTCCGCAGGTAACCATCGGCATATTACCGTTGACCCAGTAAGTCCAGCCGCTGTTCTTTCCGCAGTCTTTTTCGTCGATATTGTTAATGCCGGAAACGTAAATACCGAAAGTGCTGTTGGACGCGGTAAGCCTAATTCCGTTTTCGGAGCACGCCTCTTTGAGTACGTCGTATACCGTGTCGCCCTTAGAAACAGTCATTTTTTTATTTGAAAGTATGTATCCGTCGTCAGGAACGTATTTTTCATGTCCTGCTTTAAGTGAAGACATATTGTCAAGCACTGCTGTGCATTCGATGGTCAGCGTGCAGGTGGAAACAGTGCTTTCAGGCTTTTTCGTTGTCTTTGCGGTTGTTGGGGTTGTTTTCTTTTGAGTTGTTTTTGCCGCGCTTGATGATTTTGACGTTGTCTTTTCTTTCTCTTTTTTCTTTGAAGCGGCTGAGGCCGAATTACTTTCGGTTGTTTTATCCGTTGTGTCTTCAACCTGCTTATCTGTCGTTTTGCTTTCGTTTCCTTTTTGCGACGTCTGTTCAGTTTCAGCGGAAACGGTCTGGGTAATCGTGGTGTCGTCTTTTGTACTGTCTGTTTCTGCTTTTTGCACCGAACAGCCTGCAAAAATCGATATTATAAGAATAACAGCCAGTGCCAGCGACAGTTTTCTTTTAATTTTAAGCATAAAAAAACCTCTGCGAAGGGCAGAGGATAGTTGTCAGAAGGCGCAGTTACAGCAGGACCGTTGCCTTATGCACACTCTCCCTTTGCCCAAAAGTGTTGTTAAGCATAGCTCTCGCGGCGGGTGTCCCGACTTAAGATATAAATGAAATGCGCCTTCTCACTTTCGCAATGGCAAATGCACTCCAAAACTCAATTACGGTAATGGCGGTTGTGACGGATTTTCACCGTGCTTCCGATTTAATTTCTCTCGAAAACCGCGGAGCTTTATTTGATTTTTTGCCATTATATCACAACCCATAACACGGGTCAATACAGTTGCAATAAAAACGTAATTCTGTTATACTTAAAATGCGGTATAATCGGTGAGGTGTGCTATGGAAGTTACTGACGGTATTAAAGATATTCTCAACGATAAGGGCATATATACGGGTCTTACCATGGGCTCGTCAATGTGGCCTCTTATCCATCAGCAGAGAGATAATATTATTGTTGTTAAAAATAAAGAACGGCTCAAAAAGTATGACGTTCCCGTTTATACTGACAGCAAAGGCCGCTATATTATGCACAGAATTATTAAAGTCCGCGAAAATGATTATGTTATTGTAGGGGACAATCTCCTTGTTAAAGAATATGTTCCTGACGAGAAGATATGCGGCGTGCTTGCCGGGTTCTATAAAGACGGAAAAAAATATATCGACTGCCAAAACAGCAGGCTTTACAAGGCTTATTCAAGAATTTGGGTTGCCCTATTGCCTGTTCGTCCGGTGATTTTGTTTGTTCACCGAGGATTTTCATGGCTGTCGCGTCATATATTCAAAAGAGGTGAAAGATCCTGAAGCAAAAAAGAAATAAACCGTCAAAATCCGATTTGGTTGCTTTGAAATGGATTTTTCATGTCGGCAAAAGCCAAATAGGCAAAATGCTTGTTTTGCTGTTTACAAATACGCTGGGGGCGGCTCTTTCAGTCTGCTTTGCCAATTTTTCAAAGCATATTATTAACGGAGCAACAGAGAAGCATGATCTGAATTATGTTCTTCTTTATTCGTTTTATCTTCTGATTTTGATAATGGTTCAGCTTGCGCTTAATCTTATCGGCAGCAGTTTTTCCGAGCGATGCAAGGGCAGGCTCGATATGATTTTTAAAAAGCATATGCTGCAAACTGTAATGAAGAAAGATTACAGCAGTATAGCGTCATATCATACCGGAGATATAAACAACCTTATGTTTAACGACGTTACCGTTATTACCGAAGGGTTTACAACGATGCTTCCAAACGTCGTTTTCTTTATCGTAAAACTGTTAAGCGCGTTTATATATCTTGTAGTAATCGACAAGGTGTTTGCTCTTGTGTTCCTTATCGGAGGAATTTTCGTTTTCCTCTGCACGAGAATGTTCCGCAAGACGTTGAAGCGGCTTCACAAAAAGGTTCAGGAGACGGAGGGTAAAACCCGCTCCTTCATCCAGGAAGCGATATCAAATCTGCTTGTTGTGAAAACTTTTGTTGTTGAAGACAAGATCTCAAAGCAGACAGACGAACTTCAGGAAGAAAATTATGCCGCCAGAATGAAGCGCCGCCTTTTCGGCATAGCCGCTAACGCAGGACTTTCAACTACGTTTAATATCGGTTATGTTTTCGCTCTTGCTTTCGGCGCTTACCGACTGCTAAACGGTCTTGATTACGGTACTGTTACGGCAATGCTTCAGCTGGTCAACCAGATCCAGGGGCCGTTTGCGTCCCTTTCAGGCATTATGCCAAAGTATTACGCTGTGATTGCCTCTGCCGAACGTTTGATGGAAATTGAAAAACTTCCCGACGAAGAAGAGGACAATAAAGCCGATATTGACGTCAATGAGATTTATGATGAACTCTCAGCAATGAATTTTGATAATATTTCTTTCAGATATGACAGAGATATTATTCTTAACGATACATCTCTTAAAATATGCAAAGGCGACTTCGTTGCCATTACCGGTATTTCCGGTATCGGCAAGAGCACTTTGCTCAAACTTCTTTTGGGTGTGTTTAAAGTTCAGAGCGGAAGCATAACGCTTCAGCTTGAAAACGGTGCGAAACTTCCCGTTGATAAACACACAAGAAGAATGTTTGCATACGTTCCCCAGGGCAATATGCTCCTTTCGGGAACGATACTTGATAACCTTAAATTCATAAATGATAATGTAACTGACGAAGAAATTCAGCAGGCGATAGAAATATCCTGCGCCAAGCAGTTTATTGACGAACTGCCTGACGGGCTTATGACTGTTATAGGCGAGCACGGAATGGGCCTTTCCGAGGGTCAGGTTCAGCGCCTTGCAATCGCCAGAAGCCTGCTTTCAAAATCGCCTGTCCTCCTTCTTGACGAGGCAACTTCGGCTCTTGACGAAGCAACGGAAAAGCAGTTCCTTACAAATCTTAAAGAGCTTAAAAACGTTACTTGCATTATCGTATCCCATAAGAAAGCATCTTTGGAAATCTGCAATAAAATAGTAAGAATTGTAGATTCAAAGATTGTCAGCGAGGAAAAAGTATGTTGATGACAGAATGGGGAGAAACGCTGGACAGGGAACACCCGCTGGCGGAATATCCGCGACCTCAGTTCGTTCGCGACTCTTATTATTCATTAAACGGTATCTGGAAGTGCGCTTTTTCGGATGACAGCGATATTCCCGGGGAAATGACCCAGAGTATCTGCGTTCCTTTTTCGCCGGAAACACCGCTTTCAGGCGTCGGAAGAATGCTTATGCCCGGAGAATACCTTCATTACAGAAAATCATTTGTTCTCCCGGAGAATTTTAATAAGGGCAGAGTGTTTATCCACTTCGGCGCTGTTGACCAGATGTGCAACGTCTTTCTAAATAGCCGCAAAGTAGGCTCTCACCGCGGCGGCTACACTCCCTTTACTCTGGAGATTACAGACTTTTTAGCTGACGGTGAAAACCGACTAGAAGTTACCGTAAAAGATTATACCGATAAAAATCAGTATTCCCGAGGAAAGCAGAAAATAAAGCGCGGCGGTATATGGTATTCTCCTCAAAGTGGTATTTGGCAGAGCGTTTGGCTTGAGTCTACTCCCCGTGAATTTCTTGAGCGCGTAAAGATAACGCCTGATTATGACAAGGAGCAGGTCTCTTTTGAGTTTTTCGGCACCGACAGCGTTGAAACGCTGATATACGACGGAGAAACTCTTATTGCAGATACTACGGACAAGGTTGTTAAAATCCCTGATTTTAAATCCTGGAGCCCTGAGGAGCCGTTTTTGTACCGCGTTGTATTTAAGGCGTGCGGAGAAACGATAAAATCATATTTCGGAATGCGAAAATTCTCTGTGGGAACTGACGACAGAGGAATTAAGCGCCTTTTCCTTAATAATAAACCGTATATCCATAACGGACTGCTTGACCAGGGATATTATCCTGACGGTTATCTTACGCCACCGTCAAATGAAGCTATGGAAAATGATATCCGCTTTGTAAAGAAGTGCGGATTTAATATGCTCAGAAAGCATATTAAAATCGAACCTCTTTTGTGGTATCATTACTGCGATGTTAACGGTATACTTGTCTGGCAGGACATGGTAAACGGCGGCGGAAATTACGGCGCCGAGGTCTCTGTCCTTCCGTTTATGGGAATGACGCTTGACGATAAAAATTATAAAACGTTTAAGCGTACTGATCCGGGCGCCCGTTCGCTCTATTATAAGGAACTTAAAGAGATGATAGACACTCTTTATAACTGTCCGTGCATCGCATTGTGGGTTCCTTTCAATGAGGGCTGGGGTCAGTTCGATTCATCAAAGGCTTATGATATGATAAAATCCTGGGATCCAACAAGAACGGTAGATTCCGCCAGCGGCTGGCATGACTGCGGCAAGTCGGACGTTATAAGCAAACATATATATTTTACGCCGATTAAGGTCAAGGCGGGCGACAGACCGTGGCTTTTAACGGAATTCGGCGGCTACGCCCTTAAAGAAAGCGGCCACACCTGGAATGAAAAGGCTTTCGGTTATCGTATTTATCCGAATGAAAAGAGACTTGCGGCTGCTTATTCAAAACTGTTTAACGATGTTATAATTAAGCAGATACCCGACGGTTTGTCCGCAACCGTTTATACTCAACTTACTGACGTTGAAGACGAAATAAACGGACTTATGACGTATGACCGCAAGGTATGCAAAATCAGCGCAGAAACGCTGAAAAATATAAATGAGAAAGTGAAGTACAACTTATGAATCAGTTAGAAAAAAAGGACGGCATTAAAGCCGTAATCAAAACAAACAGGGGAGACATGACTTTTGTTCTTCTTGAAGAGGCCGCTCCCAAAGCTGTAGAAAATTTTGTTACCCATGCTAAAAACGGCTATTATGACGGTCTTATTTTCCACCGCGTTATTCAGGACTTTATGATTCAGGGCGGCGACCCGACAGGAACGGGCTGTGGCGGCGAATCAGTCTGGGGCAAACCTTTTGAGGATGAATTTACCATTGACGCCCGCAACTATTACGGCGCTCTCTCAATGGCAAACAGCGGCCCAAACACCAACGGTAGTCAGTTCTTCATTGTTCAGGCCAAAGATGTTCCCGATAACCTTATTGCTCAGATGGAACAGCTTGCCGAAAACGGTTATCCCGCTGAAGTAACTGAAACATATAAGAAAGTCGGCGGTACTCCCTGGCTCGATTTCCACCATACCGTATTCGGTCAGCTTATTGACGGCGCCGACGTGCTTGATGCCATCGCTGCTGTTCCCTGCGGACCTGCCGATAAGCCGGTAAACGATGTAGTCATCGAGACAATTACCGTCTCCGAATAATAATAAAAAATTAACCCCTGCAAAACTGATTTGCAGGGGCTTTTTATATTTGTTATTCATCTTTCTGGAGAAGGATGCGGTCCGTGTCAAATTCCTTTGCTTCTTTTTCTCTGTACATTGAAAGCAAATCAGGCACAGTCATTCCTTTTCGCTTTTCATCGTCAAGGTCAATGATTATCTCTCCGTCATCCATCATTATCGTTCTGTTGCCAGTAGTAAGGGCAGAAGCCATGTTGTGGGTGATCATCATTGTTGTAATGTTATTTTCAGCCACAATTTCATTGGTTATTTCCATAACGCGCTTGGCAGTTACCGGGTCAAGAGCCGCAGTGTGTTCGTCAAGCAACAGCAGTTTCGGAGTGCAGATTGTGCACATAAGAAGTGTTACAACTTGGCGCTGACCGCCTGAAAGCAGACCGATTTTTGTTTTCATTCTGTCCTCAAGACCCATGTTAAAACGAGCAACTTTTTCTCTGAAAAAGTCGCTTTTCTTTTTTGAAAGCGCTATTGACAGGGCGGAGGAGTGGGCTCTCGTGTAAGCAAGTGCCAGGTTTTCCTCAATTGTCATATGGGGCGCAGTACCTTTCATCGGGTCCTGAAAAACTCTGCCGATAATTCTTGCGCGCTTATGTTCCGGCATAAACGAAATGTCTTTGCCGTCAAGGGAGATAGTTCCGCCGTCCTGCATAAATGAGCCGCAAATCATATTGAAAAGCGTTGATTTGCCTGCTCCGTTTGAGCCGACTATGGTAACAAATTCACCCTTGTCAAGGTGCAGATTAACGTCTTTGAGCGCAACGTGTTCGTTAACGGTGCCCTTTGCGAAAGTTTTGGAGACGTGGCGTATATCAAGCATTTTTGTGCGCCTCCTTCTTTATTTTCTGATTTTCGGCGTAACGTTTTGCCGCAGGAACAATAAATGTAGCCGCAACGATTACCGCGCACATAAGTTTCATCATGTTTGCGCTGTTTTCGCCGAACAGTTCAATGTCAACAACGAATGTAACAATGATTTTATAAATAATTGAACCCAGTACAGCGGAAATAAGGCCAAGTGTAACGTTTCTCTTGCCGAAAATTGCTTCGCCGATTATTACCGCCGCAAGACCGTAAATAAGCATACCGTTGCTTGTGGATGTATCGCTGTAACCTACATAGTGAGTAATAAGCGCTCCTGAAACGGCAACAAGTCCGTTTGAAATACAGAGGCCGATAATCAGTGTGCGGTCAACGTTAATAGACGAAGCGCGCACCATATCCTGATTGTCTCCAGTAGCGCGGATACAAAGGCCGACGTGGGTCTTAAAGAAAAGTATCATTATTATCGTAATAACAATGCAGATGATTGCGCTGATTACTGCGCCTGCAACTTTTCTTGAATCGCCGGTAATATCAAGCGCTGTATAAATGTTTTTGAAAATACTGTCGGCGCCCAGTGAAAGGTTCGGGCCTCCTCTTACCATAAGGTTAACAGAGTAAAGTCCGCTCATTGTTATGATACCTGCAAGAACGGGGTGAACTCTCAGTTTTGTCTGGAGCAGTCCGGTGATAAGGCCGGCAATAACTCCGCCGAAGAAAGCGGCAATTACGGAAAGCACCGTGTGTCCGTTGGACGCAATAAGCACCGCCAGTGCGGAGCCAAAGCCGAAACTGCCCTCTGTTGTAAGGTCAGGTATGTTCAGGATGCGCAGGCTGATAAATACGCCCAGTGCGAGCAATCCGTAAAGCAGACCCTCCTGTAAGGCTGTTAAATAAAGCATAATATTTTCCTCTTCTATGTTTTCTCGTATAATCAAACAAGGCGCACGACGGTGCGCCTTGATAAGACGTTATTTATTTTGCGGAGTAATAGGATTGATTTCATATCCTACCGTGTCCTTTGTTGGCGTTTCAATACCCATTGCTGAAAGGTATTCAGTGTTTACCGAGCAATAGTCGATACCGCATACAACGGATGGGATAGCGTCAATGCTCTTGCCGTCAAAATACTGGATAGCAAGTTCCGCTGTTTTTTCGCCGATACCCTTGTCGTCAATAGCAAGGGTAGCCATACAGCCGGATTCAACAGTAGTTGCTGAAGAACAGTAAGTTGGTATCTTCTTTTCAACGCAGAGCTCAGCCAGCGCTGAAACACCGTCCTGAACAACTGAGTCGTTGGGAACGAAGATAACGTCGCAGCCGTCGTCAATAAGCGCTTGGGTAACACGGATAACGTCTGCTGAGTTTTCAACTGTCTTTTCGCTGAAAGCTATATTCTTAGATTTAAGGTATTTCTCGGCAGCTTCAACTGTTGATTTTGCGTTGACCTGAGATGTGCTGTAAAGGAAGCCCCATTTTTTAACGTCGGGTGTAAGTTTATATCCCATTTCAATAATGTCTGAAACAGGAATAGCGTTTGAAGTACCTGTTGCGTTTTTATCCGGGGTCTCAAGAGATGAAAGAACATCTGCCGCCACTGGGTCGGATACTGCGCAGAAGAAGCAGGGGGTTGATGATTCAAGATTTACAAAGCCCTGGGTTGCCGGTGTGGCAATAGTAAATACTGCGTCGTAGCTTCCGTCGTCAAAAGAAGCCATGATTGATGAAAGAGCGGCAGCGTCACCTGCGGCGTTCTTATATACAAACTCAATGTTTCCTTCGCCGTATTTTTCGTTGAGCTTTGCTTCAATTCCGTCTCTCATATCGGTGAAAGCGCCGTTTTCAGAGAGAACAGCAATTCCTACTTTTTTTGATGAACTGCTGTCTGATGAACCGGATGAAGAGCAGCCGGCAAAAACAGCAACGATCAGCGTTATGCTGAGCAAAACAGCTAATAATTTTTTCATAATTTTCTCCTTAATCGTATTGTTCGAGTTGGTTGAAAGCGTTTCGTAACATATCTTCTGTTATTTCGTACGGATTATGCTCAATATCTTTCATTGAAGCGGTCATTTTAACCAGTTTATCAATATCAGATGAGTTCATTTCGATATCTTCAAGGGAGGTGGGCAGATTTACGCTTTTGTTGAAACTATATATCTTTTCAAACATTTCTTTATTGCCGTCTGTCAGCAGTAATATAAGAACACCAAGCGCAACCACTTCTCCGTGGAGATGGTTCTTTTCAATATGTTCCCATGCCGTAAGCGAATAAAAAACGGCGTGAGCAAGACCTGAGTTGTAATCGACAATGTGCTCTGCAGTGAGAAGAATTGAAGCAATACCTGTCGTTACTATAACGGCAAGGATAACTTGCTCAACAGCATAAGTAGTTTCACCTTTTTCTATATCGTCCATTGCTGTCTTGCCGTATTCCAGCAGAGGGTCAAGGCACATTTTGCTGACTGTAACGCCAAGAGCGTGATAATGAACAAGCGCTTCACCTCTGGAGGACATTTCAGCTTCAAAATATTTTGCGTATGTGTCGCCCATGCCTGCCCAAATGTACTTTTTCGGCGCTTTGGCAATAACTGTAGTGCAGATAAAAGCGTGCAGCGGCGGCGCCTTGTGGAAGTCAGGAGCTTTGAATGTTCCGTCGCTGTTGTACATTATGGAAACGGCGGTAGTTGCCGCACAGGTGGAAGCGATAGTCGGAAAAGTAAAAACAGGCTTGCCGTATCGTTCGCAGTAAGCTTTGCAGGTGTCAAGCGCTTTGCCTCCTCCGACTGCAAAAACCATGTCGGAATTTTTTACCAGTTCGTTTTCTGCCAGCATTTTTACATTGTCTTCGCTTGCTTCGCCGCCGTACCAGACAAAGCCGGACAGAGTTATCTGGGAGTCTTTTACTGCTCCGATAAGCTGTTCTTTAATTGCTTCCATGCCTTTGTGACCGCCGATAACAACGGCAGTTTTTCCGTATGGAAGACAAATCTCTTCAATTTTCTGATATACGCCGGGTCCTATTGAGTAACTCGGCAGTGTGATGGAATAATCAGTCATTGTACACCACTTATTATTTTAATATATAAATTTAATTAACAGAAAAATTATATCATCGCCGTTTTGCTTTGTCAATAAACGGTAAATCCATTCAGACTATGATGCCGCCGCCTAAAACGATGTCTCCGTCATAAACAACTGCTGACTGGCCTTTTGTTACGGCTCTCTGCGGACTGTCAAATTTGATTACAACGCCGTTTTCATCGGTAGGAGTAACAGTGCATGGGGCTTCCGTCATATTGTAGCGGATTTTCGCCGCCGCCCGTATGGAAGAATGGGGATTATCTATGCTGACCCAGTTGAAATCTTTAACGTGCACCGCATCAGTAAAAAGATCATCGTTTAAGCACAGAGTAACGGTGTTGTTTTTCGGGTCCTTTGATTTTACATACATAGGAGTAGGCAGAGCCAGCCCCAGTCCTTTCCTCTGACCGATAGTATAACGGATTATGCCTTTGTGTCTGCCCAGAATGTTACCGCCTTCGTCTACAAAATCACCCTCAGGGAATTTCAAGCCTGAATAATTTTCAATAAAAGCGGCGTAATCTCCGTCAGGAACAAAGCAGATATCCTGGCTTTCCTTCTTCGAGGCGTTTACAAAGCCGTTTTCCAAAGCAATTTTTCTTGCTTCTTCTTTTGAACAACTGCCGAGAGGAAAAGCTATATGCTCAAGCATCTCTTTTGTAAGATTGTAAAGAACGTAGCTTTGGTCTTTCTTTAGGTCAGCCGCCTTGCAAAGACAGAAGCGGCCGTTTATTTTGCGTATATCGGCGTAGTGCCCCGTAACTATAAGATCGCAGTCAAGTTCTTTAGCTTTGGCAAAAAGTCCGCCGAATTTAAGGTGTTTGTTGCAGTCGATACATGGGTTAGGGGTTCCGCCTTCAGAGTAAGTTTTTATGAATTTATCAATAACTTTTTCTTTGAATTCATCTTCAAAATTGAAGACAAAATATTCCATGTTAAGCTTTTCGGCAACAGCTCTGGCGTCGTCAATATCAGACGAATTGCTTTTGCCGCAGGAGAAAAGTTTCATTGTGGCGCCGATACATTCGTACCCTTTATCCTGAATGATTTTTGCCGCCACGGAGCTGTCAACTCCGCCGCTCATTGCTATTAACGCTTTTTTCAAAAAACTCACCCGATTTCTTGACACTTTTGAATTACTATACTAATATATAAATTAGAATAAGTAAAGCAATTTTATGATTTTTTTATTATTTTACGCTGATTTTATGCAGTAACGGGGGATTTGCTCATGGATTTGCAGCAAATTATTGACCAATCAAAACAGATTGTATTTTTCGGCGGAGCAGGTGTTTCAACTGAAAGCGGAATACCTGATTTCCGCAGTACGGACGGGCTTTATAACCAGAAATACGACTATCCTCCAGAGGAAATACTGAGCCATACTTTTTTTGAAAAATATACGGAATATTTTTTTCGCTTTTACCGTGAAAAAATGCTTTGCCCCAACGCTGAGCCGAACGACGCCCATAAAGCGCTTGCAAAACTTGAAAAGGCGGGCAAACTCAGCGCGGTCGTTACTCAAAATATTGACGGGCTTCATCAAAAAGCTGGCAGTAAAAACGTTTTTGAACTTCACGGGTCAGTTATCAGAAATTACTGTACAGAGTGCGGAAAATTTTACCCCATGGAATATATATTGAACGGCGAAGGCGTTCCGAAATGCGAATGCGGCGGAAAAATAAAACCGGACGTTGTGCTTTACGAAGAGTGTCTCGATACGCGAACGGTAAACGGCGCTGTTGATGCAATCAGAAATGCCGACTGCCTCATTGTTGCGGGCACTTCGCTTACCGTTTATCCAGCGGCGGGATTTGTTAATTATTTTAAAGGCAAACATTTTGTTCTTATAAACAGAGACGCAACGCCGATGGACGGCGCAGCCGAACTTGTGCTCCACGAAAAAGTCGGAGAAGTTCTTTCGAAAATCAAGATTTGAAACGGAGAAGAATATGTCAATTTCTGTAATGCTTAAACCTGCGTCAGGCAGCTGCAATCTGCAGTGCGCCTACTGTTTTTATCATTCCCTGGCAAAGGATAGAAAACAGGAAAATATGGGAATGATGAGCAAAGAAACAGCCTTGAGGGTGATAGATCAGTCATTTTCATTCGCAAAAGGAGGAGACGTCTTCTTTACTTTTCAGGGCGGAGAACCGCTTCTTGCGGGAATTGATTTTTTTTCGTTCTTTTTTGAAGAAGCGTCAAAGCGGCAAAGTGAATGTTCATCGCTCCATTTCTGCGTTCAGACAAACGGCACCCTGATTGACGAAAACTGGTGTGCTCTGTTTAAAAAATACGGATGTCTTGTGGGTGTTTCTCTTGACGGGGATAAAGAACTTAACTCTTACAGGCTTTACCCTGACGGAAGTTCATCTTTTGACGATGTTATGAACGGCATATCTCTTTTGAAAAAGTATAATGTAACGTTTAACGTTCTTGCCGTTCTTACTGCTCGCTCAGCAAGGAGTGTTCGTAATTCCTATCGTTTCTTTAAGTCTCAGGGCCTTCACTATCTTCAGTATATACCTTGTTTAAAGCCGTTTTCAGGCGATTATGACAGTTCGATTTATATGGATAATGACGATTACGCATATTTTCTTGAACATGGGTTTAAACTGTATTTTAATGATAATATGCGCGGCAATTCGGTATCAGTCAGATCTTTTGACAACTATGTAAGGCTCTTCAGAGGGCAGAATGCTGAGCAGTGCGGCATGAACGGATTTTGTTCAACTCAGTTTGTTGTTGAAGCTGACGGCAGTACTTATCCATGCGATTTTTACTGCACCGACCAATGGCTACTGGGAAATATCAATACTTCTTCTTTTGAGGAAATGTATGTTGATAAAAAGTCAGTTGAGTTTCTCAAAGAGTCTTTCGCGGTTGACAAAAAATGTAAAACGTGCGATTATTTTACGGTGTGCCGCGCAGGCGGATGCAAAAGAAACAGGGCGAGTGAAAATTACTGCGAAGCGTATACTTCTTTTTTCAAGTCCTCAATGCATCTGCTCAGACAGATGAGATAAGGTAGGTTAGCGTATGAAAAAAATATTACATCTGACCATATTTCTAGCGTTAGTAGCAGCAATTGCCGGAGCAGCGCTTGGAATTGCAAACAGCTTAACTGCACC
>URGA01000044.1 GCA_900547275.1 uncultured Oscillospiraceae bacterium | reverse complement strand
CTACCATAGGAGGTGCTTTTTTTCTATTGTCCGTTTTTCACGGTCTTGTTCAAAAACCGGTGCTTTTATTTTAACTACGTTCTTATATACGCTTTGTCCTTGTCAGGAACTCCGCCATCATCTGAAACATATCTTTCTGCCCTCATATGAAGATCATATTTCTCTCTAAGTTCGGCTATTCTCTCCATTGCAGATGATTTATGGTGGATATCCAGTGAATCCTGGTCTTTCCATTCGTCAATCAGCAAAACTGTTTCCGGGTCGTTAAGAGGCACAAAATATTCATATCTTAGGTTTCCCTCAGCACTGCGAATCATATCTGCAGTTTTACTGCTTTCCATTTCTTCAGCAAATTTCCTTGCGCTACCGTTTTCACCTGTATAATATAGATTTACAACAATGCTCATTATAAATACTTCCTATAAAATTCTGTTATTTTGTCAAATGGAATAATATCCGTCTGGTCATAAAGGTCTGTATGGCTGGCGCCCTCAATAAGCATAAGTTCCTTGTTGTCGCCCTTGAGCTTTTTAAAAGCGTCCTTGCTGAAATAACAGGAGTGCGCCTTGTCGCCGTGGATAACTAAAACCGCACTTCGTATCTCATCGCTGTACTGAAGAATAGGCATATTCATAAATGAAATAGACGATGTAACGTTCCAGCCGTTGTTTGAATTAAGAGAACGGGTATGATATCCTCTTTCGGTTTTGTAATAAGCGTAATAGTCTTTTACAAACTGGGGTGAGTCATCGGGCAAAGGATCAACCACTCCACCGGCAAGGGCGTAAGTTCCGTTTTTATAATCCTTAGTACGCTGAGCGCAAAGCGCTTTTTTCTTGTTGTATCTGGCTTCTTCGCTGTCTTCACTATCAAAATAGCCGTTAGCGTTTACCCTTGTCATATCATACATCGTTGAGGCTACAGTAGCTTTTATTCTCGTATCATTAGCAGCGGCGTTGATTGCCATTCCGCCCCAGCCGCATATTCCCAGAATACCTATCTTTTCAGGGTCTACATTGTCCTGAACCGAAAGGAAATCAACTGCGGCGCAGAAATCCTCAGTATTTATGTCGGGGGAAGCAACATATCTAGGTGTGCCGCCGCTCTCGCCTGTATATGACGGATCAAAAGCGATGGTAAGAAATCCTCTTTCTGCAAGTGTCTGGGCATAAAGACCTGCCGACTGCTCTTTAACTGCACCGAAAGGACCGCTTACGGCGATTGCGCTGAGTTTTCCCTGATAATTTTTCGGAACATACATATCTGCCGCGAGAGTAATACCGTAACGGTTGTAAAAAGTTACTTTCTTGTGATTAACCTTTTCGCTTTTCTGAAAAGTTTTATCCCATTCTTCTGTAAGCTTTAATTTTTCCATTATATATTGCCTCCTGATAATAAATATTGACCGAAAATTATTTTTCTGCTATATTTACTATAATACATAAACCTAACTTTAGGTCAAGGGTTAAATTAAAATTTTTCGAGGAGAATAAAAATGTATTCAATAGGACAGGTTTCTGAAATGTTCGGATTGCCAATATCAACTTTGCGCTACTACGACAAGCAGGGACTTTTTCCCGATATGGAGCGCTCATCTGGGATACGCAGATTTTCCGATAAGGAAATAGAAGCACTAAGGGTAATCCAGTGCCTAAAAAAATCTGGGCTGGAGATAAAGGACATCAAGCAGTTTATGGAGTGGTGCAAGAAAGGACCGAAAACATACGAAAACCGCCGCAATCTGTTTGTCAGGCAGAAAGAAAATGTTGAGGCTGAAATAGAAAAACTTTCTAAAGTGCTGGATATGCTGAAGTTCAAATGCTGGTACTATGAACAAGCAATCAAGGATAACGGCGAGGCCAATTTAAAAGATCTGCCCAGCGACAATATGCCTGAGGATATAAAAAAAGCCTACCAAAACACCCACGGAGAATAACTACCAGTCTCAGCTAAATAGGGAACTAAAAAACATACCAAAATGTACACAAAAACAAAAAAGCACCCTGAAAAGCGCATATCCATACGCTTTTCAGGGTGTTGTGACAGTAGCACTTGTTATGCAAATTAAAATTGCATTTATTTTTTGCTAGATAAATTTAATAATATCAAGTTTTATTCATCTCTTAATATGTAAAATTACCTGTCCATTTTCCGCAATATGAGCAAGACCATGCTTCATAGCCTGCAGGACTTTTGCTTACGTATTCGTCCCATGTTATTTCTCCTTTTTCATATTGAGAAAAATACTTTGCATCAACCTGTTCCCAATATTTTTCGACATCGCTTCTACTGCTAAACCATCTTCCCATGTTACCACAAGCAATGCTGTGATTATTGTTATTAGTACAATGAGATTTAGGTGAGGTTGTTTTTCTTTCAGATGTGCTTCTTGCTTTGCTCTGTGATTTTTGAGTTGTGGTTGTATGTCTCTTTGTAGTACTTGGTGAATTGTATGTTGTAACAGCTTTTGAGACCGCTGTCGTTGAAGTAGTTGCTGTAGTTTTCGGTTTTGTTTCAACATGATTATCAGTTGTGCTTTTTGGCTTTACAGATATAGTTTCAGACACTGAAGATGTACTCTGTTTTTGTGTGGTAATAACAGCGGCATCTTTTTCTGAACATGACGAAAACAAAGCCAACATAACAAATATCGAAATTATAATAATACTGATTCTTTTCATTTCCATCTCCACTGTTAGTGATTTATCACTACTTGATTTATATTATACATTAAACAAGTTGAATTTTCAAGATATCGTTAGTTATATATCACTAACAAGGCGCATGTTAGTGATATATCATCATAATATAAATTATGGTGAGGTGCGCCTATGGGTGTTTGCGACTTAGTAGTTAAGAGAATATACGAGTTGTGCAAAGAAAGAGGAATTACTCCAAATGCCTTAAGTTATATGTCGGGCATTTCACAATCAACTATCAAAAGCATTCTTAACGGAGAAAGCAAAAATCCTGGAATAGTCACAATTAAAAAAATATGTGATGGTTTCGAAATATCCCTCATTGATTTTTTCAATACTGAAGAGTTTCTTAATTTGGAACAAGAAATCAAATAAGAAAAAGCCCATACTTAATTAACCGGTCATATAACTCATTAGGTGTAATTTCATTCAAGAAGTCGGCATATCTTTTATTCATGATTATTTATTCTCCTGACCATTCATCAACTTTTCAAATGCATATTTTCCTATCTTAGAGATGCAGTATGCCCTTAGTCCAATTTGATATTGTTCCAACTTTCTATACAAATCTGAATAAGAAAACTGATCCCATGTCATAAGTCGTGTGTCACCCTGCATCAATTCTTTTTCCATGATTTCTAATGGAGCAATTGATTTTGCTTCGCATAATACTTTTATCATTTCATCACGTGAAGGATTTTCTATTTGGTCTTGTAACTTTTTAATTTTATCAATAGCATCTTTAATATATTTCATTTGTTCAATATCTTTTGATTCCATTAATTAAATCCCCAATTCAATTTGTCGCATTGTAAAAGCAGTGATTATTATACCATATAATTACAAACTTTTCAATTATTCGCTTTTTGTTACTAAAGGCATTTTGATTCATATACGTTGAGTAATTAATATAAACTATTTTTTTATGACAATAAATGTGATATTATATAATCGGTGTTTAAATTATGGATTATTTTGAAGATACAAGTAAATATATTTACCATTATACTAGTACAGAAACATTAGTTAAGTATATCCTACCTCAAAAGCAATTGTTATTTTCTTCAATCAACATTTCTAATGACCCTGAAGAAAACAAATATCACTTGTTAAAAGCAATTGATGATGACGGAAAATTGGAAGAAAATATTGGGAAAAACATTGATTATTCATTAAAACTTTCAAAAGAAATCATAAAAAATGTCAAGACAATTTGTTTTTCTCAAGATGGCAACGTCCCACTAATTGTTGATATGTGTTTGGGAAAAGGATACAAAAAGCCTAGAATGTGGGCTCAATATGCAAATAATAGTACTGGCGTATGCTTGGCATTCAATAAAGAAAATATAATAGAAAATTTTAATAATCAATATGAAAATATCCAGCATTTTTCAGGAAATGTTTCATATGGAAATCAGTTAACCTACGAATATAATCATCCATATGCAGAAACGATGTTATCAAGCGAATTACAAACAAAGACAATAGAAGAAATAGCATCATTAAAAATCAATGAATATTTTGAACTATATTACTTTTCAAAGCACATCGACTGGCAAACTGAAAATGAATTCAGACTTGTTATTAAGCCACAAAATACAGGCACTTCTCAAAACTATCTATTTATTGACGGAGCACTTGAAAAAATTATATTAGGGAATAATTTTGACGAAGCCATTATTCCTTCTGTAAAAATTTTATCTTCTAACTTTGAACACAAGCCACAAATTATCCCGTTGGTCTATAACGGAAACAATTATACATTGGACGAACCAATTGAATATTAGGATTTAGATATATTAGATATAATAATTAAAATAAATGTACTCAAAATGTACTCACGGACAAAAAAGAACCCCGAAAGCCCTGTATTTATCAGGGCTTCGGGGGTTTTGTTTATCATTCCCACTCCACGGTGCCGGGGGGTTTGGAGGTTATGTCGTAGGCGACGCGGTTTACGTGCTCTACTTCGTTGGTTATGCGGTTGCTGACGGTTGCCAGAATATCATAAGGGATACGCGCCCAGTCTGCCGTCATGAAATCGTCCGTAGTTACGGCGCGGATAACAACAAGGTGGTCATATGTGCGGTGGTCGCCCATTACGCCGACGGTCTTTACGCAGGGAAGAACGCAGAAGAACTGCGCCATCTCTTTTTCGTAGCCGTTCTTTGCCATTTCGTCGCGCAGAACCCAGTCTGCCTCCTGGAGAACCTTAACTTTATCCGCAGTGATTTCGCCAAGAATTCTAACGCCCAGTCCGGGGCCGGGGAACGGCTGGCGCCATACAAGTTCCTTTGGAATTCCCAACATTTCGCCGACTCTGCGCACCTCGTCTTTGAACAAATCGCAAAGCGGCTCGATAAGGCCGAGGAACTCAACATCGTCGGGCATTTTAACCTTATTATGGTGGGTTTTGATGGTATCTGCATCGCCCTTACCGGATTCGATACAGTCGGGATAAATTGTGCCCTGGGCAAAGTAGCCGAGGGAATCCTGCTTACGAATTTCGTCCCAGAAAACGTTGAAAAACTCTGTGCCGATAATCTTTCTCTTCTGCTCCGGGTCGGTTACGCCTTTAAGCGCGGTAAGAAATCTTTCCTGGCAGTTGACGCGGACAAAATTCATATCAAAAAGGGAAGTAAAAGTTTTTTCAACGATATCGCCTTCGTCTTTTCTCATAAGACCCTGGTCAACAAACACGCAGGTAAGCTGTTTGCCCACGGCACGGGAGAGAAGACCTGCGGCAACTGAGGAATCAACGCCGCCGGAAAGGCCGAGAATAACGTTTTTATCGCCGATTTTTTCGCGAAGCTCAGCAACTGTCTTTTCAATAAAATTATCCATTCTCCAGTCGCCTGCACATTCGCAAACGGAAAACAGGAAATTGTGGAGAATATTTTTGCCGTATTCGGTATGGGTAACTTCCGGATGGAACTGCACCGCATAAAGCCGCTTTTCTTTATTTTCCATTGCGGCGCAGGGGCAGTCGGCTGTTTTAGCGGTAACCTCAAATCCCTCGGGAGCCTCTGCAATATAGTCGGTATGGCTCATCCAAACGGTTGAAGTTTCCGGCACGTCTTCAAAAAGAGCGCCGAGCGCAGCGGTGAGAGATATTTTGCCGTATTCGGAAACGGGAGCAGTCTCTACTCTGCCGCCCAGCATCCAAGCCATGAGCTGGCAGCCGTAGCAAATTCCCAAAACGGGAACGCCCAGTTCCAGCACCTCGGGAGTATAATGGGGCGATTTCTCGTCGTAAACGGAATTCGGTCCGCCTGTAAAGATAATGCCTTTATAATTTCCGGCTTTTATTTCATCCAGGGAAACGGTATAAGGCAAAATCTCCGCATAAACGCCTTCGTCTCTTACACGGCGGGCAATCAGCTGATTATACTGACCGCCGAAATCAAGCACAAGTATTTTTTCCATACAATATCCTCTCTGACAGATTATGCTCTGTAAATAATAGCCTCTCTTTCAGGGCCGTTGGAAACCATGGTTATCTTGTGGCCGATCTCTTTTTCGATGAATTCCACGTAATCCTTTGTTTCCTGAGGCAGTTCGTCGTAATTGCGAATGCCCTTGATATCGCAGTGCCAGCCTTTAAGAGTTTTAAGCACGGGCTTGCACTTTTTAAGTATAGTTGTTGTGGGGAAATCCTTAATAACTTTTCCGTCGTATTCATAGCCGACACAAACTTTGATTTCCTCAAGATAAGACAGGCAGTCAAGCGCTGTCATTACTACCTGGGTTGCGCCCTGGCACTCAACGCCGTAACGTGTTGCAACGCAGTCAAACCAGCCAACGCGGCGGGGTCTGCCTGTTGTTGCGCCGAACTCACCCTTGTCGCCGCCGTGAATTCTCAGCGCCTGAGCTTCATCCTCATCAAGGATTTCAGAAACGAACTCGCCTGCGCCGACAGCAGAAGAATAAGCCTTTGTTACAACTACAACGTCCTCAATCATATGGGGCGGAATGCCTGCGCCCACTGAGCCGTAACCCGCAAGGGTGGGAGAAGAAGTAACCATCGGATAAATACCGAAATCAGGATCTTTCAGTGTTCCCAGCTGACCTTCCAGAAGGATGTTCTTGCCGTCTTTGAGCGCCTGCATAAGATAAGCGTGAGTATCGCAGACATAGGGTTTGATCATCTCTCTGTATTTTACGCAGGTTTCATAAAGTTCTTCTTCATCAAGAAGAGGCTTATGATAAACGTGCTCAAGCATAAGATTTTTAAGAGTACAGATATTTTTCAGCTTAGCTTTAAGGGTCTCATCGTCAAACAGTTCGTTTACCTGAATTCCGATCTTAGCATACTTATCGCTGAAGAAGGGAGCAATACCGCTTTTGGTTGAGCCGAAAGCATTTTTGCCAAGACGTTCTTCCTCGTATTCATCAAGTTTGATATGATACGGCATAAGGATCTGGCAGCGTTCGGAAACAAGCAGACGGGGATTAAGGCCTGCCGCCTTAACGTCCTCAAGTTCCTTGCAGAATTTGTTGATATCCAGCGCCACGCCGTTGCCGATAATGCAGGTTGTGTGATTATAGCACACGCCTGACGGCATCAGATGAAAGGCGAAACGGCCATGCTCATTGATAATCGTGTGGCCCGCGTTTGCGCCGCCCTGAAAGCGGATGATAATGTCGCTTTTCGCGGCAAACATATCAGTGATCTTGCCTTTGCCTTCGTCGCCCCAGTTGGCGCCGACTATTGCTCTTACCATAGTGAGTACACTCCCGGTTTCATAAAATTTTTATTCGGCAGAACCGAAAAAACAATGCACGGTGATTGGGCGCATTGCCCAGACCCGTGCCCTTGTTTGATTATATTATAATTAAGTAACTAATGTCAATAAATAAACGTCATTCTATTGGAAGATATGACAATTTTCGTCGAATTGAATAAAAATCAGCTCAACTTGCGGCCCATTATGACGCCCATAACCGACGCCATCATAAGGCCTCTTGTCCATCCGCTGGAATCGCCCAGACAGTGCAGACCCTCAACGCTGGTATTGAAGTCCTGGTCCATCTTGATGCGGTTAGAATAGAACTTCAGCTCCGGAGAATACAGCAGTGTTTCATAAGAAGCGAAGCCCGGAACAACGTGGTCCACCGCCTGAATAAAGTTGATTATATTCGTCATCGCTCTGTAAGGCATTGCGGCGGTAATATCACCTGCGACAGCATCCGGCAGAGTAGGTCTTACGTTGGACTGAACAAGTTCCTTTTCCCATGTGCGCTTGCCGTCCAAAATATCGCCGAAACGCTGAACCAAGATCTGGCCCGCTGCCAGCATATTCGTAAGTTCGCCCACCTTCTGGGCATACTCGATAGGCTGGTTGAATGGGTAACTGAAGTTATGGGAACAGAGAATGGCAAGGTTAGTATTGTCTGACTTAAGTTCCTTATACGAATGGCCGTTTACAACCGCCAGGTCATTGTCGTAATTCTCCTGGGCAACGAAACCGCCGGGGTTCTGGCAGAATGTGCGCACCTTGTTTTTAAACGGTTTTGGATAACCGATAAGTTTTGACTCATAGAGCGCTTCGTTTACCTTTTCCATTACCTCGTTTCGGCACTCAACGCGAACGCCGATATCAACCGTACCCGGCTGATGAGCGATATTGTGCTCCGCGCATATCTTTTCGAGCCACTCAGCGCCTCTGCGTCCGGTGGCAACTATTGTATGGTCGGCGTAAATTTCTTTTCTTGAGCCGTTTTCCGTTATTGCAACGCCCTCGCACTTATTTCCGTTAAGGATAATATTGTTGCACTCGACGCCGAAGATAATCTCAACGCCGTTTTCCAGCAGGTACTGCTCCATTGCGTAATAGAGCTCTCTTGCTTTTTCCGTTCCGAGATGGCGGATAGGACAGTCAACAAGTTTAAGGCCCGCCTGGATAGCGCGCTTTCTTATCTCCTTTACCTCGTCGGTATTTTCCTGACCCTCGATATGGGTGTCAGCGCCGAACTCAAGATAAATCTTGTCGGTATAGTCGATAGTCTCCTGAGCAAAATCCTCGCCGATCAATGTGGGCAGATCGCCGCCTACCTCATAACTGAGGGAAAGCTTGCCGTCTGAGAACGCGCCTGCTCCTGAAAATCCGGTGGTAATATGGCAATACGGGGTGCAATTCATACATTTTTTTGTTTTGACCTTGGGGCAGTATCTGTTTTCAATCGCCTTGCCCTTTTCAATAATCAAAATCTTTTTCTTGCTGCCTCGGCGCAGCATTTCAATAGCGGTAAATATTCCGGCAGGGCCGGCGCCTACGATTACAACGTCGTACTTCATTTGTGCCACCTCATGCAATTTTTACGGTTTGAATAAAAACAGCCGCCGTCATTCCGTTGGACTGAGGAATGTTGCGGCAGCCTGCAATGTAAATATAACATAGCCTCAGGGTTTTGTCAATTCTGTTGAAAAAACATATTTAATATGGTATCATTAGAAAAAGTAACAAAAAGGAGTTTTAAACTAATGAAAATATACAACGTTCTTCAATACGGCGCAAAGGGAGACGGCGTTACAAACGACGCTTTCGCTATCCAGCACGCCATTGACGACTGCGCTAAAAACGGCGGCGGCCGCGTTTTGCTTCAGAGCGGCTATGTTTTTTACAGCGATTCAATCCGCCTGCGCAAAAACGTTGATCTTCACCTGCAAAAAGGTTCAAGACTTAAGGCAACGGACAATATTGACGGCTATATCCGCCCCAACAAACTGATAAACGACCCGAAAACAGCGCTCATCGGCAACCCTGTTACAGGCAAGCCGAGTTTTGTATTTATTTACGGCTACGAAGCGGATTTCTGCACAATCAGCGGCGAAGGCGTTATTGACGCCAACGGCCACGCTTTCGTTCAGCGCAAGGACCAGTACTACGTTACCGGCGACTTCTATCCCCGTCCCACAGTTATCTATGTTGAAAAATCAAACCACATTTCATTTAGAGATATAACAATCGTTGACGCTCCGTTTTGGACGCTTCATCCCGCAGGATGCGACGACGTGCTCATTGACAAAATCAGAATTCTCAACGATCTTGACGTTGCCAACAGCGACGGAATTGACCCCGACCACTGCTCAAACGTCCGCATTCTCGGCTGTCACGTTACCTGCGCCGACGACTGCATCTGCCTTAAAACAAGCAAGGGCAACAGCGAATACGGCCCCTGCGAAAACATTATCATTGACGGCTGCACTCTCGTTTCCACCTCAGCGGCAATCAAAATCGGCACTGAGGGCGTGGGCGATTTCCGCAACGTTATCGTTTCCAACTGTATAATCTCAAAGAGCAATAGAGGACTTTCAATCCAGATCCGCGACGGCGGCAATGTTGAAAACGTTACATATTCAAATATTATTATTGAGACCCGCCGCTTCTGCCCCGACTGGTGGGGCACCGCGGAGCCTATCACAATTACCACATTTAACCGTGACGAAAACACGAAAAGCGGCAAGATACGCAACATCCGCTTCTTCAACGTTACAGCAAAAGGCGAAAACGGCGTTCTTATCCACGGCAACGAGCAGAATGTTATTGAAGACGTTACATTTGAAAACTGCCGCATTGAACTTACCAAAACCAGCAAGTGGGACTGCGGTCTTTACGACCTTCGCCCCTGCCTTGACTGGGGCGTTGAAAAATACGACAACGCCGCATTCTTCCTGCGCTGGGCAAAGGACGTAACTATTCTTAAAACGAAAACAAGCTGGGGCAATCTTTACCCTGCTTACAAGCACGCTATAGACGCTGAAAACGTTGAAAATCTTGAACTTGTACGCTTTGAAGGCAAGGCGGCAAGCGACGAATACGAGGACATAAAACTCAACAACGTGCGTCTTGTCAAATAATTAAAAGGAGTCTTAAAAATGGTACAGATCAGGGGCTACAAGGTTAACAAAATGAGCATTGAAAACACCGTTCCCAGCGGCACGGAACTCAAACTTCAAAACCAGGTAAAATACAACGTTAACTACATGGACGACGTTAAAAAATGCCTTGGCATTCTCTCTTTTCGCATTTCCGACGCGGAGATGAATCCATTTGAAGTAAAAATCGAGATGGTGGCTGAATTTACATATGACGAGGGCGACGAAAAGGCGGATATCCACACAACGTCTTTCGACCAGCTCTTCCCATTCGTTCGCCAGATAGTTAACCAGCTTGCAGGTCACTGCGGCATCGGCGGTCTTATGATACCCGTTATGAAACTTAACAGAGACACCGTAACCGTTGATAAGCCCGAAAAATCACCGCTTAACTGATACTGATATGGAACAACTTTGTGAAAACTGCTGGTACTTTGTTACCGACGAGGAAAGCGGCGAAGGCTTCTGCGACCTTCAGCTTGACGAGGACGAATACGCAAGAATGCTTCAGTCGCCAAGAACAAACGTCTGCAAATATTTCAGACCTGACGTCGGCGAGTACGGCATAGTAAGAAAACAGAACTGACAGGCGAAAACGAAAATCCGTGCAACCAAGTTATGTCTGTTATTTTCTGAAATAAAATCTTTCCTTCAGCAAGCGAAGTCGCGCTGACACCGAACCCGTCGGTTTTCAAACAGCCATGATTTAACTTAGCAACGCAAAAATATCAACAACTTTTAAAGAGGTTATTATGAATATCTTGATAATTCATGCCCATTGGCACAACAGAGGAGACGAAGCAGCTATCAGAGCAATGGTAGATTCTCTGACAGAAAAGTATCCCGACGCTAAAATAAAAGTGCTGATGAACAATGCTGAGGTCATGCAGTTTAATTATTCCGGAAACGTCACAGCGGAAAGCGTAGCTTATCCCAGAAAAAGGAACTTGCTGATTGAAGGTATCCCGTGTATTTTATCAAAAGGTAAATTCATTATTTCCGAAAGAGGAAAACGTTTCAGAAAATTTGTAACGGGCGCTGACATTGTGCTCCACGCTCCGGGAGGACCGAGCATCGGCGATATTTATTCGGGCATAGAACTTTTATATCTATACCGACTTATGCTTGTTAAGGTTCTCGGAAAGCCTTACGGATTTTATGCCCCGTCAATGGGCCCTTTCAACAAAAAATCAGGCCTTAGAAATTTAATCAGAAAAAAGGTTATAGACGGTGCGTCTATCTTTTGCTTAAGAGAGCCGATATCGGCAAAATACGTTACAACTCTCAACTGTAATAACAAGCCGACAGTTACGCTTGATTCGGCGTTTCAATATCCCGTTAATGAAAAAGAAAACGCACAGAAATTAAAAGAGTATCCCGAGCTTGATGAATTCCTTAAAAAGAACGACAAGGTAGTGGGCATTACAATTACCGACCTTACCTGGAACCCGAAATATGAAAAAGAGAAAAATTTCGCTGATATTATCCGCAATTCATTTACAAAAATGATAACTTATCTCAAAGAAAAAGGTTACGCCGTTCTTTTTATTCCTCAGCTTTTCGGAGTTGCAAACGACAAAGAATACATGGAATCGTTTTGCCAGGAAAATTGTTTCGTTATGGACGATACCCACGACTGTTATTTCCAGCAATACATAATATCAAAAATGTATGCTTTGATTGGCATGAGATACCATTCTAATATTTTTTCAGCAAAGATGGGCAGCCCGTTTTTATCTATCGCTTATGAGCAAAAGATGTCCGGATTTATGGAAAAAATCGGCTTAACCCAGTATTGCATTAACGCTTGTGAACTTTCATTTAACGAACTTAAAAGCCGTTTTGAAATATTGGAAGATAATCACGATAAATACAAGGAATATCTTGAAAGTATTAAGGGCAATCTTGCTAAGGAATCCGGTAAAACAACTGAAATCGTTATAGATTTTCTCGAAAAGAACGGAATACAATAAATGAGGCAAATTTAATGGCAGTTAACATTGGAACTAAACAAAATAGCAAAAACTTAATTTTAAATATCGCTGCGTTTGTTGTTCAGTTCTTAATAGGATTTTATATTTCCCCTGTTATTGTCGGCAAAGTCGGTGCGTCAGCATATGGTTTCATATCATTGGCAAACGATTTTGTTTCGTACGCCGGCATCATAGCAAATGTTTTTAATTCCGTTGCGTCTCGTTTTATAGCTAATGAATATTACAAAAAAAATATATCAGACGCCAATGCGTACTTCAGCAGCCTCTTTGTAACAAATCTAATTTTATCCTTTACCTTCTGCCTTATCGGGACCGTCTTTGTTTGGAATGTTGACCATGTTCTAAATGTTCCGGACAACCTTGTATTTGACGTAAAAATAACGTTTTCACTTATCTTTGCGTCGTACCTTGTTTCGCTGGCTACAAATGTCTTTACAACGTCCACTTACGTTACTAACCGCACTGATCTAACAGGACAAAGGGAGATTATTAAACAAATTCTCCGTTTCATTTTGATTCTTATTTTACTGAACTTTGTTTCGGTTAGAATTTATTGGGTTGCCCTTGCAACTTTGTTTGCGGCGCTGATCGTAGCCATTTCAAATATTCAGTTTACAAAAAGGCTTACTCCCGATTTAAAAATAAGGCTGAAGAACGCTAATTTCAAATACGTTAAGATACTCGCCTTTTCGGGATTTTGGATGTCTTTTATAAACATCAGCAATCTGTTGATGAGAGGGCTCGATCTGACCATTGCAAACGCAATGATAAGCGCAGACGCAATGGGTCTGCTTTCGGTAGCAAGAACTATTCCAAACAATTTTACTTCGGCCATCGGCACGATAGCGCCGATATTTACTCCCGTATTTATCCTCTGTTTTGCAAAAAACAAAACGGAAGAACTAGTTGCCCGAGTTAACAAGTCAATAAAGGCAATGGCTTTAATTTTTTACGTGCCTGTCTGCGGATTTTTGGTTTATTCCCGCGACTTTTACACATTGTGGCAAAACGACTTGTCAGAAAAAGAGATAATTGCAATAACGGCGCTGTCCAGCATTACCGTTATTCAGGCATTGTTTAACTCAACTACCGCAACGCTGGCTCAATTAAGCGTAGTTGTGAACAAGCTGAAACTGCCGGTATTTGTCAGCTTTGGCTGCGGCGTTGTTAATATTTGTGTTGTTATGATACTGTTAAAGACAACAAATCTGGGAGTTTACGCAATAGTCATTTCAAGCACAATAATCATGTTGCTCAGGTACATTCTCTTTAACTCATATTACGCCGCCAAAATTTTAAAACAGCCTGTTAAAGTTTTCCTCTTCCAGGAACTGAAGACATGGGCAACAATACCGGTAATCATTGCGGTATGCGCAATAATCAAAAACATATTGATCGTTGATTCATGGTTTTCGCTTATCCTTTCTGCCGCTGTTGCCGGAGTGATAAGCTACGCCGCAATTGCATTCATGCTTTTCGGAAAAGATTGTATAAAAATGGCTAAAAATGTTTTGAAAAGAAAAAAATGAGGTGTTCAAATGGGCAACATAACTGAAACACTTGGTAAAAACAGGTGCAGCAGCTGCGGAATGTGCTATTCGGTTTGTCCTAAAAATTGCATTGACGTAATTTACAACAAAAAACAGGGATTTTATTACCCTGCTGTAAATGAAAAACTTTGCATAAACTGCGGCAAATGTTTGTCCTGCTGTCCCTCAAACTATGAGAAAACAGAAAGTTATGTCGGTAATTACCAAGAGATTTTATTAGCCCACAGCACCGACAATAGGGTAAGGCACGAAGCGACATCCGGGGGTGTTGTAAACTCCCTTGTGTCCTACGCTGTAAAAAACCATATATTAGACGTTGTTTTAATGGTTGTAAAAGACGACTCTTCGCCAATCGGCTCCGCCGCCGTCGGAATAACTATTGATAACATAGAAAGATTATCTTCTTCACCAAGAGATTTTGCGTCAAGATATGTTTCAGTTCCTGTACTGAAAGAACTAAAAGCGTTAAAATCAAAGTACAAAAAGATAGGGGTAGTCGGAACCCCCTGCCAGATAAGAGCTGTTAAATCGTTTGACAAATCGATTTTCACATTCGGTATCACCTGCAGCGGAGTAATAAGCTACAACGCCACACAGCAATATAAAAAGATACAGAAAAAAGAAGAAGCAGCCATGTACTATCGCGGCAACGGCTGGCCCGGCTATAATTCGCTTTGCGATAAAGAAAGCTGCGTTGACTGTAAACACCTGGGGTCTTACTTTGAAAGAATGTTTAGCTCTCAGATATTCAAAAGCCCTGCTTGCAGAGAATGCGCCGATCATTTTGCAGAGCTTGCCGACATAAGTTTTTGCGACTACTGGTCAGCTGAAGAACTCAAAAGCGAAAAGGAAGGCAACACCTGCGTTATCGTAAGGACGGAAGCGGGAAAACAACTGTTAGAAAATTCCCTGCGCTCCGAAAAAATAGAATTGGTACAGAAATTAAGCGAAGAACAGCTTATTAACAGTCAAAAAAGTGTTTTAAGAGCCAAGAAAGATTCAGACAAGAATGCAACTGCATACAGGTTGTTCTATCGCTTTATCGATTTTATCTTCAAACACAAAATTTATAAATTTTTCAGCAAAAAGATATATAACAAATTTGCATGGATACATTCAAAGGTCATCGACAAATCAATCAACAAGTGATGTCTTTGAAAAGATATTAACGCACAAAATATTATTAAAATTCAAACAGAACTGACAGGCGAAAACATGGCAGAATACTTTGACATACTTGACGAAAACGGAGTGCCCACGGGGCAGAAAAAGCCGAGAGACGAGGTTCACCGTGACGGCGACTGGCACCCCAGCGTTCATATCTGGGTAGTAAGAAATTCAAAAATTCTTCTCCAAAGGCGCAGACGGGACAAGGAGTCTTTCCCCGGTATGCTCGATCTTGCCTGCACGGGCCACGTTGATGCAGGGGAAACATATTCCAAAGCCGCTGTCCGCGAACTCAAAGAAGAACTTAACATTGACGCTGACGAAAAAGATTTCATCTATCTGTTTACCCAAAAACTGACGGTGGACAGAGATTTCGGCTCAGGCAGATTTATAAGCAACGAGATAAACAAAGTGTATCTTCTTGACCCGAAAACGGACATAAGCTCTCTGGCTTACCAGGAAAGCGAAATAGAGGAACTTATCTGGACGGACATTGACACACAGCCCACCGAAGAGTTCTGCATTCCGCCGAAGGAATGGGGCAAAGCGCTGAACATTATAAAAAAGCACATATAAAAAAGCGGCCGAACAATGAACAAGACCGTGAAAAACGGACAATAGAAAAAAAGCACCTCCTATGGTAGA
>URGA01000043.1 GCA_900547275.1 uncultured Oscillospiraceae bacterium | reverse complement strand
GGCGGTGGGAATATTTAACAGCCGAAACAAACTTTACAAGCGTTCACTTATGATGGCAACAAATGTGCCGATGATGAACCCGGAAATAGTTACCGGTATTTCAATGATGCTGTTGTTCGTTTTTGCCGGAACACTTGTAAACAAAAGCAACGTTCTCGGTTTTTCAACATTGCTTATCGCCCATGTAACATTCAGTCTGCCCTATGTTATTCTGAATGTTTTGCCTAAACTGCGCCAGTTTGATATGAATGTTTATGAAGCGGCAGTGGATTTGGGATGCACACCTGTTAAGGCATTCTTCAAGACCGTCTTTCCTGAAATTATCAGCGGTATTATCACAGGCTGTGTAATGAGCTTTACGCTTTCCCTTGATGACTTTATCATCAGTTATTTCACCAACGGCCCCAGTTTCCAGACGCTTCCCATATTTATATTCTCTATGACAAAGAAGCGTGTTAAGCCTGATATGTATGCGCTTTCGTTCATTATGTTTATTACTATTTTGGCGCTTCTTATTCTCTCCAATGTTCTTCAGGCAAGAGCGGAGAAGAAGGAAAAGGGGGAATAAGACATGAAAAAACTGCTTGTTTTACTCCTCACTTTGAGCATTCTTACCGCTGTTTCCATCAGCGCTTACGCCGCGGACGATGAGTATTTTACTGACGAACAGATAGAGTATTACAAAAATCTCAGCCTTCAGGGAACAACGGTAAACGTTTACAACTGGGGTGAATATATCTCCGACGGCCAGGAGGATACGATGGACGTTGTATCCGAGTTTGAGCGCCTTACCGGAGCCAAGGTGAATTACACCAATTTTGAGTCAAACGAAAATATGTATTCAAAACTTGTGGGTGGCGGCGTTTCTTATGATGTAATCGTTCCTTCCGACTACATGATCGCGCGTCTGCTGGATGAGGATATGCTTTTGCCGCTGGATTACGGCAATATTCCAAATTTTGAGAAATATATTGCGGATGACTGCAAAAATCTTTATTTTGACCCTGAGCAGAAGTATACGGTGTGCTACAATGTTGGCACAACGATTTTGATTTACAATAAAAAACTTGTTGAAACACCGCCTGACAGCTGGTCTGTTCTATGGGACGAACAGTACAAGGGCAAAGTGCTCATGTTCAACAACTCAAGAGACGCCTTCGCTATTGCGCAGTTCGTACTCGGCCAAAGTCTCAACACATCGTCAGAGGCTGACTGGAACGCGGCGGCTGAATTGCTGGCGGAGCAGAAAGACAACGTTGAACCTGTATACGTAATGGATGAGATTTTCAATCTTATGGAAAGCGGCGAGTACGCATTTGCAACGTATTATGCAGGCGACTACCTGCTGATGAAAGATAACAATCCGGATCTCGGTTACTGTTTCCCGAAAGAGGGCGTAAACCTGTTTTACGATGCAATGTGTATTCCTAAATGCGCCCAGAATAAAAAAGGCGCCGAAGCGTTTATTAACTTCATGCAGGAGCCGCAGGTTGCCCTTCAAAATCAGGAGTATATCTATTATGCTTCTCCAAATACAGCAGTAAGGAATAATCCTGATAACTCTCTTTACGGAAACCAGGTTGTTTATCCTGACCAGTGGCCCAAAGGTCAGTATTTTGAAAACCTGCCCCAGAATATTCTTGAACTTCAGAACAATCTCTGGACCCAGGTAAAAAGCGGCAAGCTGTCAATCAACGGCAAGGAGAAAGACAGAAAAATCTATATTGAATCCGCTGTTGTCGGCGCCGCGGCGGTGGCATTTGTTGTAATAAAACTGATTTCAGACGCCAAAAAGAAGAAAGAACAGGATTTGAGTGACCTATATTGATTAAATGTGCAGTATTTGATTTAGACGGTACTCTCGTCAATACCATTGAAGATTTGGGATTGGCGACTGATTTCGTTTTGAAAGCTTACGGAGTGGATATTGAATATACCGAGGCCGACTACAAAAAAATGGTCGGCAACGGCGCCAAGAAGCTTGTTGAACGCGCATTTGACGGAAGACTGTCAGATGATAAGCTTCAGGAAGCATATGCTCTGTTTAAGGAAAAATATAATGAAATAAAAATGGACCACGCCAAACCTTATCCCGGTATTAAAGAAGCGCTTGACAGTCTTAAAGAGAAGGGTATTTTGCTTGGCGTTGTAACAAACAAACCCAATGAAGCCGCCCAGGGCATGGTGGCTCAGTTCTTCGGAGAGGGATATTTTGACGTTGTTGTGGGAGCAACAGACGAACTGCCGAAAAAACCTGATCCCACAACGCTTAAAATGGCGCTGAAAAAACTTGGCTGTAAAGTTACTGAAGGCATTTATTTCGGCGACAGCAATGTTGATATGATAACAGGCAGAAATGCCGGTATAGAGACGGTTGGATGCTCCTGGGGCTTTCGCAGTTTTGGAGAGTTATTTGCCGAAAATCCATCTGTAATTATCGATGAACCTCGATATATAACAAAACTTTTTTAAAAATGTAAAAAAAGTGTTGACAACGCGTTATTGATCTGGTATAATTCATAACGTTGACGCGAGAGTGGCGGAATCGGCAGACGCGCACGTTTGAGGGGCGTGTGGGGCGACTCGTACGGGTTCAAGTCCCGTCTCTCGCACCACGGAACGGCTATTTCCATTTGGATTTAGCCGTTCCTTTTTTATAATCTCAGATATTTCGAGGAAAAAGCTATGATAACAGTTACTCCTTCATTTTATAAAGATTTCAGCTGTATTGCAGGGGAGTGCCCTGATTCTTGCTGTCAGGGTTGGGAGGTTGACGTTGACGAAAAGTCAATGGAATATTATAATTCTCTGCCCGACTGTGAAATAAAAAAGCGCGTTATGTCAGTTCTTGACCGTGATGAATTCGATAATACGATTTTTCACCTTGCTGACAAAAAGCGCTGTCCGTTTCTTAATGAAAGCAATCTTTGCGATATGCATATTGCAATAGGCGGCGAGCATACTCCTTACACCTGCCGTACTTTCCCGAGATTTATCAATGAATACGGATTTATAAAAGAAGTAGGTCTGTCGTTCAGCTGTCCCGTAGCAGCTGACATGATGTTTTCCGATGAGTACGTTTTTGACCTGGTTTCTGAAACTGATGATCTTCCTCCGTCGCTAAACGATATTGACGGCGAACTTTACTATAAACTGAAAAAAGCCAGAGAAAAGGCTTTTGAGATTATAAGAAGCGAAGAACTTCCGCTGGGAGAAAGAATGTGCCGGCTGCTTGATTTCTGCCTTGAACTTCAGCGTGAAATCGGCGATGACCACAGCGAAAACGTAAACATTGAGTTTCAGCAGGTGTTTGACAATCCTGAAAGAATAAACCCTCAGTGGACCAAAAAAATCGCTTCCTGCCGCCGGCATAAGATAATAAGCGATACAATAGGAGAGAATATAGCCGCGTATTTCATTTACCGCTATTTTCTTAATGCTGTTTACGATTGCGACGTGCTTTCTGTGGGAAAGATGGCGGCTGTTGGAGTGCTTATTCGTTCGTGGCTCGGAAGCGACAGCTGGACGATGCACCTCTGGAGTAAAGAGACGGAACACTCAGACGTTAATATGGAGCGTTACCGCAAACTTCTTAAGGAAGCCAATTGCCTTTCAGTTGCTTCACTCAAAGAAATGCTTAAACACGAATAATATACGGACGCCCAAAGCGAGCGTCATTTTTGTTTGCAATAAAAAAAGCCCTGTGATTTTCCGTTTAGGTTAATCACAGGGTTATTTGTTTTATTTAATTAAAGTTTTGAGGCTTCGTAAGCAACGCCCATCATTCCGGCGGTGTTGCCCAGCTTGGAGCGAACAATGTTAACGTTCGCAAAGTTTTCCATAAGCTGTTTGTAAATTTTTCTGTCAATCAGATCGATAACATAATCTTCATTCATAATTCCGCCGCCGAGAATTACCAGCGGGGGATTAAATATGTAAACAAGATTGATGAGACCGATAATCATTTCGTCAATCCAGTTGTCAACAACTGCTCTGATTTTAGGGTTGTTCATATTCTTCTTTTCAAAAATAGTGAATGCGTTGAGCGGTTCGTCTGAAACTGCGTTTACCGCTTCAATAAGAGCGCGGGTAGATGCATAACGTTCATAGCATCCTTTTCCGCCGCAGGTGCATTCTATTCCGCCGGCGTGGGTGATCATGTGACCGAATTCCGCCGCAGAAGAAGCAGAGCCTTTATAGAGACTATTGTTGAGATAAATGGCGCCGCCGATACCTGTTCCGTATGTCAGACAGATGAAATCGCTTTTTCCGACTCCGGCACCGAATTTTGCTTCGCCCAGAGCCGCCGCGTTAACGTCGTTTTCAACATAGGTAGTAATACCGGTTTTATTCTCTATGGTTTTCTTAACCATCATACCGGTATAATACGGAATGTTGCCTGTGGCGTAAACCACGATACCGTTTTCACTGTCAACCTGACCTGCAGTGGAAATTGCCACACGGTCAATATCGGTGTAGGTCTCAATGATATCAATGACTTTTTCAATGATATACTGGCCGCCTTTTGATGCTTCGGTGGGAATTGTGTGAAGGTCTGAAAGTTCAAACTTTTCGTTGCACAGACCGTACTTTATATTCGTTCCGCCGATGTCAAAAGTGAGTATTCTCATTTTTTGTGTTCCTCCAGTGCTTTTACAAATCGCTTTGTGATGTCCATGGGGCGGGTAATAGCCGTGCCCACAACGGCCGCGTGAACACCGCAGTCGAACGCTTTCGTCAACTGTTCGGGAGACCAGATGCCGCCCTCAGCGATAACTGTCGCTCCGAGATCCACATATTTTTTCATAAGCGGATAATCGGGCAGAGGAGTACCTTTAGTGTAAGGCGTATAACTGCTCATGGTAGTTCCCAAAAGGTCCATTCCCAGTTCAAGCGCAAGTTTGCCTTCTTCAAAGCAGCTTGTGTCAGCCATGAAGAGCTGGTTCGGGTATTTTTCTCTTACCTCTTTGAAGAAATCGGTAAATGAAATACCGCCCGGGCGCAGTCTCTTGGTGGCGTCAAGCGCAATGATTTCGCAGCCTGCGTCAACCAGGTCGTCAACCTCTTTCATTGTAGGCGTGATATAGACTTCACTGTCATTATATTCAGCCTTAATGATTCCTATAACCGGCAAGTCCACTTTTTCCTTGATCGCTTTTATGTCGACCACAGTATTTGCCCTTATTCCCACAGCACCGCCGAGGGATGCGGCATAAGCCATTTTGCTCATTATGTAGCTATCATACAATGGCTCGGTCGGCAAAGCTTGACAGGAAACAATCAAACCGCCTTTGATTTTGTTTAATATTTCTGAATTCGTCATATGTTCATTATAGCAACAAAAAAATACGATTTCAATATGATATTCATTGAAAAATTGTTTTTTTTATGGTAATATGCATATATAATCCATTTGAATTTATGCAATAGGAGTGTACATTATGAGAGATTTGACAAAATTCCGCGGAGTTTTCTGCGCGCTGAACGCTATTTATGATGAAAACGACAACGTGGATCTTGAAAAGATGAAACAGCTTGTCCGCATCTATAAAGAGCGCGGAGTAAAGGGCGTTTATGCCTGCGGTTCAACAGGCGAAGGTTTCCTTCTTTCAATGGAAGAAAGAAAGCAGATTGCCGAAGCTGTAAACGAAGCTGCGGGAGATGACTTTACCGTTATCGTTCATGTCGGCTGTGCTTCAACAAAAGAGAGCATCGAACTTGCAAAGCACTGCGCTTCAATCGGCGTTGACGCAGTTTCTGCTGTTCCAAGCGTATATTATCATATTCCCGAAGCATCTATTGAGATGCACTGGAATGCTATTATTGACGCAACCGATCTCCCGTTCATTATTTATAATATTCCTCAGCTTACCGGTTACGATCTTACAAACGGACTTCTGATGAAAATGTCCAAAAATCCCAAGGTTATCGGTGTTAAGAACTCAGCTGAACCCGTTTTTGAAATGGAACGTTACAGAACGGCAGTTGGCGGAGATTTTGTAATCTTCAACGGCTCAGACGAACAGTTCCTCGGCGGCCGTCTTATGGGCGCTGACGCAGGTATCGGCGGTACATACGGTTGTATGCCGGAACTTTTTGTTGAACTTGACCGCCTTATCAATAACTACCAAATTAAAGAAGCAAGACAGCTTCAGACAAAGGTAAACGAAATCATTTTCGATCTTCTGTCTGCCGCTTCTCTTTACGGTGCGGCTAAGCAGGGAATGAGCATCCGCTATGGACTTGATCTCGGTCAGCCGAGAATGCCGTTCCTGCCTGTAGAAAAAGAAGACGTACGCTATATTGCAGAAAAAATCGATAAATACGTAGCGGAGATTAAGGAGAAATAATGGATAACGAGAAAAATGACCTGCAGCTTGACAGCCCGCTGGTTGTGCATAAGGAAAGCGACGCTTCCTATCAGCCTGTTCAGGATGTAAACGGAATGACGGCTACCCATACGGAAGACGAGCTTGACGCGCCCACCATCGAACGTCATCGCTTTAAAAAGAAGAAAAAATCGGGTAAAGGCGGTTATATCTTCCTGCTGATTATAGTTGCTGCCGTTGCGGTCTGCTCTGCTCTTTATTTTACCGGTACATACGATTTTGGCATCCATAAGGAAACAACAACTGAGGAAACTACCCGAAAGTCTTACACTACACAGCAGGTAAATAAATTTGAAGGAATTATTACTGTAAAAGGAACTTATATTTTCTTTGAAGGGTCAGAAGTAGACGGAATAGAGGGTCTGACGAGAGAAATTAAATATCTTGATCCGGGAACTAAATTTACCGTTCAGGATGAAAACGCAGACAGTAATTTCCTCAACTATGAAATTCTGCCGCTTCTTGCGGATTATCAAATCAGCTACGAAGTAACCCATATCGTTTCTTCGGGTCTTACTTCTAAGTACGAAAAAACAACTGCAAAAACAACGTCCGCAACTAAAGCGACTGAGAAAAAGACTACTGAAAAAGCAGCGACTACTGAGGCCGGCAATGATTGATTTCGGCAGTATGGCTGATTTTGGGATAGTGCCTTCACTGGAGAATTCAATTACCGAACTCGCCGAAAAAAACGAGTTCGGTATTTTGAAAAATTACAGGCGATGCCGTGATAACTACGGCAACATTCGGCTTTTGGATGATAAGATGAGCCTTGCGGTAACTTTACTGCTGGCGAAAGACGCCAGTGAGCGTTACCGCGAAAAGGGAATACCGGACGGTGTTTTCAGAGACACGATGAGCGACATAGGTATTTGGTGCTCAAATAACGGCAACAAGGGACTTCATAATACTTCCTGGATAAAGAACCATATTTCACTGGAACTTTTTAGAATTGGAAGACTTCAGTTCCAAATGTACAGAGTGCCTAAAACAGCTGATTTTATAAAATCATTACCTCTCGGCAGTTCGGCTTCTGTGCTGAACGTTCATATTCCCCAGGGTGAAAAGTTGGATATTGAAAAGTGCCGTCAGTCGCTGAAAAACGCTGTACCTTTTTTCAGTGAGTATTTCCCGGAATTCAAGTTTGACTATTTCTTCTGTGAAAGCTGGCTTCTTTATGATAAAAACAGGGAGTTTATGAGCTCAAATTCAAATATCATAAAATTTATGGATTTGTTTGATATCGTTTACTCCGCGCCGATAGACGCCCAGGCTATCCAGCGAATATTCGGCAAAAGAAGACTTCTAAGCCGATTTTATCCGGAAGAAACGTCACTGCAAAGGAACGCGAAGAAATATATTGCTTCCGGCAGCAGACTGGGCTTTGGAATTGGTATTATTCCTAAGGGGAACTTTATATAATTTAGTATAACAGGTTGAAAAGCTAAGGAGACACAATGGAGTATTTTACAAAAGAATGGTATACGGCGTCTCTTCAGGAACAACAGGGAAGCGCCGAAAAATCAAAGCATCATCGCAGAAAAAAACGTGATACAACTATGATTGAATACCAGAAGAAGCTCTCAAAAATAGAGGGCAAACTTCCTGACTGCCTTCGTATCACTTTTCACAACAATATTATTAAGAGCGTGAGCAGAGACAGGGACGCTCTTGTAATTGAGTTTGACAACTCACAGGGCTTTTCTGATATCGAAAGACTTTATCTTTACGATGCAGATATAACAGAGGAGGAATGCGACCCCGCCGGCAAGATTTGGCTCCATGAGGAAGTCGGCGTCGGGGCAGGCGGCTTTGTCCTTTCTGCTCTTCTGACTGATGAAAGCGGAGAGTTATATTATTTTACAGTCTGCTTCAGCCACGTAGAGTGCGTTTATACCGATTATACCGAAAGCACTGAGTCAGGCTTGGCTGAAACGCTGGAGTCAATAACATCTCTCTGTGCCGAAGAAGCAGATCTTGATTATGACAGGCCTTCAAAAGAAAATCTGGTTAAATTCCTCAAAAGTATCAGTACATACCGAATTGTAGATAATAATCTTTACAGATTTGAATCCGGTATTTTCAATTCTGCCTGCGAGGAAATGTTTGAGCTCATTTTTACCAGACAGCTTTACGCAAGAAACGGAATTTATCAGTTGACAATTTCTTTCTATTATCCGCCTGAGGGCGAATTAGAAAATCTCAGCGATACAATCTGTTCGGACCTGTATGATAATTTTGACGATTATCTTGAGGCCATCGCTTTATCTCCGTCTCTTACGGCGGCAATCGAGCGTCACATTCCCATTAAATCAACTGTTCACGCAGAACAGGTATAAAAAATATGCGCACACATGAAAGAAATTCATGTGTGCGCTTTTTGTTTTCATTATTTTATTGCTGTAAAGAATAGTCTTGGAAATCTGAATATTATTTCCCCGTTTTTTTGAACCGGGTATGCTTTGACTAATTCTTCATAAATATCTTTCTCAAAATCTTTTGCGTCTTGTTTCGAAAGCTTGTTGAGGTATGGACGCAGACCTGTACTTCGGTACCATTCGATTATACTTTCGTGAGACGGCATTCTGTGAAAATAAATTGTTTCCCACATTGTAAAGTCAGAGGAGATTTCAGAAAGAAGATCGTAGTATTCGCTTTGGGCGAGTGTGTAGAATACCCGCTTTTCAGAAAATTTTCCTTTCCATTTGTCGCTTTCAGCAATATCGTTAATAATTTGGTGGATAGGTTCTTTGCTGTTCATTGGAATTTGAACTGCCATTATTCCGTTGTCTTTTAATACAGACATCATGTCTGTAAGCAGTTTTCTGTGGTTTGCAACCCATTGGATGCAGGCATTTGAAAAGACTACGTCAAATTTTTCTTTCAGTTCCGGAAAATCATTTTCAGCGTCAAATAAAATAAAATCAAGAGCGGGATATTGGTATTTTGCTTTTTCCACCATGTTTTTTGAGTTGTCCGCGCCTATAATATGAGCGCTGGGAAATTTCTTAGCAAGCACGGCAGTACTGTTCCCCGGACCGCATCCTATATCTATTATCGAATTTGGCTCATCAACTTCAATGCGATTAGCAAGATCTATTGACGGTTGAGTTCTTTCGTTGATGAATTTTATGTATTGTTCTGGATTCCAGTCGTTCATTTTATCATCTCCGTTTTCATTTTTTTAACGTCGCTGATATTCTTCAACAGCGAGTGCGTCGCACCTTTCGTTATAGGGATGGCCTGCGTGGCCTTTTACCCAGTTCCATTCTACGCTGTGCTTTTCCAGCAGAGGCAGAAGTTTTTCCCAAAGATCAACGTTTAGGGCAGGCTTTTTGTCCGCCTTGCGCCAGCCGTTTTTCTTCCATGAATAAACCCAGCCCTTTGTTACGGCGTCACAAACGTATTTTGAATCGGTGGTGAGAAGAACCTCGCAGGGCTCTTTAAGGCTTGAGAGCGCTTCAATTACCGCTGTCAGCTCCATGCGGTTATTTGTTGTGCTTTCATCGTAACCGCTGATTTCCTTTTCGTTGTTTTTGTAAACAAGAACAGCGCCCCATCCGCCCTTGCCGGGATTGCCTGAACAGGCGCCGTCAGTATAGATTTCTACTTTCTTCATTTTGTTATACCTCGCGGGAATATTTTAGCATGAAAAGAGGTAATAATCAATATGGAAGGTCGGTCTGTTCGACTTGACAATCAATCGTTTTTAATCTATTATATATTGTAATTTATGTTGGACGGAGAAAATTTATTATTATAGGAGGAATCAACAGAATGATAAATCAGAATAAGTCTGAAGGTACTGAATCTGCCGGAAAACGGAATTCCCGCAGACGATACACATACCGCAGACCTGCTAAAAAAGGCGCCGCCAGAGCAAGAAAACCGGAGGAGTCCGTAAGCATTGCCTTTCTGGGCGGAATGAACGAAATTGGTAAAAATATGACCGTATATCAGTATAAAGACGATATGTTTATCGTTGACTGCGGTCTTTCTTTTCCGACAGCGGATCTTCCGGGTGTTGACCTGGTTATCCCTGATTTCAGTTACGTTGAGAGTAACGCTGATAAAATTAAGGGTGTAATCGTTACTCACGGCCACGAGGACCATATCGGCGGACTTGCTTATCTGCTAAAAAAAGTTAATGTGCCGATTTATTCAACTAAGCTGACGATTGGTCTTATTGAGGGCAAACTTCGTGAGCACGGATTACTCAACAGAACAAAGCTTGTCGAGATAAAGCCAAGAGACAATATTACTCTCGGTGCATTTAATATCGAATTTATCCACGTTAATCACTCTATCCCTGACGCTGTGGGAATTGCTGTAAAATGTCCTGCAGGCGTTATTATCCAGACGGGTGACTTCAAGATAGATACAACTCCCGTTGACGGTGATATGATCGATCTTACCCGCTTTGCGGAATACGGCAAAAAAGGTGTTCTTGCTCTTTTGTCAGATTCAACAAACGCGGAACGTCCCGGCTATACAATGAGTGAAAAGACGGTAGGAGAAAGTTTCGAGCAGCTGTTCAGAAAAGCAAAGAACAAGAGAATAGTTGTTGCTACTTTCGCTTCAAATATTCACCGTGTTCAGCAGATTATTGATGTTGCCCAGTCAAGAGGAAGAAAGGTTGCCGTTGTCGGCAGAAGCCTTGAAAATCTAGTTCAGGTAGGTCAGGATCTCGGTTATCTCAATGTTCCTGAAAATATTCTTGTCAGCATTGATACTATCAAGAATTATCCCGACGATAAACTTGTTATTATTACAACCGGTTCTCAGGGCGAGCCGATGTCTGCTCTTACGAGGATTGCTTTCGGCGAACATCGTAAGGTCAATATCGGGCCTAATGATTACGTTATTATTTCGGCTACGCCTATTCCCGGAAATGAAAAAATGGTGGGCAACGTTGTAAACGAGCTTATGAGACGCGGCGTTGACGTAATATATGAAAAAATGTATGAAGTCCATGTCAGCGGTCACGCCTGCCAGGAAGATCTCAAACTTATGATGGGCCTTGTTAGACCGAAGTACTTTATTCCTGTTCACGGCGAGCAGAAGCACCTGCAAAAGCACGCTAATCTTGCGGTTTCAATGGGTATTGATCCAAAAAACATTTATATCGGAGATATCGGCGACAAGATCACTTTGAGCAAGTCGTCAATAGCGAAGACAGATTCAGTTCCCGCAGGAGATATATACGTTGACGGTATCGGCGTCGGCGATGTAGGAAATATTGTTCTTAACGACAGAAAACATCTTTCTCAGGATGGTATTATAATTATCGTTGCAACGATTGATTCAGCCAGCGGAGAAGTTGTAAGCGGTCCTGATGTTGTGTCTCGCGGATTTGTTTATGTCCGTGAAAACGAGGACCTTATGAATAAGGCGCGAGACCTTGCGTGTCATGTAATTTATGATTATTATGATACAAGAGCTCACGATTGGAATACAGTTAAGCAGAAACTGCGCGACGAAGTATCCCACCTTATGTATGAAAAGACAAAACGCAGTCCGATGATACTGCCCATTCTAATGGAAATATAGGAGAATAACAATGAAAGTAATACTCAAACAGGACGTTAAATCTCTCGGTAAAAAGGGAGATCTTGTAAATGCGTCAGACGGTTACGCAAGAAATTATCTTTTCCCGAAGGGTCTTGCTGTAGAGGCAAACGCCACAGCAATGAACGAATTTAACAACAAGGAATCTGCAAAGAAATTCCATAAAGCAGAAGAGATAAAAGCAGCCCAGGAAGCGGCTAAACAGCTTGAGGGCAAAACGTTTAAATTTACCGCAAAAGCGGGAGCAAACGGAAAACTTTTTGGCTCTGTAACATCAAAGGATGTTGCCGCAGAGATCAAAAAGAGCGCCGGTATTGACGTTGACAAGCGTAAAATCGTTATGGAAGATATTAAGAGTTTCGGCACTGTAAAAGCTGAAATTAAAGTATACCAGGGTATTTCCGCTACTGTTTACATTCAGGTTGCGGAAGCGTGATGAATTTTAACGGTGAATTATAATGGCAGACAGCACTTTAATCACAAGCGGCGTTTCAATGCCGTATAATCTTGAAGCGGAGCAGAGCGTTCTCGGCAGTATTCTGCTTGACTCTTCGTGCATGGAGGAAGTAATTCAGCATCTTAAGGCTGAAAGTTTTTACCTGCCCCAGCACCGCGCTATTTTCGGCGCAATGCTTTCCATGTATACTTCGTCCCAGGCGCAGATTGACCCTGTGCTTATTGCGGACGTTCTTGCTAAGGAAGGCCATTACGACGAGGCGGGAGGAAGAGACTACCTGCTTCAGCTGGCAAACAGCGTTCCTTCTACGGCAAACGTAGTCAATTATGCTAAAATCGTTAAGGAGCAGTTCTATCTTCGCTCCCTTATTCGTGTTGCCCGTGAGATTACCGAACAGGCTTCAAGCGGAGAGGGCGACGCCTCTGCCATTCTTGATTCCGCCGAGCAGAAGATTTATGATATTCGCCAGGGAAAAGATACAAACGGTCCTACGAAAGTAAGTGAGATAATTGTAAACGGCGTTTACGACCGTCTTGGCAAACTTACCGGCGAGGACAAAGATAAATACAAGGGAATTCCAACAGGTTTCGGCACGCTTGATAAGTGTATTACAGGTCTTAACAGATCAGACTTTATCCTTATCGGCGCACGTCCTGCGATGGGTAAAACCTCCTTTGCGCTTAACCTGGCTTCAAATGTTACAATGAAGGCAAAGAAGAAATGTGTTTTCTTCAGTCTTGAAATGACTAAAGAACAGCTTGCGGAGCGTCTTCTTGCTTCACAAGCAGGCGTTCCCAGCACAAAACTGCGTACAGGCGAGCTTGACGACGACGAATGGCGCCGTCTCGGCAATGCCGCAGGGCAGTTTACAGACGTTGAACTTTATCTTGACGATACTTCCACAATTACAGTTCCTGAGATAAAATCAAGAATACGCAGAATGAAAGACGTAGACATTATTATGATAGACTATCTCGGACTCGTTAAACCTTCAACAAGAAAAGAAAATCGTGTTCAGGAAGTTTCTGAAATCACAAGACAGCTTAAAATGCTGGCAAAAGACCTTAACATCCCGGTTATCTGCTGCGCCCAGCTTGCACGAAGTACGGAGGGACGAGGCAAAAACCATAAGCCTCAGCTGTCAGACCTGCGTGAATCCGGTTCAATTGAGCAGGACGCTGATATTGTTATGTTCCTGTACCGTGAGGAATACTATAAAAGCGAACTCGACGAGGACAAGCAGGACGATGTGGACGAAAACCATACAGAACTTATTGTTGCTAAGAACCGTCACGGTGCAACCGCAACGATTGAAATGACGTTTGATAAGGAGTTCACACGTTTCCGTGCTGTTGATAAAGTAAGCTATGACGGATAATCTGTATTCAGCCGTAAGGCAGACAGCGGAAAAGTATAACATGATAAGCAGAGGAGATACAGTCCTTGCGGCTGTGTCCGGCGGAGCAGATTCAATGTTATTGCTAAATTTCCTGCTGTCGGTTAAAGATGAATTGAATTTGAACATTGCCGTCGCTCATGTTGAGCACGGAATTCGAGGGGAAGAATCTAAGGAAGACGCAAGATTTGTTGAGCGCTTTTGCAAGACGCGAGAAATCCCTTTTTATATAAAAGTTGCAGACGTGCCTGCCGAGGCTGAAAAAGCTGGAGCAGGCGTTGAGGAATATGCCCGGAAAGTGCGCTATGATTTCTTTTCGCAAATACCCTGCGACAAGATTGCCACTGCACATAATCTGTCAGATAACGCGGAAACGGTTTTGTTTCGTTTCATAAGGGGCACATCCCTTAAAGGAATGTGCGGAATACCGCCTGTAAGAGGCAAAATTATACGCCCGCTTATTGAAGTATCTTCTGAAGATATAAGAAGCGCATGTTCAGAAATGGGTATTGAATACCGCTGTGACAGCACTAATGAAGATACAGAATACACAAGAAATTATATAAGAAAAATAATTATTCCCGAGTGTAAAAAACTCAACCCGTCGTTTGAGACGGCTGTTGCAAGATTTATCAGCGACGCTATGGACGACGAGGCTTCTCTTGTTTCAGGCGCTTCTTTCGCTCTGTCTCTCTCCGAGAAACCTCAGGGACTTGATTGCGAAAAGTTAAAGACTTTTACAAAGAGCGAAGTTAAAAGAGCGGCAGGGGAATATATGGTAAAACACGGCGTTGCACCTGACCATTTTCATCTTTCAGAAGTTGTTCGTCTTGTTTTTGAAAAAGGCAGAGTTCAGCTTCCGGGCGGTAAATGCGCCGTTTCCGACGGCTGTTTTCTTTCAATAAAAGAAATTGGAGAAACAGACGCCGCCAGAACATATAATTACTCAGGTAAGACAGTTTCTGTTAATGAATTTTTAACTATTCGTGAATTATCTGAAATACAAATTGATTTTTATTGCGATTGTGATAAAATTAATGGCAATGTTGCGTTTAGACCCAGAGCCGAAGGAGACAGAATATCTCCTGCCGGCAGAGGATGCACAAAAACATTAAAAAAACTGTTCAATGAGTATCGTATACCCGTTGAGCACCGCAGGGATAATATTGTGGTAACAGACGAAGACGGTATTATCGGAGTAATCGGCTGCTGCTGTGACGAGCGCGTTGTCCCTGACAGTTCAACAAAGCGCATTTATTATGTTACAACTCTTACGGAGGATAAACACGTATGAACAATATGGCAAAAAACTGGAAATCAATTATTTTCTATATTCTTATTCCTGTTTTGCTTATAGCTGCCGTTTGGTTTTTATCTGTTAATTCAACAGATACTTCAATGAAGTATTCCCAGATTGTTGAAATGTTTGATAAAAACGAAATCAAGGATTTTGAACTTGATCTTTCCAGTGGCGCGCTGACCTACACTACATTCGCTAAACCTGATAAAGAACAGCGTTATTCTGTTCCGAATGTGGCGTATTTTCTTGACGATATCCGCGAGGATGTTGACGAGTATAATGCCGCCCAGAAGGACGATTCTAAAAAGATTACTTACAATTATAAAAAAGGCACGTCCGGAAGCTGGATAACAAGCATGCTTCCCTCACTGCTTATGCTGGTTGTGCTTGTTGGGCTTGGTTTCTACGCGTTTAAGAAGATGAACGCCGCAATGATGAACGACACCAACAAGACGCTTGGCTTCGGCAAAATTCGCACAAAAAGTCTTGTTGAGGATGAAAAGCGTACAACAACATTTGCCGATGTTGCCGGCTGCGACGAGGAGAAAGAAGAACTTTCAGAACTTGTAGAATTTCTTAAAGCTCCGGAGAAGTTTACCGAACTCGGCGCCAGAATTCCAAAAGGTGTTCTGCTTGTAGGCCCTCCCGGTACAGGTAAAACTTTGCTTGCCCGCGCAGTTGCAGGTGAAGCAGGTGCTCCCTTCCTTTCAATTTCAGGTTCAGACTTTGTTGAAATGTATGTCGGCGTAGGCGCAAGCCGTGTCCGCGACCTGTTTGAACAGGCGAAAAAGAAATCGCCCGCAATTATATTCATCGACGAAATCGACGCTGTAGGACGCCAGAGAGGCGCAGGTCTCGGCGGCGGCCATGA